>DATGWN010000051.1:0-5953 GCA_035299465.1 Acidobacteriota bacterium | reverse complement strand
TCTGCAAATTTCTTTTCATCTAACACTGGCAATCCTGCAAAATTCACGTGAGGGAAGAAAGTGTCGCCCTCAAACGAACCTTTGATGTGAGAAATGTATAATTTATCTGCTAACGGGAGCGTTTGTTCGTATAACGTTGCTCCGCCGATGACAAAAAGGTTCTTGTCAGCGTCGCATTGTGCAAGTGCTTCTTCAAGAGTTGTGCCGATGTATACTCCATCGTGAGGTTTCATCGACGTAGAAAGCACGATGTTCTTTCGTTTAGGCAAAGGCCGGCCGATGGATTCAAATGTCTTTCTTCCCATCAAAATATTCGAGTTAAGCGTGTTTTCTCTGAATAATTTTAGGTCTTCTGGAACATTCCAAGGCATCTTGCCATCTTTTCCGATGACGTAATTGTCGCCGATTGCTGCGATAAGATAAATATCCATGTTTATACCGGCATCCGTCGTGGAATGAATTTGTAATCCTTCTCGTTGTATCCGCTGACGGTGAAATCTTCGAATTTCACGGTGTCCAAAAGTTCTTTGGATGATTTTGAAGAATCTACAACAACATCCAGCGTTGCCATTGGATGCGCCTTTGTATCTTGAGACAGCTGCGTGAGGACAGCAGTAAGGTGATCAAAGCTTTCTTTTCCTTTACCTGGCTCAATCTTGCCTTTCGGTGACTCGGCTTCAATCCATTCTTTGATACTCAAATAATCTGCAGGCTGTTTTACTGCACGGAGTCGATCTTGGATTTGTGCAAAATTGTCTTTGTACCATGCGCCTTGTACGGTATCGCCGCAGTAAATGTGGGTATCTGCAAGGAAATGCGTGAACACACCAGGTTTTAGTCCTGCAAGTTTTGCAGCCCAAGTGCCTAGCATTGCATAACACGCGATATTGAACGGAACCCCAAGGAATGAATCGCATGATCGCTGGTGCATAAGGATATCGAGTCTATCGTTCATGACGACAAATTGAATGTCTTTATGACACGGCGGCAAAGCCATGTTCGCAAGTTCATCAGGTCGCCATGCTTCCACGATGATTCGACGGCTATCGGATTTAGCTCGCACTTGATCCAAAGCATTTGCTAGTTGATCTACAGTTTTGTGTTGAGCGTGTTTTTGTACTCGTTCTCTGCGCAAATTCGCGACTGCGCCATCTTTTCCAAACTGATTGATCCAGTCTTCATGCTTGTCGACATATGCTTTTTGGTCTTCAGCTGAGTTGATGTCACTTGATCGCCATGTTCTCCATTGTGCGCTGTATGGTCGTCCAAGACTGCCGTGAAGCGCTGCAAATTCTGGATCTACAAGCAATTTCTGCCCGAAGTCTGCATATTCGCTTTCCCATTTTGGAGAGTATTTTGGTTCTTTAAAGCCGCGCTTGACATTGTAGAAATCAAAAAGATTACCAGTCCAAAAATCACATTTGTTCTTGACCAGATAGTCGATGTGTAATTCTCCGTCAGGCGCTGTGCCATTGAGGAACCATGCAAGTTCATGAATGACTCCGCGCGTGAAAAGTCTCTTTGTATTGATAAGAGGGACACCTTGTGAAAGATCAAATTGCATTTTTTCGCCAGCAGTTCCCACAGTCATTCCTGCTCGGCTCATTTTTACTACTGCGTTTTCGTTGGTGAGAATGTCTAACAAATAAGAATGATATACTTCGTTTGCGTTGCGATAAACCATTGAAATCCCCCTGAATGTTATCATTTTCAAATGGTGTCTTCTTTAAATAGTTTCCCAAAATAAAGCGTAGATCTTCCGTCGAAACCGAAGGATTTTCGGTGCGTACGATAGCCATATAAAAGCCATTGTCTGACCACATGCAGCTGACACATGGTAAAGAAACTGATTGACGAGGCCCAAAAACGTGGCGAACGATTCATGACTCGTGCTCGCGACATGAAATCAAAAGTCTCCAATCAAATCAAAAAAAGTTCTCATAAGGCGGGAAGCACCGCAAAGAAAGCCATGCGTTTTCAGCAAAAGACGCTAAGCAAGGCCGGCAAAGATATCCACAATACATTTACGCATCACAAGGTGTTTGTCGTCATAATTGCCGTGCTCACGTTAGGACTACTTTTAGACTTTTTCTCGGGCGGATTCACAAGTCAACTGCTCAAGAACGATCCTGCGACAACTGTTGACTTCCTAGGAAAATTTGGTGCATTCTCTGCAGTAATATACATTCTCATCATTTCACTTGAAGTCATAATCGCACCGATTCCAAGCATTGTCTTTTACGCCGCTGGCGGTCTTGCCTTTGGCACGGTGAAAGGAAGTATCCTCATATTGATTGGAAACATGATTGGCGCAGTCATCTGTTATTTTCTTTCTCGTTACTTCTTCAAAGAATATTTCGAGAAGAAGATTCCGCCAGCGCTCCTACAAAAATTCAACGCATCGACAAACAAATATGGGCCATATGCACTCTTTTTCCTACGACTCAATCCTTTCACATCGTCGGATATCTTTAGCTATGTCGCAGGCGTCACTAATATCCGCTTCGTACCGTTTCTAATAAGTACGAGTCTTGGCATAGCGCCGCTGATTTTCGCACAGACATACCTTGGTGCAGATGTAATCGGGAAAAGCAAAATCCTCTCCTTGCTATTTATTTTATTCAGCCTTTTGTACGTTGCAGCGTTTGTTTACATCTTGATTAAAAGTTCAGACTGGCTCAAAAAAAGAAAGAAATAAACTAAAGATAAAGCAATAATTGCGAAAGCTTTGTGATAGTCACATCTGCTTTTGGACCCTTGATATGCTTCATATCAGGTCTGATAAGCTGTATCGTTTTCATGCCCATTCTTTTTGCGCCGTAGATATCGCTTTTCGGATTGTCGCCAACCATAACGGCATGTTCTGCAGAAACGCCAAGTTTGGTGAGCGCAGTCACAAACGGAGCTCGGTGTGGCTTTTCATGTCCCGCTTCTTCACTCGTTACAATAGCGCCGAAGAAATGAGAAATTTTGGAACGAACTAATTTTGTGAGTTGGATTCGTGCAGTAAGGTCCGTGATTATACCCAGAGCGTACCCTTGTTGTCTAAGATATTGCAGCGTGTCAGCGACGGAAGGATCGAAGTACATTTCCTTCATATATGCATCCCAGTATGTTTTCTCAAGGGCAAGTGCGAATGCTGGTTGGAAAATGCCGTGCCGTTCGAGAAGTCTTTGGAATCTAAGAAGTCTGTTGTGACTTGCTGCAGTCCCCTTGTGAATTTTTTGATTGATGGCTTGTACGACCTGATACTCTTGCATGAATTCTTGGAACGTGACGTTATATCGTGATGCAAGCAATTTGTATGCAGCCTTAATGCCTGCGGTGCTTGCTGGTTTGTATGCATATAATGTGTTGTCAAAATCAAAAAATACCGCCTTGATGTTCTTAAGTCGTGCCATGTGAGTCTCCCAAATCGCGTCAGGGAAAGTCTATGCATTTGATATCTTTTAAATGTTCTTAATCCCATAAATCATCGCTATGAGCCATCTACACAAGTAACGCTGGTGATTTCATTGCCGCCAGTCTCACCAATCTAACCTATGCAAACACAGAAACGTGCACGACGCATGTGCTTTTTAACCGCCAATTGATTGTATCCTGCACCCAAATAGTTTTATAAACAAATCCTCATGTGTGTACACTACGTGATGATAAAATGAAGCTTTGGCTACGTATCTCCAACATGTTCCGTAAGAAACCAGTGTATGAAACAGCTGCGGTTCGCTTGGACAAACTTGAGAAGTGGATCGAATTACAGTATAAGCCTCTTCTATCGCCAACACATAAGCAACTTGAAACAAACTTTCAGATTCTCTCACAAACAATCTCAGAACTTGAAAAAGCAAGTCTTGCGCTTAGTCAAGCACTCTTTTCCGAAGAAAAAGTGCATGTGCATTCTTTGACAGTTGAACACAGAAAGATTCTCATCAATCTCGTTCACGCATTGACGCAATACAACAAAGTCGTCGCTACAGATTTCATGAGCCTTCGCGAGCATTATGCAGGTATGGATAAGTACATCAAAAACATAAACGAGTTTTTGCCGCGTGCACAAAAAACTCTTTTGATCATGGCGCCAGAAAAGACGCAAGCAATCATCGATCTCGTCGCTGCAGCAGAAGTAAACTACAAACAAGCGCTTGACATTTTCGACGACGAAGCAAATCAAGCATACATTTCATTGCAGAAATCTTTGCAGTCTTTGCTTGCAAAACGCGAACGAAAAGAGGAATTGTTGCTTGCAATCGAGAAAAAGAAAGTCGATTTGCAAAACACAAAGATGGAAGCCAAGAAGTATGAACTCAAAGTCCGAGACATACAACACGACTCACGATACCGCCATGAAAAAGTCGCAATGCGAGACGCGAATACTAAATATCGCGTATCATACTATGAACTTGATTTGCAGGATAACGTTGCAAGACTGGAACGAATGGAGCAAAAGATCGCGCTCATTCAGTCGGACATCGACGCGCTAAACGAATCTGTCAAGAATCTCAATATTGAAGCCGAGCGCCAGATTCTCGTTTCCAAAATGAAGAAACGTCTTGGCATAGAAGTTGAGATTGTAGAATGAAAATCATTGAAGATTTCTGTCAGAAATTTAACATAGCGCCAAAGTTTGACGGCACAATTCTAGAGATGAATCACTCAATCGTCCTCGTCTCCAAAGAGCAATCGTTGGCAATAAAGAAAATCGGCGCAGTCCAGCATGCGGGAGTGTTGCTCGGCTGGAAAAAGAAGAATTATTTCAAACCAAGTTCCCAATTCCTGGATATGTATATGCAAGAGGCGCCCAGCGTCACTCTTAATGTCCAAGGTGCATGGCTCTTTTTGTGTGGCAGAGACGTGTTTTCAGATTCAATCATCCAAGCAGATCATGACGACGCGCCCTTTGTTGTCGTCAAAGATCAAGCACACAATATACTTGGCTATGGACAGACACAGCGCGGACAGATTGCAATTAAGACATTATATGATAAAGGCGATTTGTTGCGACGCGAGATGACTAAATAATTAGAAATAGAATCCGCCGTAGTATCCATCTTTCTTGATTTTCTTGTACTTCGTGACTTTGGACCATGGCTCTGGAATAAAAGTGACAGATTTCTTTCGTTTTATTTTTTTTGGAGCTTTTACAGTAACTTTTCTAGAGACTTTTTTGTGTGATTTGGAGATTTTTGCATACCGCGATGCCTTGGAAGAATGCGAACGTTTAATTGATTTTGAGGATCGCGATTTTTTTTTATGCGGCATATAAAGTCACCCGGGAGAAGTATGGATACTGATGCGAGTTAATTAATATTTTGTTAAAGAATACCGCAAGTACAAAGGCGTAATAAGCATAAAGGAAAAGATATGGCTGTTTTTCTAATCTAAATTAGCCCAAAAGCCTATACAAGCGTTTATTTATGAAAATAAGCTCAATTGGAGCTCTATTTAGTCGTATCCTACCTTCGGCGGCTCGTTTTTGGGCTTTTACTCAGTGCCAAAAGCGCAGCCAAGGGGTTGCCTTGAACGAACTCCAATGAAGCGCCACCGCCAGTAGATATATGAGTCATCGAATGGGCTACACCCGCTTGATTAATGGCAGATACAGTGTCGCCACCGCCGATGATGGATTGAACGCCGTGTTCGCTGGCATCAGCAAGCACTTTTGCCAGTGCATTGGTGCTTGCATCAAATGGTTGCTGTTCAAATACGCCGAGTGGTCCATTCCAGAATACAGTCTTTGCGTTTCTGATATGTTTTGAAAAGAGTGTGACCGTAAATGGCCCGACATCATAAGCTGCAACGTTGGAAGGAATACTATTAACACCTACAATCATTCGCACAGGTGAGTCAAGCGATGGCGCACAAACAACATCTATAGGTAAAACAATCTTGTGAGCATACGTTTTCAACAATCTTTTTGCAAGAGGAATTTGACTTTTCTCACACAGACTAGTTC
>DATGWN010000050.1:0-6003 GCA_035299465.1 Acidobacteriota bacterium | reverse complement strand
CCATTATCCGCCATTGAAATAATAGCACGCAACGCATATTTTTTGTCTAAGACGTACGGTGCAAGAGCACCAAATAATTTGGACACACCCCCGCCGCCACCGATCACACAGATTTGTTTCACACAGTATTGATAAAAAATCTCTTTAATTACTTTATGAAAGTGTGAAAAGTATTTATACTCTATCATACATATCTAGACGTATGACACACTCAAAAAAAATACACCCGCAGACACGCATCGGGCACGTACACCTCAAAGTCGCGGATCTTAAACGTGCGATGGATTTCTACTGCGGCGTTCTCGGCTTTGAATTGCAGCAGATGTACGGTACACAAGCGGCATTCTTATCTGCGGGCGATTATCACCATCACATCGGTCTCAATACTTGGGAAAGCGCTGGCGGACCAAAACCCGTCCGTGGCACAACTGGCTTGTATCATTTTGCAGTCTTGTATCCGCATCGTGCAGATCTAGCAGACGCGCTTCGCAGACTCGTTGCAGCAAACTACCCTATCCAAGGTGCAAGTGACCACGGCGTCAGCGAGGCAATTTATTTAGAAGATCCTGATGGAAACGGACTTGAATTATACTGGGACAAACCCCAAAAAGAATGGCCAAAAGATAAAGACGGCAATCTTGCCATGCAAACGCTACCGCTAGATATCAAATCATTGCTCAAAGAATAACGTCACAATTTCTTGTGCGTAACACTGTGTGTCAAAATCGCTTTGGTCAACTGAATCATCGTCGTGAAAAACGCGTGGGTATATGTCCAGTCTCGGCGCTCGTGTGGCGTACTGACGGCGATTTTTCTCAATTTCGCAAATACAATATAATTATTTGTAGATGGCAACCATTTTGTGATAGCGATGACATCGTGCGGCGTCATCGAATGTTCTAAAAACGCTCGCTCCCACTGCGTGTACTCTGCAAAATCCGCTGAACCTGAGTGTATTGCCTCGGCAATGAATCTATTGTCGCTGACTGGAAACTTTCGTTTCTTGAATATGCGAATCTGTTTTTCGATTTGCGCACGATTCATGTCGCTGGTTATAGGAATTTTAGCCACGACACAAATCTACACGCACTTCTTTAAGTATCTTTAGAATCGATTGATGTGCATTTCATCGACTGATGAACTCTTGTATAGTCGGCAATTGGTAAATCGCATCGCACCGCTGCTTTCGCACGCGAGAACGTGCAAACATAGTTGCCCAACTGTTTGGGAACGGCTCAGACTGATACAGAATACGCTCAACATCAGACGTAGGAACTCGCTCCTGTTTGAGATATGTGAGCAAATGCGCTCGCTCGTAAAACGGCAAAAAAATACTGTAGCCCTTCAACATCGTATCCAATGTCATACTGTGATTAAGATCCAACTGTGACATCGGCACACCACTCTTACGCGAAATAAGCCATAATGGCCGCACGAATTCAGCAGCAGTTATGCCAAGCGCAAGTCCACCACCAAAAAACAATAACTGTTGACTATCCATAGATGTGGGAACGAGACTTTGTATATATACATTACGCTAAGAATATACACACAAGACCAGTCGACACATATGCCCGAAACACACATAAACGCGAAAAACGGGCAACGCTCTGAGGTAAACGAATGAAAATTAAGAACATCGCATTTACAGGATACCCAGTCACCGACATGAAAAAAGCCAAAGCTTTCTACGAGGGAGTTCTTGGCCTCAAACAAACAAGCAATTATGAGGACAAATTCATCGAATATGACATAGGCACATCCACACTCTCCATCGGCGTAGGATCGCAATTCAAACCTAACTCAGGCGGTGGAAGCGTCGCGCTCGAAGTCGAGAACTTTGATGATGCAATAAAAACACTCAAGAAAAACAAAGTCAAGTTCCTCTTCGAACCACAAGACTTTGGCGTGTGCAATATGGTTGGTATAAGTGATCCAGACGGAAATACGTTACTCATCCACAAAAAGAAATAATTTATTAAATTTTTTTTAGTGCCTCAGCGTTCTACGTTAGTCAACATTTTTTGTAATACTATATTCTGATAGCGAAATAGTCATCATCGGCAATGAAAGAAGAATAAAATGAGTTTAAAAGCTATTGCAATTCTTTGCGTAGCAATTTGTGTGCACGGTTCAAATCCTTGAAGTGCTCAACATCGCCGCCCATGTCTGGGTGTGCAGCCTTCGCCAAGTCTTTATACTTCTTGTCGATGACCGCAAGATCTCGTTCATCCGCTGCAACGCCGAGTAATTCTCGTGCTGCCTTTCGCTGGTCTGCAACATCCTTATCTTCCGTGAATTCCTTCATGAAATCGTTGAATGTCTTCTGACCTGATACGAATTGATTTACTTCGAATTCCAAGATTTTTGAGACAACTGCTAGATTTTCAACATACTTTGGTAAACCATCGTAGCTGTAGTGCAAATGATATCCTTCGACGTACCAAGTAGCAGATGCTGGCGCTTTCTTGAATGCGAATTGCTGCAAGTTCACATCGATTTCATCAGGTGTGAGGTTTAGCTTTGCAAGAGTGTCAAATATCTTGTTCTGAAAGAACACCGCGCGTCGATCAAACGAATCACGGATCTGGGGAGTATTGAATGTATGTCCCTTGAGTGTCATAGTTGCCATAATAGTCCAAAGGAACTATGGTCGCCTTATAAACGTTTGGACAGACTGCATTTATAAACATATAGACGAGAATCGACGAGACCGCCCAAAAGCTAGAAACATTCTTAAGCTGCACGACCCAAAAAAGTCATATGCGCACCATTGCAAGCACATATTTTGCCATTGGATTGGCAGCTTTTCTCATCTTCGGGGTGTTCTATTTGTCACACTCCCCACCAGCAGCTCAATTTTCAGTCTCTTTTGAGAAATCCCTTGCGTGTAGCGCCGACACAGATTGCGCAGTACAGCTCACGTCATGCGATATCTGTAGCTGCGGCACAGCAATAAACAAAAACAAATCCATCGAACTTTGGTGCTTGCACAGAAGCGCAGATTGCTCGAACACGTGCGAAAACACCGTGCCTAAATGCGTAAACAAAATGTGCACCCTTACACCGGCGCCGATAATCAATGATGAACTATATTGCAAAACAGACAGTGACTGTACCCAACAGGCATCATGCGGCTGCGAATGTCCGCGCCCGATAAATACTCAGAACGTCGTCTATCTACGATGCGCACAGCCGCAATGTGATGTATATTGTCCTGCAACCACGCCGACGTGTGTCAATAACAAGTGCACATTGCAATCAACTATCTCATAAAAATACTGTAAATATAGGCTGCGTACAAAAGCACAAACAAGATTCCAACGCGTCTGCCAAAGCGCAGAGGAATACTGCACAGCAATAAGACAACGCTAATACCAATTAAAATTGCAATATCTAACAACACTCCTGCTGGAGCTGCAAATCCACGTACCACGCCACTGACACCCATTATGAATAGAATATTGAATATATTACTACCAACTATGTTGCCGACTGCGATTTCTGCATTCTTCTTAATTGCAGCCACAATTGACGTAACTAACTCAGGCAAAGATGTGCCTATTGCGACAATAGTTGCACCGATAATGAATTCTGACAATCCAAATCCCCGTGCAATATCGACTGCACTTGAAACCACAAATTTTCCGCCTACAACAAGCAAAGTCAGTCCGACAAGCATCAACAAGACACATTTTAGAACAGACATACTATGATAATCAACTTCTGGCTCGATCGAATGGTTCTTCACGAGATACGAGATATACCATAAGAATCCAATAAAGAACAACAGAAGCAATATACCATCGAACATACTAAACATACCGTCTAGTGAGACCACCAAAAGCGCAACAGCGGCAATGATAGAAAGAGGAATTTCTAAGTTTCTTGTCGACTTTTGAACAAGGACTGGTGAAATGAGCGCAGAAACACCCAAAATCAAAAGAATATTTACTATGTTACTACCCACAATGTTTCCGTACGTTACGCCTCCTTGTCCCGCCAACGCCGCAAATATATTGACAATAAGTTCAGGCATGGACGTTCCAAATGCAACGACTGTCAGACCAATAACCAAAGGCGACACACCAAAGCGCTTTGCGAGATTTGCACTGCCATCGACAAGCCAATCCGCGCCTTTGATGAGGGCCACGAATGCTATTACCAGTATAAATACGGACACTATCATGCCTGAAAGAAACGTGCAATGGTTATTAAATATTTACCAAGAAAGTCTCCGGACTTTCATATAAGGACAAACACAGCCTGGATAGTGCAACAGGTTCCTAACCTGTAATCCCGAGTTCAAATCCAGGCAGATGCGTCAAAATTTTAAACCCTACGCTCCAAAAACACCGTATGGTCAACGCAAAAGTCATTGCAGCAGGTGCAGTTCTAGCATGTCAGATACTTATCTTTGGCGGATTGGTCTGGCCAATTCTCGGCGGACTTTTGATTGTTATCGGTTTAATCATCGGCGGGGACGATAACTATAACAGTCTGCCATTATGCATCGCATGTTCTATCGCGTACATTGTACTCATCGGCATCGCCATCGGCATTTTCTATCTAGTAGCAAGCCAAGCACAATGGGAAGCACTCCGCTGGTTCTAGTTCAAAAAGTAATTTAAACTACACCAAACTCCGCTCATTGATGGAACTTCATGCACTCGTCTTAGATTACAAACCACGATTGCAAGCATACATGTATTCTCGAGGATTACGAAACGCCGACATCGACGACGTCACTCAGACGGTGTTCATCAAAGCATCGCGTGCATTGCCTGACTATCGCGGTGGAAATCTGGATTCCTGGCTTTTTCATATCGCACACAATGCCGTCATCGACCATTATCGACGAGAACGCACGCGCGTGTTTCAAAACGCTACGGAATTGTCTGAAGATCTTGAATCGACGACTGAATCACCGCAAACATCCATGCACGCACAAGACCTTTTCATCATGCTCGATCGGGCACTCCAAAAACGTTCATGGGCGGATCGACAGACGTTTTTGCTATTTCTAGACGGATACACGCACGCAGAAATCGCGCAAAAAACGGGCACAAAAGAATCGGTTTCAAAATCACGTCTCTATCGGACTCGGCAATATCTGCAAGAAACATTGCCAGCTACGCTGACGAGCAGATAATTTTTATACTTCTCGGTAATTCCCATATTATGGCATTAGAAAAAACAGCATTGGTCGGATTGCACGACAAATCAATGGAAAAAAGTGTGCAGCGAATCTTTAGAAGTCTAGATTATACTGTAACAGCTGTAACAGACCATGTGCATCTGCTATCGTGTCTTACAGCAAACCAATACACATGGTGCATCATGGACACAAACTACGGCCAGCCAAATACACCGACAGCGGAACCGGCAATCCAAGCATATAAACTTACGAAAGGGAATTTTATGTCTTTGAGTGCAAACGACGTTGCGATCAGACTCGCCCTTGAAGCGGGAATACCTGCAATCTCTAAATGGGATATGGCTGCGATGTCAAATCTGTCTAGTAAATTCTAAGTTTATTTTTTAATTCATCCAAGAAATGATGATAAATGAACAACAGCCATTTACCTACCAGTAATCAGACTAATTGCTCTCGACATATTTTTTGAAATTATTCAGAATCGACTGCCAACCGTCTTTTTGCATTTCTATGCTGTTCTCGTTTTCGGCGTCAAAAATGATAGTTAATTTAGTGCCTGTGCTAGTGCTTAAAAACGTCGTGTCAACTTTTCTTCCGTCGTCCATTACGTAGACAATTCTCTGATGCTTTTTCACGTCGGAGTATGTGCCCTCAAAATCAAATCCCGCACTCTTGTCTTTGGCTTCCATCCGATAATTGAATCTGCCGCCGACCCGCAAATCATTTTTCGCGGACGGAGAATGCCAATCATCTGACGCGTGATTCCATGCTGTGACGTGCTTTGGAACAGTATAGCATTCCCACACGCGGGCAAGCGGCGCGTTGATTGTTGTTTGTACGGTGAT
>DATGWN010000049.1:0-16921 GCA_035299465.1 Acidobacteriota bacterium | reverse complement strand
ATCATGTTGGAAGATTCGGCAGCGATGTTGCCATCCGTCCAACTCATTGGCGCATCGTACGACCTAGACAAACATCATCATGAAAAAGTCCTTGACGCAGTAAAAATTGCGAAAGACAAACCAAGCGTTTTCTTATATCATACACCAACTGATCTGACTGCAGCAGTCAAACACAACATCGATCTTCAGCTCGCAGGTCACACTCATCGAGGACAAATCTGGCCATTCCGTTTACTGGTCAGACTCAATTTCAAATATGTCTATGGTCAATTCCGTGAAAAGAATTCTTTCATTTACGTCGCGCCAGGATCCGCAACATGGGGACCGAAGATGAAGCTAGGCTCACACAACGAAATTACTCTGCACATCATTGAACCTATAAAAAAGTAACAAATCTTTTTATAGCCTAACGACAAAAAAAGAGACTATGCGGCATCAATGGCACTTACTCACAAAAATGAAAGAGCTAGGTTGGCATCCCAATGATATCGCCTATGCTCGATACGTTTTGACCCAAGCGCCGCAGACTAAAACGCCGTGGCAACGATTTTTAGACGCCAGCATTCTTTGGATATTTCTCATCATCATCGGATTTGGCAACATGTGTGTACTTGCACTTTCAGTGCCGCTTATCGTCATATTTCCAAATCCTGCACTATACGGCATGCTCATAATATTAGGAATAAGCTTTGGCTTGCTGTGTGAATCCGTCATCCGAGACATTCAACACTTTTTTTCCGGTCACCACCAAGTCATCGTCTACGTACTGATGCCGTACTTTGCCGCAGTCTGCGGGTACGTTTTGTTTTCCAAAGCAATCCAGTATTTGCCCAACTTCTTTCTCTTTGACAGACATCCGCTCACGATGAGCATTATCTACGCAGTGTCCTTCCTTGCACCGCTACTTGCATCATACATTTTACACATTCACTGGAAGACACAAGTCAAAGAATTCTTTGCAAAATTGCACGGTTCGCACGTCGGCGACGACAAAAAAGAACCTTTATAAAACAACTCTCGTTCTCAAAATTCAATCACATGACCATTGTGGTGTAATGGTAGCACGGGGGACTGTGGATCCCCAGGCCGGGGTTCAATTCCCCGCACTGGTCCTTTCTTTTTATGATATGTTTTTTTATGATATGTTTTTTGGTCAAGCTTTTCGGTAAAAGGTTGCGTGGATTCCCCGCACTGGTCCTTTCTTTTTATGATATGTCTTTTTATGATATGTTTTTGGTCAAGCTTTTGGATAAAAGGTTGCGTGATGTATATTTGTTATATTCAGAATAGACGCTGATTCTAAGTGTATAGAAATTAAACCAAAAGTATGCTAGAAATAGACTTGATAAGACACGCACAATCTGTTGCGAACACACGACCGGATATCATACACGGCAGAATGAATCATTCGCCACTTTCCGCGCTAGGATTCCTACAATGCGAAGCGCTCGATGCGAGACTGCAAAATGAAAACCAAGCGTACGACAAAATATATTCCTCAACCGCCGTCCGCGCCGTCCAGACGAGAAAGCATGGATTAAAAAGTCAGCTCAACGAAAAGTACGCGACAGAATCCGAACAATTACTCGAACTTGATCAAGGTGACTTCGTCGGGCGAAATCGCGTCGAAGTCTATACACCAAAGACAATAGCAGAGATTGCAAAAGATCCGTGGAATTTCAAGCCAAAAAATGGTGAATCGCAATCTGAGTGCGGCCAACGAATGTGGGACTTTATCGACGAAAGACGACGCGAATATCTTTCCAACAATGAAGGTGAACACTATAAAATCGCCATAGTCACGCACGGCCTTGCAATAAAATGTTGGATACGAAAATTGTTGGACTTCAATCCACAATACACGTGGCTACTTGAGACGAGAAACACTTCAATCTCACGATTCACATATAGAAACTTGTTTGGAAATTACTCGTGGACCATCAACAAAATTAATGATGCCGCCCACATAAAAGAAAATTAATTTTTAATTCGGATTGCGCCGGTTTTTTTCTTAGCTTCACAAATTCCTGCCCAGCCTTCTGTGTTTCGTCGAAGCAAAGCAATGAACGTATCGTACGTTTCTTGTGTCTCAAACGTTAGATTCCATTGCCACATTATCATTGCTTGGTAGATTGACGTCGGTGTGATTCGTGCGCTGATGTTATTTCCGCCCGTTCCGCCATAGATTGTGCAAGCGAATTCGCCATTAGGTGTTGGTGGATGCTGTCTGACTGATCCAATAAGTATTCCGTATATCATTCAACATCCTCAAGAATTTTCATTTATAAATGTATACGATTCAGGAACCTTTATAAACCAACCCGAGTTTCCATGGACTACAACTAATGTCTGATGTTGCTAGTCAACATCTGATGCTCATATCGCGGGGAACAATATACCTGTGACATTAGAAAACAGCGATCAAATCGCACGAAAAACGCAACTATTTGCCTTTTCTGATATGTTTTCTAATAGTTCATGAGCAGGAGTCAAACTCACATGAAACAAGAACAAAAAGCACCGGCACCAGTTGCAGCAGCACCAGCTGCCGCAAAAGCGCCAGAAGAAAAAATAAGATACATTGTACGTATTGCGAATACAGACCTTGACGGTTTGAAGCCAATTATCGTCGCATTACAGAAGATCAAAGGCATCAGCGATTCACTCGCAAATGCAATCTGCAATTTGACAGGCGTCAATAAATTTGCAAAGACTGGTACGCTCTCAGATGAACAAGTCAAAGCATTGACTGCACTTATCGCAACGCCATCCAAGTTCCCAACATGGATGCTTAACCGACGCGGCGATTACGAAACTGGCAGAAACATGCATCTTATTACTGGAGATCTTACATACGCAGTCGAAAACGACATCAAGCGAATGAAGATGATCAAACTCCGACGAGGTCTACGACACGCTTGGGGATTACCTCTACGTGGTCAGAAGACTCGATCAAATCACCGAAGATCAAAATCAAAGAACTCTTCAGCTTCAAAGAGAGGCAAGAAGAAGTCAACTGGACCGGCTGGCGCATCGCCAAAGCCGTCCGCTTAAGGAGGTACGAACATGGGAGACCCACGAAAACCAAAGAAGCGTTACGCAAATCCTCGCCACCCATGGCAGAAGGCTCGTATCGAAGAAGAACTTGTCCTTGTCAAGGAGTTCAGTCTTAAGAACAAACGAGAAATCTATCGACACAACTCGCAAGTTAAGCGATTTGTTGACAATTTCAAACAGCTCAACCACCTCACTGGTGCTCAAGCTCAACTCGAAAAGACACAATTGCTCACACGCGCTAAGAGAATCGGCCTTGTTGCAACTGATAAAGACATCACTGCAATCTTGGACATGAAGATCCGCGATGTTCTCGAACGAAGATTACAGACTCTAGTCTACAAAAAGAAACTCGCTCGAACGATGAAGCAAGCTCGACAGTTCATCACACACCGACACATCACAGTTGCCGGTCAAGTGATTGACGCGCCAGGCTTTCTAGTCTCAGTCGAAGACGAACACTCCATCTCATTCATTGAGCGCTCCGCTTTAGTAAGCGAAATGCACCCTGAACGAATGGTCAAAGAATCAAAGTCTGAAAAGAAAGCAACAGAAACTGCAACTCAAGAAGCGAACGTTGAAGAACCGCAAGTTGAAGCAGTCGAAATCGAAGTCCCTGAAGAAGTGATTGTCGACGAAGAGAAGGTATAGGTGTAACATGACAAAAGAACAAACTCCAATGGTTGAAGAAACAGTAGAAGTTCAATCAAGAAAACCAGCGCAACTGCGATGGGGAATCTGTCACATCTACTCCTCGTACAACAACACGATCATTCACTTGACAGACATCACTGGCACTGAAACAATTGCACTTGCATCAGGTGGACAAGTAGTCAAGTCCCACCGAATGGAAGCATCCCCTACAGCAGCAATGGCAGCTTCAAAGAAAGCAGCTGAAATTGCGATGGAAAAGGGAATCAACGCAATCCACGTTAAGATCAAAGCACCAGGTGGTCCAAACGGTCCAAATTCACCAGGTCCCGGCGCTCAAGCAGCAGTCCGAGCACTCTCACGAATGGGATTACGAATTGGTATCATCGAAGATGTCACTCCAATACCTCACGACACTTGTAGAAAGAAGGGCGGTAAGAGAGGACGACGCGTATAAGGTGAACTATGGTCAGTATCAAAAACATCGCTCGCTCAAAAGACAAATTACGAATTGGATTTGTACTCTGCGACGCAACGTCAGCATATGCGAATGCATTGCGACGCGCAATCATCAGCTTAGTTCCAACATTAGCGGTTGAAGACGTAGAATTCTACGAAAACAACTCAGCTTTGTACGACGAAACTATCGCTCACAGACTTGCATTGTTGCCGCTTGTAACAGATCTTGATTCATATGTCCTTCCAGCTGGAGAAGCTGCAGAAGGTGTCTCAAGAGCAGGTAGCGAAGTTAAATTGACGTTGGACGCAAAAGGTCCATGCACTGTGTTCGCAAGCGAACTCAAGGCAAAGGATCCAAAAGTCAAATGCGCATTCCCGCAGATGCCAATCGTCAAATTGCTCAAGAACCAAACGATCCGATTAGAAGCAACAGCTCTTTTGGGTCAAGGCGTTGAGCATATGAAATGGGCAGCTGCAGCAGCACACTTCCAACACCTTCCAATCATCAAAGATGGCGCAAAATCCATCGAATTGACACCGAAGGATGTCTTGGATGAAAAGCAGATGGAACTGTTCGTGAAAGCGGACGGAACGCTCAATATACCGGTTACAAAGTCAAAGAATGTACAGATCACGCAAAGTGAAACTGACTTCTTGTTTATCGTTGAGTCATTCGGCCAACATAAACCTGAAGTGCTCATCAAAGAAGCAGCAAGCCAGTTGGACAAACAGCTTGACAGCATCGCAGAAGCACTCAAGAAGATCAAATAGGTGAATCACCATGATGAAAAACGATGTACTCAAACAAGTCATTATTTCCTTGGAAAAACAATCCAAGAAACAGAAAGTGCAAATCTGGGACAGAATTGCACAAGAATTGCGCGCTCCGACACGACAGCACCGAGCTGTAAACGTGAAGAAGATCGCATCACTCACAGAAAAAGACGACGCAATCATCGTACCAGGCAAAGTCTTGGCGACAGGTGTCATTACGCATCCAGTCACAGTCGTTGCATACCAATGTAGCGAAAGCGCAGCAGTAAAGATTAAAGCTGCAGGTGGAAGCGTACGAACTCTCAGCGAAGAGATGACAAAGAATCCGAAAGGCAGTGCGCTTCGGATCATAGGGTAAACACAATGATGATCGTAGACGCAACAAACCAACTCGTCGGCAGAATGGCAACTCGAATTGCTAAAGCTGCATTGAACGGCGAAACAATCCACATCGTAAATTGCGAAAAAGCAGTTATCAGTGGAAATACACGATTTATCCTTGCTAAGTTCGACAACCGAGCAAAGCGCGGAACACCAGCAAAAGGACCATTCATACCAAAGCGACCAAACTTCCTCGTGAAGAGAATCATCCGTGGTATGTTGCCTTACAAAACATTGCGCGGAAGCGAAGCACTTGCTCGAATCCGATGCTACAGTGGCGTGCCAGCAGCATTCCAAGGTAAGACTTTCGATAAGATCGAAGGCGCATCAGTAGACAAGCTTAAGATGCTCAAGTTTACGCCAATCAGCAGAATTACTCAGTTTATTGGAGGAAGAACACAATGAAGATAGTCCAAGCATCAGGTAAGCGAAAGCGAGCAGTTGCACGTGCAACGATCCGCTCAGGAAAAGGAAATGTGAAGATCAACCACATCCCTCTTGCACAAGTCACTCCACGATACACGAAGATGAAGATCGAAGAAGCACTCATCCTTGCACGTGATCACGCAAAATCTGTCGACGTAGAAGTTCTCGTCGCTGGTGGCGGAATCAACGGACAAGCCGAAGCAAGCCGAATCGCAATCTGCCGTGGTCTAGTCGATTTCACGAAGAATGAAGATCTTCGACAGACGTATCTCGGATACGACCGACAGCTTCTTGTCAACGACGTACGACGAAAGGAACAGAGTAAGCCAAACCGACACGGAAAAGCACGCTCAAAAGTCCAGAAGTCATACCGTTAGAGGCTACCACAATGATGATCCCAATTCGATGCCACTCATGTGGTAAACCAATAGGACAAGTGTGGGAAGAATATAACGAACGAGTCAACAAGAAGAAAGAAGACGCGCAAAAAGTGCTTGACGAGCTTGGTCTCACAAGATACTGCTGCAGAACAACAGTTCTCGGCCACGTCGATCTTATTGACGAAGTCGCTCAGTTCAAGAAATTCTAATTTTTTTCTTATTTCTTTAGAACATTTTTTTAATGAAATAGAACAACTCACGGTACAATGGTGCTTTCATTCATCGGATTAGGATTATGGGATGCCCGAGACATCACAGTCAAAGGCCTTCAAGCGGTGTCGCTTGCCCATATTGTCTATCTTGAGAATTACACTGCAATCCAACAAAATAGCATCGAGGAATTAGAATACTTCTTCAATAAAAAAATAACACTCGCGTCTCGCGCAATGGTTGAGGGAGATCCAAACCAGATTATTCAAGACGCCAAATCAAAAAACGTCGCATTCCTTGTAGTCGGCGACGTGTTTAGCGCAACAACACACACTGACTTATACCTTCGTGCAAGAAAAGAAGGCGTCGTTACAGAAATAATTAACAACGCTTCTATCTTGACAGCAGTAGGCATTACGGGGCTGCAACTATACAAATTCGGAAAAACGACTTCAATGGTCTTTTTCGACGACGATTGGAAACCACAAACTGCGTATGACGCAGTCAAGCAAAATAAAACGCAGGGTCTTCATACGTTAATTCTCCTTGACATCAAAGTAGCCGAACCTTCAAAAGAGGATTTGCTGCAGAATAGACAGTCACCACTTCCTGCGCGATTTATGACAGTAAATCAAGGCCTCCAACAATTGTTGGATATTGAATCGCAGCGCAATGAGAAAATAATCTCGCCGCAAACCATGGCGATTGGCGTTGCAAGACTGGGAAGCGAAACACCGACAATTATATTCGGAGCAATTCAAGATCTATTAAGCAAAGACTTCGGTGCGCCTATGCACTCTATAATCATTCCAGGTAATTTACATTTCTTAGAAGAAGAAGTTCTCGCGTTGTATCACTGAGTCTCAAGCTCGCTTAACGTTTTTATCGAATCTTTGATATTACTTGTCGTTTGGATAAACTTGTCGACTCGATGGTTTGAGATTGGAGCGTTTGCAACGACGTCCTTCATATCAATTTCGCCCGAATCAATTTTAGCAAGATATATTTGTAGATCTTCGTCTGTGAGATTGTATTTCTTTTTTACAAGTTCGACAACAGGAGTAAGTTCGGCAATCTGCGCTTGTCGTAGACCCTGGAGCGTTTGTATTGTTTGGCTCACTTCGCGCGCCAGTATTTTCTTTTCTTCTGCACTGAGCGGTTCAAGAACAAGTGGCTCGCCGCTTCGCTTGATGCTCTTCTCTAAAATGCCGACGGACAGATCTGTAAATGAATCCTCGACGAATATTTGGCCCTCGCTCACATAGTGAGACTCATAACCACCGCCAATCGTAGTTACGAATTGCGTGCCTGTTGCAGTAGCAGTCGTCTCTGGTAATTTGACGATATATGTTCTATTTCCGTTCAAATTATTGACTGAGTGCGAAAGATTCCCTGAAAGTTGCGTCAGAAGAATTTTGCTATCAGACATCTCGGTAAGTTGGACTTTTGAATATGGTGACAATCGGACAACTTCGCTTTCAAACAAAATGACATTGGCCTCGCCAGTCGTTGTGTAGATGATATCTCCTTGTTTGAGCACCATCGGCGCCAGAATTTCAGTTTCTACATTTTTTCTGACCAAGAATGCTGAACCATCAAGGACATTTACAAAACCCACATCAACGGAATCGAAGATGAATGGAGATACGTATGGAAATAAGAGTACACAAATGCCAAGAACAGCACAAATTGCGCTGATGATAATTATTTTCTTTCTAGACATAGCTGATTTTCTCGTTCACCTCTTTAAATCTCTTTTGACGCACTGACTTTCAGAAGTCATATAAACAGGTCTTGGCGCGTGAGAAATGATGCAACGAGCGTGGGCGTTAAAAGAGGTATATAGTAGAACGTCATCTTGGATTCTGTCTGTGAGCTTGTTTTTGGTACTCGGTTTACTATTCTACAGACTAAGCAATTACGCACTCATTCATGGAAACATGGGATCTGCAATTGCAAACTCGCATTTAATCTTGGACTTGTTACTGGCTTTTTTTATAGCGATCAATATCACAATTTTAGTACACAAATTTCGTTCTGCCCAAAGAATATCAAAGTCGAGTGTGGGTGCAGCGTCAATGGCATCGATGTTGGGCATCCTGCTTTCTGGCTGTGCGTCTTGTAGCTTTACACTTGCATCCTATATTGGTCTATCCGCGATCCTCACTGCACTTCCGTTTTTCGGAATCGAACTCAAAATTATTGGAGTTTTTTTGTCTTTTTACGGGATTTATGCATCATTGGCCCCGGTTGTATGTAAATTACAGACTGCTGCGCCAATTCGGCGTCAGCAAAAGGGATAAAGCCAAACAATGTGGTTGGGATTAGGCCCTTTTTTTGGAAGCGCCCGATACGATTTCTGCACAATAAATATCCGCAAAAACGCATCACAAGTACGCTAAATTTATAAACTCAAAATGTACTGTACAATTCAGTGATACTATGTTCGGATTCCTCTTTAATAGAAAAAAACCAGAGCCAAAGATTGTTCCGCTAAAACCGGTCCAAGTAGTCAAGAAAGAAGTGCCTCAAAAGAAGCCACAAAAATCTCAAAAATTGAGGTACATGTGTAACAGTTGCGGCTACAGATTCAGCCGAGCGGCAGGAATCGACTTCAACAGCACTTGCCCGTACTGCGGAAAGCGCTCAGTCACTGAAGACGCAACAGCAGATGCTCAGAAACTCATCGAATCCACAAAAGACGTCGATGAAGAGCGATTCTTCCAGAATCGTTAATTCTTTTTTCTTCTTATGTCGCCACCGACAACTAATACAACTTCGGGTTCAGATTCTTACTACGATGACATGGCGCAAGGCTATAATCAATTACACGGCTCAGAGCAGATGGAAAAGCTTCTGCTTACTGTAAAACGACTCAAGCAATTAAAGTTGGATACGTTCACAAAACAGACGACGGTCTTGGATGTCGGTTGTGGCACCGGAATTTCAAGCGACTTTTGGGTAGATCAATTCGGCGCACAAGTCACAGGCATTGATCCAAGTAGCCAACTCATCGCGCAGAATAACTCGCACAAAAGTAAATTCCTCGTCGCAAGTGCTGAGCAGCTGCCGTTCGCTGACAATGCATTCGATCTCGTCGTTTCATTTAGCGCAATCCATAACTTCGCCGATTTTAGAAAAGGATTATTGCAAATGAATCGTGTCGCAAAAGACTTTATGATTATCACAGTTCTCAATAAAGCACAACACAGCCCTCAGATTTGTGCAACGATTTCTCAATCATTTCAAGTCGTAGGGACATTTGCGGCAAACCAAGATACTTTGTTTATTCTAAAAAAGAAATTATAGACATCAGAAATTAAAAATAAAAACCAACATTTGAAATCGAATTAATTGAATATCTAAGGATTCTTTTTAGGGAGACATTCTGGAATTCCTGTATACGCGACGCCACAATTATTACCAGGCACAGCGCACTCTACTTGTAGTCGCCAGTCACAATACGACGTATCGCACGTTTCTTGGGTAGAGAAGTTTTGGCAATACTCTATATTGTCAGAATATTCCATCTTATCCTGGCAACCAAGCAAGAATAAAAGCATTACAAGCATCAATGCTATGCCAATCGCAGGTATATGTTTCATTCCGTTCCCCAAGAACATACTCGTATTACTAACTTATAATATAAGTGTGCTTGTATGCATATGTGAGCATATTTTGAAGCGGACTCAATCACAACTACTCGAGGGCCCTCCTGCATAGAAAAAAGGTCAAAAAACGCAATAATCTTTATAAACGCCCCGTCGTTGCCATTTGATATGACAATCCCTACGACACTCACAACTGCATACCGAACTCACACCTGTGGCGCTCTTAGAGCCTCAGACAAAGGAAAGCACGTAAAACTCTCCGGTTGGGTTGCTACCAGACGTGACCACGGCGGCATCATTTTCATCGATCTTCGTGACAGATACGGTATTACTCAGATTGTATTTGACCCCGTCAAATCCAAAGATTGCTTTGAGAACGCATCCAAACTCCGACGCGAAGATACTATCGTCGTTGGCGGCATTGTCAGCCTGCGCGGCGATTCCTTGACAAACAAACGAATCGACACTGGGGAAATCGAAGTATTCATTGACACACTCACAGTTCTAGCGAAAGCGGAAGTTCCTCCGATAGACATCGATGATGAAAAAGCAGCAAACGATGATCTTCGATTGGAATATCGCTACATCGACCTTCGCCGACCATCAATGCAAAAGAAGTTGCGACTCCGACACGATGTCGTTGCAGCAGCTCGAGAATTCGCATACGCAAACGGCTTTGTCGAAATCGACACGCCTCTTCTTATCAAATCGACACCAGAAGGTGCACGAGATTATGTCGTTCCTTCACGAGTCAATCCCGGAACATTCTATGCATTGCCGCAATCACCACAAATCTACAAACAGATTTTGATGATCGCAGGCTGTGACAGATATTTTCAAGTCGCAAAATGCCTTCGAGACGAAGACTTGCGAGCAGACCGACAGCCAGAGCATACTCAGTTTGACCTAGAAATGAGTTTCGTCTCGCAAGACGATGTTCACAATTTCGTCAGCGGAATGTATGCGAACGTAATGAAGAAAGTCCTCAACGTCGACGTCAAACTCCCGCTTCCAAAGTTCACATATGCAGAAGCATTGGACAAGTATGGTATCGATAAACCAGACATCAGATTTGATCTCTTCACAAAAGACGTTACATCTATCGTCGTCAAATCAGACTTTGGCGTATTCAAGACTGTCGCACAAAACGGCGGTATCATCAAATGTCTCAATCCACAAAAAGATCTTGCACGAAATGAAATCGATGGTTATATCGACTTCTGCCAGAAAGCAGGCGCAAAAGGTATGGCTTGGATGAGAGTATCCGAAAACGGACTTGAATCTAACATCGCAAAATACTTTGCTCCCGAAGTCCAAAAAGAACTCATCGCTGCAACTGGCGCAAAACCAGGATCGATTTTGATGTTCATCGCTGACAAACCAAAACAATGTAATGACGTAATCTCTAAACTCCGACTCAAACTCGGCGAAGACCTTGGTCTTATCGACAAATCCAAATTCGCATTCTGCTGGATCGTTGATTTCCCAATGTTTGAATTCGACGAAGAAGAGAAGAAGTGGAACTTCATGCACAACCCATTCTCCGCTCCAAACGAGAACGATCTCGAATTTTTGGAAACTGATATGGCAAGAGTCCGTGCGCAACAATACGACCTCGTACTCAACGGTTACGAAATGGGATCAGGATCAATCCGTATCACAAATCCTCAGATGCAGCAGCGCGTTTTCAAGCTGATTGGATATGACGAAGAAGCGCAGCAAAGAAAGTTCGGATTCCTTCTCAAAGCCTACAAATACGGCGCACCAGTACACGGTGGTATGGGACTTGGCGTAGACAGACTCTGCGCACTCATGCTTGGAACGGGCGATATCCGAGAAGTCATCGCGTTCCCGAAAAACAAGAACGCACAATGTCCTATGGATGCATCGCCGTCGCCAATCGACGACAAGCAGCTCAAGGAATTGCACATCAAGCTCGAACTTCCAAAGAAAGAAGAGAAAAAACTGTAATTTTCTTTAATGTTTTTTATTTAATTCTGTTCCTATTATACTTGGAACGGAGAAACACATGGCACATTTAGAAACTAACGTCGCGGAGTATGCAATCATTTTCAATGAGAAAAAAGAATTCCTATTATTACAATGGAGTTCAAACGCCAATCCTCCATCGTCGTGGCATTTTCCTGGCGGCAGAATGGATGTGGGCGAGCGAGAAATTTCGGGCCTAGAACGTGAACTCAAAGAAGAAATCGCGGCGCAAGTAACCAATTTGCGGGTCGTTTACACGCGATATATTTCAACCCAAGAAATTCGCAAATTCGCACCTGGCGCTCGCGATCGTTATGCAGTATTCTATACTGCAAAGCTAAAAAACGGCAGCATACCTAAACTTGTAACTACTGACCACGTGGCTATGAAGTGGCACGCTAAATCAGACCTATCTAAAATCAACTTTTGGCTTCCGTTCTATAAGGAAATGATGGTATCAGTGTTTGAAAAGATATAGTGCGTTTGAGGCTAATTTACATATAAAAACACCATTATATTTAAAAAGGCCTCCTCGTTTCCTATAGCAATACCGGACTCTTAGTTCAGTGGTAGAACGTCTCTTTGACGTGGAGAAGGTCATCGGTTCAATCCCGATAGAGTCCATATTTCTTTTTGAATAGCGCAATAACTGCAGAAACGGCCGCTGCGCAAATTATCCAAATAATACTCAATAAATCAGGGCTAGGGATAGCGACATTTGTTTGTAGATTGTGGATATATACTGCTCCGCCTACAAATACAATTGGTAGCATACACCAGGCAAAAATATTCATCCACGGATAAAATGAAGATTGAGCAGTAGGCGTGCGAATTTTTCTTATCAGCAGCCAACCTAACAACGCGCCGCCAATATCGACGAATGTATCTTTTATCCCATCAAGGAAAAAGTGATCAAGCATATGTACTGGTTGTGCCATCGTGATGTCGCCAATCATTTCAACTAATTCCCAACCCATTTGCCAGACGAAAACACCATACACAGCATCTAATGGCTTCCATTTGAGTACGATGACGAAAAAGAAGAATATGTTCAATCCCCACATAAAATGCATGATGTTATCTATCGGCGGCCAAAGACCAAACCCATCAGTACCTGTAATTGCAAGCAAAATCCATCGCACGGTGATTTCTAGAACAATGGAGAAGACAAGTGTCGTTGTGAACAATATGTGTTGCGACTTCATAATTGAATTTTTTGACGGGAGAGGTTTATAATTATTGCTTTCAGCGAATCCAATTTTTCAAATACGTCCAGAAAACGGAAGCCGCCGCCGCAGTCGGAATCCAGATGATACTCAATAAGTTCGGACTTGGGTGCACCAATCCTTCTCGAATATTGACGAGATAAAAGAATCCACCTACAAATAATAAAGGCAACATAAAAAGTACATATAATTTAAGCCACGCCAAGTACGGTGTGCGTTGGAGCGACAGACCATAATCTCTGACCAATAACCATCCGACGCCCCCGCCAGCAAGTGCACCTAAAGTATCTTTTATGCCGTCTAAGAAAAAGAAATCAAGCATATGTTCCGGTTGCGTAAGTACAGTGTCTCCTATCATTTCGACCATTTCCCACGCCATGTGCCATGCGATAAGTGCATACAATGCATCGCGCGGTCTCCATTTGAATAATATCACGAACGTGAAAAAAAGATTCATTCCCCAAAGAAAATGCATGATATTGTCGATTGGCGGCCACAGATCAAAGCCATCAGTCCCGACGATAACGACAGAAAATAATCGCACCCATGCTTCGATGACGATAGAAAGAATCAGAGTCGTGCAAAACAAAGCGTGCTGAGGTTTCATCAAAAGAGAGAGTCAATCTTCGTTTATAGCATTTTGCAAAACTTTTAAAACACTTCTCGAGGATAATAGTCATATGTATAAGGAAAAACTTGAAAAACTGGTCGATAAAATAATTCCGTATCTTCTCATCATCTTACTGCTTCTCATCCTCGCAGAGTTCTTGATTCCATCGATTCACGATTACCAAATCTACATAACGTTGTTCGACTCATTTTTGGTTCTTGTATTCATAACCGATCTTTACTTCAAGTACCAACACTGCAAAAACATCCCGCAGTTTCTTCGTCGTTATTGGATCGAGATCATAGCGACGCTTCCCTTCTTTTTGATCTTTCGAGTCTTTGAAGAATTCGGTCTGCTCCGCGCAGTGTTATCCGAAACGGCGCAGCAAGGTCAAAGCCTTGCGCACGTGGGCTTGAACGCCCAAAGAGAAATATCGTTGGCCGAACGAGAGATAGTCGCAGCCGAAAGAACTCTCCGGGGGGAACGGCTCTTTCGATTCCTGCGACCAGTGCTTCGTTTACCACGGTTTGCTCGAACCCTTCACTTCTTCTCTCACCCAAAATAGGGTGAACAAGTTGCACCCACATTGATTGCAGTACAACATCGTTGTGTGCGCTGAGTTCTCTGAGCATTGAAGTCATAATACCACCTCAACTTAGCATAGTAGTTCGCTTTGCCTATATCAGTTGTTAAACGAAAATGAAGAAAACAAACAGAGATTTCCCGTACACAAAGTTTAAATAACGCCAAAAACTATCTTTTCTTCGATGTTTCAACTGTATCAAGTTCCCTCATGGTTCAAAGGATATGATATTTCTTTAGAAATTCTTTTCGCCATTTGCTGTTTCTTGATAGCATATTATTCTCTTCGCATTTATCGCATAGCTAAGCAGCGCGAACCATTCCTGCTTGGTATCAGCTTCGCTTTGTTCTGCATGGCATATATCATGCAGGCGGTGATGAACGTATTCCCGCATGTGTACTCGAACAACTGGATAATGTCCGACATGTTTTTGATGCTGTTGATTGGTTTGTTCCTTGCAGGACTGCTCTCGCTCGCATTTATGTTCAGCCATTCTAATTCGTCAGGATTATACATAGTCATGTATCTCTCGATTGGCATCGGCATATTCATGTCAATCTTACCGTTGATGACATTTTACATCATTTCATCCCTGTTCATTTTGTATTTCGTCATCAGTTGTATATTCTCATACATGAAGACCAAAAAAGAGAACTTACTATTCACAACCGTCGCCTTCTTCCTAATGCTCGTCGGTAAAGTGTTAGGGACTTTCACATTCAGCCATGCACTTTCATATGCAGCATATCACGCATTGACATTCCTGGCTTTCGTCATTTTCATCATCAACCTTCTCTTGGTGTTGCGGTATGAAAAGAAAGCGTGATCGTCTTGAAGTGATATACGATATCCTTTCTACGATATCGGCGAAAAGCGGGACAATCAAACCCACTCACATTCTATACAAGTCAAATCTCTCCCACAGCATGATGGAAGAGTATATGGAAGAATTACTCGAGAAAGGTTTCATCGAACAAGCAGAACACAAAGGATCTCGCACCTATGTCATAACGCCAAAAGGCCTTGAGTATCTGCAGAAATACAAGTTCATAAAAGAATTCGTCGAATCATTTGGTCTTAATTAGCGACGGAAGAAAAGCAGTTTGTTTCCGTAGTATGTCGGAACCGAAGCGAGCTGATGCAAGAAAATGTGATAATTTCCCCATTTGGATTCCACTAAGTTTGGCGTACGAACTATACCGATATGCACCTGCTCAGGAAGTGGAATTGATGTATCAATGTAGATTGCAAGATCTTGTGGCATTGGATTGAATACGCGGTGAAATCCCTTCGCCCATATCGGACATGGATCAAACGACGTGTCCGGTCGAAGACCTTTGATTTTTTGCATAACGTATGTTAGACAATTGAAACCGTTACGGCCATCTATTGTAGCATTTCGTCGTTCTAATATAAGAAGTCCGCTAAGGTCGCCATGATAGCCATTCGCAGCATAGTTATCGATTTGTTTACGGGCCGTTGTGACTGGGAGTTCCATAGACGCTGGATACGCCATCTATTCAAAAAGATATCCGTAGACTTTTAAATCAATTTTATTATCCTTTATTTTGACGCCTTCGGCCTTTAAAAGCTCTATTTTCTTCGGTAGGCCGCTCGCAAAACCACCCAGTTCCCCATTGGAGTTGATAACGCGATGGCACGGTGTGCGTGGAGCGTCAGGATTGCGGTTCATAGCAGTTCCGACCGCGCGGTAGGCCTGAGTACCCGCTGCATTAGCAAGTGCTTTATAGGTCGTAACTTTGCCTTTTGGAACAGTTCTAAGAAGCGAATAGATTCGAGAAGAAAAATTATCTTTGGAGTTGTGCGATGATGTCATTTTCGAATTCTTCACATGCTCGCTGGTACGCAGTAGCGGCCTTGCTAACATCTACACGCAGTTTTTCGACATCCTCTATATATTTTTCCAATGACAATATGTATGTTTCCATTTGCTGGCCAGTTTGTTCTGCCTGGTTGGAAATGACTCTCTGCTTCAATCGAGTAATTGCTGAAAGTTTATCTGGAGCAATTGAAGGAGGATGATCAGGAGTAAATGTAGGGAAATGTTCGAAAAGTGCAAGTGCCTTGTCTGCTTCTTGTAATTCTCGAGCTGCAAAGTTAAGCGTTTGTAACGCAACTTGGTTGTTTGGCATACCTTCTCTTAACTTAGCATCTAACAATGAATGTTCGGCAACCAAATTTGCATGCGAGTGTTCCCATTCGGCTCTATGATTAGATGAAAGGAATGCTTCATTTATTCTTGTATCAATATTTGGTACGCCAACAAAACCGTCTTTGACTGATTGTCGAATAATGTTGCCTTCTGCGTTGAGATCTTCACTATATCCAAAACGTACGTTATCGTGACTAACGCTGTATTCTTGGTGGAATTCTTCCACGGCAGCTTTGTATTGTTGCGAGAACATGTCGACATATTTGAGAAGCCCTTTTACAAGTTCCTGTCGCAGTGGCTTGATGTTTCTGATTATTTCTATTGGCGGAGGATTTCGCACATACTGGACGTATCTTATCCATCCTTTTTTGAATTCCTCAGCATACGTTAAGCC
>DATGWN010000048.1:0-2428 GCA_035299465.1 Acidobacteriota bacterium | reverse complement strand
CAAACAATGTAAAGTCAATCAGGTCACGTGCGAGTTAGTCACATCGCTGCGAAGCATCGACACTTTGAAAGATTATGACGTCGTGAGATTCATCGACTGTGATAACTTCGCATACAATATAGAGAAACTGCCACAGGCAGTATCTATTGACGATATCACGGACGCATACGCCGAAAAATACTTGTCACAATTGTCTGTGTATGAACCAGTAATCTCGCAACTGCAGCATTCCATTAAATCATCGCTGCTAAAACCGATAATTGATGAAATAGCTTCTGTCCTGCCGCTTTTGCAGTTACAAAAACCGGCGCAGCTCGACAAAAAAACCGTCTATTTGCAAATATCCCAACTCAATATCCAATTGATGGAGAGTATTCAATCTTTGTCGATCAGTGGTACAGCGCTCTTGACGCTCGTCCAAAAAAAACAGCTGCCTCGGGAGGTTGAATTGGCAATCGATGAGCTTATCGCAAGCTCACAAATCCCGTCTCAAGCGATAATTCGCGATATACCGCTACAAGTCGATGAGACTGTCTTAGACTCCATCGCTCGTTCACAATCTTTGGCAACGACCAGCGGATTTGCAAAATTACTATTAGTAAATCAAGAGAGTATACGCCAAGTTCCTGAATATATCATACTTATAGAACGAATCTGCTTAGTTTTGGACTTTGTGGCAGGAATGGCACGTTACAAGACAATTACTGGCGCAAAATCGATTGCTACGTCAGATTTTATATCCATGACAGATGCCCAAAATATGTTTCTCAAACACGCGCAACCGATTTCATACTCGTTTGATCAACACACGCCGGGATCGTATCTTACTGGTGCAAACAGCGGCGGAAAGACGACGTTACTCGAACATATATTGCAAATAATATCGCTAAAAAATCTTGGTCTTGGTGCCAGTGGAGATGTATCATTGCCCGATTATGAATCAGTTTACTATTTCGCAAAAAGCAAAGGCAGTGCTAACAAAGGCGCTTTCGAGACGATGCTCACTCAATTAGCGACCATCCAACCGTCGAAAAAAACCCTTGTGCTCGCAGACGAGATGGAAGCAGTCACAGATCCTGCCGTCGCAGGGATAATTATGAACGCGACCGCGAAACATTTCCTTGACAACGGTTGCCACTTGATTTTCGCCACACACTTAGGCAAACTATTGATGAATGACAAACCAAAGAATATGCGCTTTGACGGTATCGAAGCTACCGGACTAGACGAAGAACACAATTTGGTAGTCAATCATAATCCAGTGATTGGCAGACTCGCACAATCCACGCCCGAACTTATCATAACTCGGCTTGCAAAGAAAAATGAAGATATTTACTTTCAGAAATTACTGCAGGCACTTGTTCACTGATATGTCGGCATATCTGCGAAGACATCTGCTGATGCGTCACGGTAGCCTCTGGTGAGGTCGATGAACATCGTGCCAGGCAATCCTCTTCCGCCATTTTGCGAAAGCGAGAAATAGAGCGACGCCATGAAACCATTTTGGTCCGGCGTATTTCCTCGTCGGTCTATTTGCCGAGTATCCGCCATGATGACGCGCTTGGATCTGTCAGCAGTTCGTGTGAGAATAGTTTTAGCAAGTGTGTCTGTTGAGTTTTGCATTTCGTCGCAAATCAAAAAGACGCGTGAGAGTGTTGCGCCACGGACATGGTCCCAGTTAAGATAATCAACAAGTGCGCAATCCGCAGGAAGTCTAAAATCTCTATCGTGCTTCTCTTTTGGTTTTGGCCCCTTCTTCGGATCTACTTTAGTAGGGTCTTCTAGCAAGTCCGCGAGTGTCATGTGCGTATCTCGGCAGAACGGGATTCTTTCCATCGCCTTGTCAAAGTTTGTAAGACTAGGTATAGTCTTTTCCTCGTATCCGCCTGGAAGGAAGCCGACAGATGAATCTCCGAAACCGCCCTTGTAGAACATGAGTCGATCGTAAGCGCCACCAACAACTCGCATATTGCGATAAATATCATGTAAATGCTTTGGAACGGAACCGTCCATAGGAAGCATATTGTTCAAAATATTTCCACTAGTGCGAAGCGTGCTTGCTAATGCGCATGCTGTCGTTGGGAATGTCTTACCTGAACCAGCTTTACCGTGAATGAAAACGGTATCGATTGCCTCATTCATCAGGCCATATTGCATTAACAAATATTGCTCGTGGTCTCTTGGTTTAACACCTAAAACGCCCTTTCCGAATTCATGTTTATTGAATGTGATTGGAGACATCAAATCGTTGATTAATTCCACTTGGTCAGTTTGCGGATTGTGACGCCAGTATGCAAAGTTGCCGCCGCCTAATGGAACTTTGAAGAATTGGTTGAAGCGAACAACAGTATTGAGTTTGTCCTCTAGTTCTGTGCGAGCGACAGGACCATTGCCGTCCAGCAATTCTGTTTCCATCATCCATTCATCC
>DATGWN010000047.1:0-64906 GCA_035299465.1 Acidobacteriota bacterium | reverse complement strand
ATTCTTCAGGTGCGATATAACGCTTCGCAAAGCTCGTGTGATCCAGAAGCGTCGGGTTGAATCGACTATTCCCTATCTTTGGTGCGATGTCATCGTTCTTGTACAATGTTCCGCGCCAATCCGGCAGCTGCGGTGCGACAATCTCTCTGATTCCTGGCACGCTGTGTTCTTCGAAGAATTCGCTCACATACGTCACAGGCTGTACCGACCAGAATTGAAGCTTTTTCAGAAACGAGATATCGTGATGATAGTATGCGTGCGCGATCAAAAGTGTCGTGAATAAATGTGAGTTACTGTATGGATCGATGCCCTCTTTCTCCGCTCTGCCAAAACCGGTGACCGTAGTGCCTTCAGTAAAAATGGGAATTGTAAGGTCGGTTGTATTTTTGATATATTCCAGTATCGCTTGCTCGTGTAGTTGATATTGGCTCATTCGCCCGGATTTTTTTGTATTGTCCGCATCCATAAACGCAGTGTGTACAATATCCTCTAAAATCGGTTTTCGTCTTTTTCCGTGAAAGTATGAATTGCGTCGCAACGCTTTGAGAAACTTTTTTGGGTCGTCGATATCTCTGTGAGCAAGCCATGGTTTGTTGATTGCAAGATTAGTATAGACTTGCTTGATGTAGAAAACTGTGTCGACTTCCCCCATGAGGAATGCGATGAAACTTTTATTTATAAATCTGAATCTCACTCCTTATAAATAGTGACAATATGACTCATGATATGCACGCAGTCACGTGGGTCATGGCAGACAGAAGCCTAGAGGGAATGCTCCAAAGTAGGGTTCGTGGCGTCGCTTGGGAAATTGATGACGCAAACAAACGTCTGCATAATCCGACCCAATTCTCGCACAATGTCAAACTGCACGTGCCGTTCTTCATTTCAAAATATTTTATCGTATCCGAACAAATGCAGACGCTCAAAGACAGCATCCGCAGAGAATTGTCGTTCAAACGCAGCGAGTCAAAGCTAGTCGACCCTTTTTTGGATTCCATAAACAAAGAGATATTCGTGCAGGAAGTGGAATCCTCTGAGCGAGTCGGACACGTCATCATGCCTCGATATGCAGAGACACTGGCAAAACGCATTTTCACTGGCACGCTGCAATTCAATCACTACAACCTGTATCAGATGCAAGCCGAAGCCGCGTTGAATTTTCCATTTGGCATAATCAAGATCAATGATGGCGCTGTTACAGTCACACCCGACGTGGTTCCGTTTTCATACATTAAAAACTCGATGCACGTTTCGTATGATTCTGAAGCAGACAATTGGAAGAAAGTCGCCGCACCACAATCGGTTCGCGACCTTGAATTGCCTGAACTAGAGAAACATTTCGCAACCGTTGCCGCTTTGGATCCGACAAGAAAAGCCGCAGCGAAAGTCGGATTCCTCAATAGAAAAGAGATGTTGCTTGAAATCGACCGCATCATGGATCTACTCAAAGGCGAAAAACAGACATTACACATCGTCGGAAATTCCACACAAGGTCATTTTGTCGGCGAGTATAAGTTTCCTTCATCCGTGCTCGTACCGCACCCAGGAAAAGATCGCAACGTACCGTTCACCTCCATTTCTTTTGATTCCCAGTCAGACATTTTGACTGCGACTGAACAAAAATTCCTCGAACTACAGCCGCTCGTTGTGATGGGGCAAAATATATACAAGTACGACTACGCAAAGCCAAAACAATTACAAGGCCGATTCAATATAGGCACCCACGGCGAAGCAGTCATGCATCGCAGCCAGATCCAAAACGGTTTCGTTGTGCGAAAAGAAGTGCCTGGTCGCTTGACGATAGACGCCATGGGATACGCACAGCATTTTCTCCCATTGCCAAATAATAAACTTGATACGCAGCATCAATATTATACTGGCGCCACAGAACGTAAACCCATGACGCACGATGAACTATTCGTCGTGGGGAAACGCGCACAACAAGGAGACGATGCCGCCTTGGAATTGCTTGCTCGCTACGGCGGCCAAGACATACTTAAGACCGAAGACATCTACGAAGCGATCATAGATGAACATATTGTCATGGCTCGGCTGAATCGCTCCATTCCTGGCCGACTTGACACAGTATCAAAAAAACAACGCCATTGTGAATATTGGATGCGCCGTTTCTTTGAATTCCATAAACGCTACGGCCGCGACGTGGCATCGTATCCGTTCGATGATTCGACGGATCCCCTCATTTTCAAGAACTTTTCGTCCTACATCGATATGCAAAAGCGATTCGAAGAATATGCAACGCTCAAGTCCACGAAAGGGATTTCAAATGCGTACTGGACAGAGATCCATTTCATTTCGTCGATATTCGAACCTTTATTACGCAAAGATCCTGACGTTGCCGCGCTGTTTGATTTACGAAATCGCAGTCCTGCAAAAACCCAAGCGAGAATTTCCCGCGAACTTGAATCTCTTGCAGAATTCCCGTATTACGCGGTGTTTGCACCAACAATAACCAATGAACGCTTCTGTAAATTATTTGGTCTGGATAGTTCGACCGATTGGCTTGACGACTATCAGGGGAGAGTAGAAACGGCGCTTGAAATCGTCGCACAAACACTAGATGCCGCAACGGTGCTAAACAAAAAAGCTCCGATATACATGACAAAAAGCCTTCTTGATCCGTTCTTGGAGAGTCGTCTGTGCACCGCATTAGGCGAGCCGGTTCATGCCTGCGCAACCACGCTTGGCTTTGGAAGTTTACTCAGCGGCGACACCGGCCGCTTTGGCTTCAATCTTGACGGGCAACTGCTTTCGCCTGGTATTGCCGACCCCAAATCTCGCAAGGGCGAACGTTGCGAATTCGAAAAACAATGCTACAAAGCGCTACTTGAGAAAATTGTCTTGGCAAACGACGTGCGTGGCGCACTTGTCTACGTCGCAGACCGTGCCCGCGTGCTTGCGGATGGACTGGCGCTGGATTCTGAATTACCTGATACGCAATATTCGTTCGAGTCAAAACGAGATTACACGGCGTTCTCAGCTCGAGCAAATTCTGGTCGGATTGTGCAGGCGCGCTCGCAGCGTGTGCGTAAGGGAGAACAATTCTCCTATACGTATGACTATGACAAAATGTATGAGAAATTCTTTGGATTGACTGCGAATAGTCGTGAAGGCGAATTAGACTTAGGCGATGCTGCTTTGGGTGAAGCGACTGGAACAGTTTCAAGTGTAGTGGAGTGGTTGTTTCCAAAGCGAACGCCGATTGTCAATTCATTGCTGGTTGAATTATATCGCGGAAACAGTTCTGTTGTTGATGATTTGGTTGAGTATGTGCTGCGTATTTAACATAAGTATTCTTGGTTGGAAACCACATAACTTCTATTTCGCGTAAAAGCCAGACCATATTTTAAAACTATATATGAGAAAAAAGAAAACTCTAATTCAACTTATTAAACTCCGTATCGCAAGTAGAAACATATTCCTTCACGCGAGATAAAATCGCAGGAAAATAATACTGCTCTATCTTAGAATTAAAAATAGCAGACAACTGCTCAAATTCAGTCACGCGATAATTGTTCTTGACTTTCTCAACCAAGAACATGTCGCGCAATCTCTTAATTTGGCGGCGGACATTCGAATCGGCAATGCCAAGTAACGCAAGATTATTCTCGCGTCGCAATTTGACGACTTCCTCACGTACTTCATATGAAGACAATTCCTTGCGTGACGAACGCGCAACTAATAATACATAGAAAATATCGACAATGACATCCCGTGAATCACCTGGCTGTAATAGACCCAAAGATAAGCACGTCTTTGCCACAAGCTCACGACGTGTAGTAAAAGAAGGCTTCTCATACCGTCTCAACGTCAGCTCTGATAACGGTGTGTCTATGGATTTCTTGAATTCGCTCATATAAGCATTGCCTAAATGTTTTAGTTTATATAGGTAGTCAGTGCGGTTGTCCAGTGCTTTGATCATAGATTACGTCATGATGATCAAAATCTTCAATTATTACGGTATTTTCTTCTATGGAAAACAGCAGCACGTAGTGACCTATGTGCACACGTTTGTAGTCTTTCATTCCATATCGCAAGTTCTTGTAATGTTCGGGAGATAGAGAAATCTCTTCGACCTTAGACATTATTTGAAAATAAATCGCTCTATCTCTCTTATAGAGTTTTTTAAGAATCTTTGACACACTATCACGAAACACAACTGCGTACATATCATTTCTCTATGAGTTTTCTAAGTTCACTCATAGGAATAGTCTTTTCCTTACTAATTTTTTTAAGTTTCTTAATATATTCCGGACGAAGTTCAGGTTCAAGCAACGTCTTTCCGTATTCAGACGCCATTTTTGCGATAGCCTCGCTCTTCGTTTTCAGATTGAATCGCGCTTTCACGATATTAAGAATCTGATTCGTTTCGTTTGGGATTTCTATCATTGCTTGGACCATATACGTGGTATATATTCCATGTATATAAAATGTTTTACGAAAAATACATAAATCATTCGGTCATTTCAACTCATATGACAATCACAATAGTACCGAGTAAATCCCGAGGACAGACAGCAATAGGCTGGCTCAAATCCAGACATAGCTTTAGCTTTGGTAACTACAGAGACCCCAACAACATGAATTTTGGCGCGTTAAAAGTATTCAACGACGACCAAGTCCAGCCAAATAAAGGCTTTGACACACATTCACACGCTAATTTCGAAATAGTCTCCATTGTCTTAGAAGGGCAATTAAAGCACAAAGACAGTATGGGCCACGAAGAGACATTAAACGAAAACGACGTGCAGCGAATCAGTGCTGGCACGGGAATCGAACACTCAGAATTCGCAGGCGACCAACCCGTACATTTCATCCAGCTGTGGATCGCACCGCGTGAACTAAACATCAAGCCAAGCTACGAGCAAAAATCATTCGACTTAGAAGAGAATTACAACGAATTCGTAACGCTTGTCCATCCCGACGACGAAAATACAATCAAAATCAACGCCGACGCGACAATAAGTCGCGGCCAATTCGAGCCTAATTTAGAAATTGAGTATACGTTTCCAAAAGAGACATTTGGCATCTTCATTTTCGTCGTTGACGGCAAGATCGATATCAACGGCCAAGAACTCAAACCTGGCGACGCCGCAAAGATAACCGATGAAGACTTTCTCATAACCACGTTAGAGGAATGCGACATATTGCTCCTTGAATTGCCTAAGTAGAAATGTATTTGAATAAGTATCATCTGTAAGTAGGTATGCCGCTAAAATCATTTCAACAACTTGACGAATTTCTGCTCGATCATTGCGCCCAGCATATCTCCGAGTTACCTCAAAGACGACATTTGGAAATTGGCGATAAAGTCGAACTCATATTCTATGACACGCCAAAAAGCGATATCAAAGTCGAAATCTTTGAGCTCGTCGCGCAAGAGCCGGTGACGATTGGCCGTGGATTATTTGCCCAAGAATACTTCGCAAATACGTTTCGAAACGGAACGCAGATACAACGCATCTGGGTCAACGAGAAAGGCAATGTTGTAATCATGGATAGAGCCAATGGCAGTCCGTTTGGATATCGTGTAGTCGAATCACGTTCTTTGATGTATCAGTGAAATATGCATGTATATGCAAAATATTTATGTGAGATTAAAGACATAAAACGCCATGGAGGAACCATGGAAACAGACGAAGAATTACTCGCACATGAACTAAAAGATATCTTTTTCGCAGAACAAGAGCAGGTGAAAATGCTAAAAACTCTCGCCAAAGAATCGACGAGAAAAGACATCAAAAGCGCATACAAGATACATCTTGCCGAGACAAAGAATCACGTCAAACGAATCAAGAATTCATTTCGCATGCTTGGCATGAAACCAAAACCGGAGACATGCTATGCCATCATCGGTCTTGCGCGTGAATATAAACATTTCAAATCGGAAAAGCCCACAAAAGTGATTCTGGATAAATACAATCTTGGCGCCGCGATGAAAGCAGAACATTATGAGATTAGCTCGTATGAAAATATCATAAAGATTGCCGCAGACCTTGGCTTTGACGACGTTTCGCGCGAATTAGAGATGAATCTGCAAGAAGAGCGAATGGCGCTTGCGAATTTACAAGCGATGGCTTAACGTTGAAGAACGATAGGCGAGCAATGCGCATGGAATTCAAAAATTGGCGTATGGTGCATTTCGACCGGACCTGCGTCTGGTGAATGTTCGCCAGGGATATATTCTTGGCAAAGTACGTACACGCACGTTCTATTTCCTGCGCGTAGATCAGACTCAACATGAGAGCGTATCTTGATTTTTGGCTGAGGTTTGACTGTCAGTGCAAGTGCAACATCATCGAAATGGACGCCGCGGCGAGCAAAATCGCTCATCAATTGCCGTCCTCGTTCATAAGTATGGTTGATCATGTGCTGCTGCCATTGGGAAATGTGAGAATAAACTAAATCCAAATTGACTTGTGGTGATGCAACAACGAATGCCCGAACCGATGTTTCTCCTACAATGCGCTCAGTTAATTCCGTGTTTTGGTGCAAAAAGACTCTGACATCTCTGATATGTTTGAACAGTTTTTCGCCGGCCAAGAACGAAGCCAAGTCTTCTTTGATGAATGCTTGTTTATCGCCGATTTCTCCAAAAGATTTAGCTGGCAACTGAGAATACAAAGAAGTAACGTGATTGGATACGATAGTAGCATACTGCGCACGGTCTGGCATTTCTACCAATCGCGCAATATCTCGATCCTTATTTTTGAAGTGGAAATACTGAGGTTTCATAGACGAGGGAATCCTTTAAGTTTTATAAAATTATAGAAAGGAAAGAAAAAATTTATTCAATCATTTCGATTTCGATGTTAAGACCCTTTGGGATCTCGACACGCATGACCATTCGAAGAGCTCGTTCGTCAATGCCCATGTCGATCAAGCGCTTGTGGATTCGCATTTCGTAGCGTTCCCACGTTGCTTTACCGTCGCCACAAGGAGACTTTCGAGTTGTTACTCGAAGTTTCTTTGTTGGCAATGGGATCGGACCACGGATTTCAACGCCAGTTTTTTCTGCAATACTTCTGATAAAGTCACAGACTTGATTGATCTTATCTATTTCCGTGCTTACCAGTTTGATTCTTGCTTTTGGCATCGTAATCCCTAGTTAATTGAGCTTCTTAGGCTTAATGTCAATACACATACCAGCTGCAACTGTTGCACCTGAATCGCGGATTGCGAATCGTGACATTTGCGGGTTGTCTGCTGACTTTTCGATGACGAGTGGTCTTGTTGGCTTGAGTCGTACGACTGCAGCGTCTCCATTCTTGATAAAGTCTGGATTTTCCGCAAGAACTTCACCAGTTGCTGGGTTAAGCTTCTTTTCGATTGCAATAACTTGGCAAGCAACTTGTGCAGTGTGGATGTGGAATACTGGAGTGTAACCGATCGTGATAACGGATGGGTGGTTCAAGACGATGATTCGTGCTGTGAACTCTTCAGCTACCGTTGGCCAGTTGTCTTGGTGACCGATGACATCGCCCTTAGCTACGTCTTTAGCACCAAAGCCTCTGATTGAGAAACCGATGTTGTCACCAGGTTCTGCTGATTGGACTTGTGAGTGATGCATTTCGATTGTCTTGACATCGCCAAGAACACCCTTACCTTCACGGCCTGGGACTGCAACAACTTTGTCGTTAACCTTCATGATACCAGTTTCAACTTTACCAACTGGGACTGCTCCGATACCTGTAATAGTATAGACGTCTTGGATTGGGAGTCGTAATGGTTTGTCTGTTGGCTTAGTTGGTGCTGGGATATCATCCATCAATTCGAAGATGCTCTTTCCAGTGTACCAAGGCATGTTAGTTGACTTCTTGAAAACGTTGTCACCAACGAATGCTGCAGTAGGGACGAAAGCCAAGATTTGGTCTGGTCTCCAGCCTGCGTTCTTGAGGACAGTTTCAACATCAGCTTTGACTGCATTGAACTTAGCTTGGTCGTACTTGACCATGTCCATCTTGTTGATTGCGACGATAAGGTGTTTGACACCGAAAGTCTTTGACAAGAATGCGTGTTCTCGAGTTTGTGGTGAGACACCTTCTGGTGCTGCACAGACTAGAACTGCTGCGTCTGCTTGTGATGCGCCAGTGATCATGTTTTTGATGAAGTCTTTGTGACCTGGTGCGTCGATGATAGTGTAGTCGTACTTCTTAGTTTCGAACTTCTTGTGAGCGAGGTCGATAGTGACACCACGTTCTTGTTCTTCTTTCAATTCGTCCATAACATAGGCGAATTCGAAACCAGCTTTACCAAGTGATTGTGCTTTTTCTTTCAACTTTCGCATTGTAACTTCGTCGATGAAGCCTGCGTCGAACATGAGTCGACCGACTGATGTTGACTTACCGTGGTCAACGTGCCCGATAAAAATCAGGTTGATGTGTTCTTTTGCTCGTGCCATAAGGTTTTCCTCCTAATAATTCGTAATTTGGATACCGCATTTGTGTGCGATGTGCCACTCCCCCATTTAACCAAGAGTTTGCGACTCTATTCAGAAAAGACCGCCTCTTTATAAAGGTTGTGGTGAGGCGTACCGTCGGGGCCCTAGCGTAAAATTAAGGTCGACTAACAGTAATGTCCACGCAAAGCGCTAAATGGTCAGAATGCGACTCAGAAATTACTTGCGGACAAGAGATCGAAATCTCTTTTGATACAAGAATATAGTCGATCTGTTTGGACGGCTGATAGCGTGGGAACGTATACGGCGATGCGAGCGAACTGTGTGTATTGACGACACCCGCCGCGTGGCAGAACGCATCAATTTCTGAACCGTGTGCGTTAAAGTCTCCCACTATTATATAGGGAGTCTTTAGAGTCCGTACTGCGGCAAGAAGTTCTTTGAACTGTACTTTTCTCGTAGCTTCGTCAAGTGCCAAGTGGACAACAAGCATCGTCACCGGATCTGGCGTGTGTATGACAGTCTGTATGAATAATCGCTTTGCGCCAGATGAGAAGAATTTAGACTCAGTCTGCGTGAGCGGAAACTTGGACAAAACTCCATTACCTTGATTCTTGAGGACTGGGATCTGTCTAAATAGCATACCTAAACCCTGTGGCTGATATTTCACGTCGGAGAATTTATGAGAAAGTCCCGTCGATTTACCAAGAGTTGCAAGCTGGTCTACACCAAAGCTGCCGTTGTCGACCTCGATGATTGCAGCGACATCCGCTTTGGACTTAGCAATAGTTGAAGAGATGTCTGATAGGACCTTATCATGCCCAAAGAATCGTTTCCAGAATTTAGTATAGCCAAACAATGACCCAGTCAAATTTTGGCAGTAACCAATGTTTGATAAAAATAAACGGACCATGCTAAATACTCTGTCTCCGAGGTGCTTTTTAAAGTTAGTCCTCGTCGCATATGCGAAAACACATGAAAACACATACAATCTCATATAACTGGCGAAAATTTATATATGCCTAAATGAGAAACCATTCACGAACATGGTTCGGGGGTAATAGTATGTTTTTATGGTACGGCGTTGGCGGCATGGGCGGCCAATTAATATGGTTAGTGAGCATCGCGGCAATGATCTGGGTCATCTACGATGTTTGGAAAGTTCTCAAAGCAAAGCAAGAAGAAAAAATTATCTGGACCGTCGCTGCAGTAATCGGCTCTTGGGTCACAGCGATTATCTACTACTTGCTAAAGAAAAGAAAATAAAGTCTTTTTTCATTTTTTCATCTTCTTTCATTTTTTCATCTTATATTCTTATTTTTTCGTTTCTGCGCGAAGCGGTAATCCAAGACAATAGAGTGATATAGAGAAAAGCGCCGCCTGTGCAGCCGCCATATATTGTTGTTGAGCAAGCGACGGTATCGTCTTGATTATCGTGATGTACGCTACCGCCTTCATGGATACCTGCAAAGCCGTCATGCCCAGATCAAACGCGTCTGAAAGCGAAGAACCGCCGAATGCATGCTGTGCTGCCCGCACTCCGTTTTTCATTAGAAAATACATAAGAAAAATATGTCCGCTTTGCAGTGCCACACCTAACGTTTCATCCACGTCTCGATATTTTACTGCGTACGAACCAACGCTAGTCAAGTACATGGTGAACGCAGCCGCATTTTCTTTGCCGCCGATAAAATACGAATGTGCGTCCACTAAATTCCAAACAGAATTTTCCACGAACGTATCTGCTGCCGCAATCTTCTCAAGCATGACACGGGGATATGTTTGTATTATATAAAACCTGAAGAAAGGTTTAAATGATTGGAGTTACTTGATTGCAGTATGGATCGCGGAGATTTTGGCGAAGTACTTGGAACAGTTCCACGAATTGTTACTCCTGCACGGCCAAAAGTATATTCCGTCACAGATATTGTTCTTAATCGAAACTTGCCTGACTATGCGACTGTTGCTGGTCGACTATTCCAGTGTTCCGTAGGCGAAGGGTTGTTGGAGAAACGAGTGAGTCTGGTTCTTTACGAAAATACGACGAAATTATGGCTTCATTTTGAAATCCATCCTCTATCCGGAGATATGGATCGTTTGTACGTTTGGACGAATGCATATACGGGCAAAGTGATGGCTGCGAACATTAACACACACAGCCGACGAGCGCAGGCACTTTATTTTGGAAGTAAAGCGTTTGATTTGGTATAACGATGGCAAAAGACGTAGACGGTTCGATGATAAGTTTAGAAGCACACAGAATTCCACACATCTATTTCACACTGCCGCAAACACCGAGCCAGCCAAAAGTACTCTCGCTTGCTGACGTCGTAAAAAACGAACGTCGCTATTCATTCGATCAAGAAGTCGACATCCAAGGCATGCTCACAGGATATAGAATCGCACCTGGATTTTTCACACGGCAAGTCACCGTCACCATGGATTACAATCATACATTTGGATTTCAGTTGCACACGTGGACGAGCGGACCTGATATGATGCAAGCGAATTTTGACGCATTCCTTGGTAAGACGATCGGCGCAAGAATCCGAGTGCCAGCGTACCGCGCCAAGGCAATAACGTTTGGACATTCTGCCTACGAGTTAAGACATCAAGACTTCTAATTATTGCACGTAGATTCTGCGGGCAAAATAATATTCTGTAAATTGTGTCTTGTATAAATCTATTATCAGAAAAAAAAGAAGGAAAATAAAAAGAAAAAAATCGGTTTAGATACCGACTTGGCTTTCGTTCAAGCCTTTTCGCTGCATGATCTGCTGTCTGACCTTGCCTTGGATTTCGTTAGGCAATCGTTCAAAGCTTTGATCGACAAGTGAGGAGATACCTCGACCTGATGTTGCAGAACGCAAGTCGCTAGACCAGCCAAGGAGTTCCATGACCGGCATCTTCGCCTTGATGTTCGCTTGATCTGCGCTTTGAGTCATATCGAGCAATTGACCGCGCTTGGATGAGACAAGCTTACTGATTTCTCCCATGTATTCGTTAGGGACTTCAATCAATAAGATTTGCTGTGGCTCAAACAACGTTGGACCTGCATTGACCATTGCACCACGGATACCTTCACGGACCGCAGGATAGACTTGTGCCGGACCACGGTGGATCGCGTCTTCGTGTAGCTTCATATCAGTCATGATGACTTTGACACCGAAGCATGGCTCACGAGCGACTGGACCATTGTTCATGACGTCTTCGAACGTTTCGAGCAACATCTCAATGACTTCCATCATGTAGATTTGACCACGAGTTTCGTCGATGAACAAGTTACCGTTGTAGATTGCCTTGACAGCGTCAGCTTGCTTCGTTTCGTAACCAGCGTCGAGGAATATTTGACGTAAAGCCAAGTCCTTACCTTTGACGTGTTGGTTTGTCAACTTACCAAATGACATTGCTTCGACAACCGATGGCTCAACTGGTTCGACTCTGAAGTAGAACTTGTTGTGCTTGTTCGGCGACTTACCTTCGTATTCTGGCGATGCCTTAGTGATCGATTCACGATAGATGATGATTGGGTTTGAAGTTTCAACTTCGACACCTTTTTCAGTCTTGATACGTCCTTCGATGATTTCTAAGTGCAACTCACCCATACCTGAAAGCAAGTTTTCACCAGTCTTCTGGTCCATCTGGACTTTGACTGATGGGTCTTCTTTTGCAACTTTTTGCAATACTTCGACGAGTTTTGGCAAGTCGAGGTGGTTTTTGACCTTGATCGCTTTCGTGATGACCGGATCGAAGATGTGTTTGAGTTCTTCGAATGGAGTTTCTGGATTGAGCGTGATTGTTTCTCCCGCTTCACCAACGACACCAGTGATCGCAAGTACGTTCCCGCCAGTGATTTCGCCAACCGGTTCTGGTTTGATACCGTTATAGACGAGGACTTGGTGGATTCGCTGTCGCTTCTTTGCAAGGTTCAGATAGACTTCCATACCATCTGCAAGTTTACCTGAGAACAAACGTCCTGCCGAGATTTCTTTACCTGATCGTGGGTCGATGACGATACGCGTGATACAGAATGCTGGTTTCCCTGCAGTGTTACACGTGATCAAATCCTTACCGAAGTCTGATTCCAAATCGCCGTGCCAGATCTTAGGGATTCTGTAGCGCTGCGCTTGTTGTGGAGTTGGCAAGTGACCAACTACCATGTCTAGGATGACTTCAAAAAGAGGAGCATTTTTCCAGCACCAGTCTTTTCGAGCTTGTTCGTCGAGTTCGTAGATGTTAAGGACATCCTTGAATGAAACGCCCTTCTTCTTCATGAATGGGACACTCATTGCCCAGTTATCACGTGCGGAACCGAACGCGACTGAACCGTTGAGGATGTCGACCTTCCATTGTGCTGCGAATTCTGGTTCAGCGATCTTGTCGATCATCTGGTTGAATTCCTTGAAGATTTCCATGAAGCGTGCTTGCATGGACTCTGGCGTCATCTTGACTTCTTTGATGAGTCGGTCTACTTTGTTGATGAACAAGATAGGCTTGACTCTTTCCTTGAGAGCTTGTCGCAAGACCGTTTCAGTCTGCGGCATGAAACCTTCGACTGCACAAACGAGAACGATTGTACCGTCGATTGCTCGCATCGCTCGAGTGACGTTACCACCGAAGTCTACGTGACCTGGCGTATCAATCAAGTTGATGAGGAATTCTTTGCCGTTGTACTCGTGGACCATTGATACGTTTGCCGCGTCAACTGTCATAAGTCGTTCTTGTTCGTCTGCGTGTTGCCACGTCGCCATACCTTGCTCTAGGTCACCGGCGAATTTAGCCGCCATTTGACCTGATGCTGCAAGGAGGTTATCTGTGAAAGCCGTTTTACCGTGGTGGATGTGGGCTGACGTACAGATATTTCTAATCTGATCTGGATTTTTGATGATGCGCTGAACGCGATCAACCATTTTGTCTGTTGCCATTGTTACCTCTAAAATGTGTGGTGCATGTAGTGTTCGTGCACTGTTTTGTATGAATGAATCTCGCTTGGTTTGAACCAGACGGAAATCTCGACTTTCGCATCGTCAACTGACGAGGAAGCGTGGATGACGTTAGCCACCGCGCGCTTGTTTGCGTTTGCCGGAGCAAACGTCGCGTGACAGAAATCTCCTCGGATAGTGCCTGGCGCAGCTGCGCTTGGCTCTGTGCTTCCGACGATCTTTCGCACGTTTGCGATTGCGTTGATGCCTTCAAGTACGAGAGCGACGACTGGACCTTTAGAAAGGAATTCCAGGTTTTGCTCCCATACGTCGTAGCCGCGTCGTTTTGCGATATCGTCTTCACGGTAGTGAGTCTTGGCGAAGTTCTTGTCGACATGGACCATCTTTAGGCCCACGATCTTCAATCCTGCCGTCTCAAAGCGCGTGATGATTTGACCGTTTAATTGACGAGCGACTGCATCTGGTTTGAGTAAAACGAGAGTTCGTTCAATCATTGTTTCTTCGTATCACGCTTCAATCGGTGATATTCTTCAGTCCACTTCGTTGTACGAGGCTTGCGATCGAGCTTGAGCATGTTTCGCTCTGCCTTCTTGTTGATGAAGTAATAGACACGACCGTCGTTTTGAACATACATGATGCCCTGTCCTGGTGGTATCGTCTTACCTGAAAAACTGCATTTTACCATTGTCTTTACCTGCTGAGTGGTCGTGCTTCGAATTCAGTTTCTCGCAACATCATTGTGTCGCCTAGTCTAACTGGACCCTTCACGTTTCGTCTGATGATCTTGTTCTTGTCTCGACCGTCGAGAACTTTGACACGGACTTGCACTGCTTCGCCACGCATACCTGTTCTTCCGATGATCTCTTCAACCGTTGCTGGAACTGCTTCTGTGAAGCTGATTCCGCCACCACGTGGTGCGGATGATTCCTGCTTAGGTGCTTGTGTTGGTTTGTCTGCCATGGGTATGTACCTATAGGCTGTCTACGAACTTTTGTAAGTCTGCTTTTGAGCTTCCGTCTTCAGTGATTGCTACTGCGACAGTTCCTACTGTAAGACCTGCTGCTGCGCCGAGTTCTTCGCGTGAACCTGCTACTACGCATGGTACACTCTTTTCTTCGCACAAAAGTGGAAGGTGCATGACTAATTCAGCTGGTGAAACGTCTTTAGCGATAACGACAAGCTTAGCTTGATTTCGCTCGATTGCCTTAGTGACTTCGTTTGTTCCTTTTCTTACTTTGCCGTTAGCTCTGATTACTTCGATAAGTCGAAGTGCGTCTTCTGATTGTTCTTTAGACAATTCTTTTTTTGCCATATGTTTTTCCTCGTAGGTTACCGTTTACGATTAATGTTGAGAAGTATTGACCTCTCTCGAGTCTGCCGCACGATTGCGTCAAACCGTCATAAATCATTGGTTATGTAGGAAAGAACTCGGGTTGGTTTATAAAGCTATTCGTGAAATGCTCGTACAAGAGGCCATTTAAACCGGAAGAAAATCCTCTGACAAATGTTAGGCACGTTACGATACTTTCTTGAGCGAAAATCGCTAGTCAGAGGATCAGATCGATTCGAAGGCGTCTATCGGGGTTTTCATTCGACCGGTGTAGAGCCGATAGGCATCGGAGAACTTGAAGTCATCATCACCAGAATACAAATATCTTGCCGACAAGCGACAGGAGAAAACATTGTGCAAACATGTGAAATGGCGCGCGACTACACGCGTATGACAAAAGAGCAAGTCGCAAAAGAATACCAGCTAAATCCAAGCACTAATCAACAATCGCAAAGTGCACAAGTGAATCTAGAAAAAATCGTCGGTTATCAAAACAAAAATGGCATAAGACTGCTCTTTAATGAATCCGCAACTCAACCATATGAGTTCGGATTGCAGATCAAAGGAAATAACGACGACGTAGGCATAACATTTGCATACTCGCCAAGGCAAGTCGCCGCCGGCCTGTTTGAGCAAAGCATAGAGCGGCTCCGACACGCATTTGGAGACAACATTCCTCTTTTGCAGTACGGTGGAAAAATGAAACCGCACGAGAACCAGCAGAATGTAATCTTTAACGGCACGCAGCAACAAACAATAAACAAATAACGCAAAACTATATTAATGTGTACATATTACACTATTTAACACATGCGACAAAAATCTGATTACGAAGAATTGTACAAGCAGATATTTCTAGGAATCGCCGTAGGTGATGCATTAGGCATGCCCGTAGAAGGATGGAAACCACAGCAGATTGTGAAGTATGTCTTAGGTGGCAGAGTGTCGCGCCTGCTAGATCCCCAGCTGCCAGTTGACCCAGACGGCGAGAGAATTCTCAAAGATGAATTTGGTCTTGTTAAACAGTGGAATGCTCCGCTCAAAAAAGGCATGTGGACTGATGACACGATTTGTTCACTAGACCTTGCAGATTCGCTAAACCATGCCGGCATGAATCTCGAAGACCTCGCCCAACGACGGCTCATATCTTTCGATGAGAGAAACAAGATGTGCGGCGAATACTCGGGCTTTGGTCAAACGACGCGACTCGCCATGGAAAACATCAGAAAAGGAATTCATCCGTCGCAAAGCGGAGTTATCGGCGGACCTGGTACAGGACCTTGCATGATGATGGCGCCTTTGGGAGTGTTTCAACACGCACGTGAAGAGAACGGTGCATCAGCGGTCGAGTCAAACGTCGACTGCACAGTCTACGCGATGGAAGTTGCGCGCATGACGCATCTTGACACACGTTCTGTTGTCAGCGGCATTTTGCAGCAAAAACTCATCTATTACGCGCTTTCTGAATTGGACGTGCGGCTCACTGCAAAATCGATATTTCGATTATGCGAACATTATGAGTCGTTGCTCTCAAAAATGGATGACAATGTCGGTAATCTCACGTCTAGGATTGCATGGGTCTGTGAGAATTACAAAAAACCTATCGGCGAATCGTACAAACGATTTGGTGCAGGATCTGTCGTGACGCAAGCGTATCCGTTCTCGTTGCATGCGATGCTTCATTATTATAACAAGCCCAGCATGAACGCACTTTTGGATGTGATTTCATACGGCGGTGATTGCGACACGACTGGCTCGATGGTCGGCGCATTCTTTGGCGCCCGTGGGCTCAATTACGATCGATTCATTGCAGAATTAGATCAATCGAAAAGAATTATCGACACTGCTAAACAATTTGTTGCCACTAAAAAATAGTGTTATAAATCGAATTCGATTCGCGTTCACGATGACAACTCCTCTCACACAAATCCCTGCGAATATGCAGCCGCCGTATATCGAACAAAAGACATTTGTCTCAAATGGCAAAGGGCAAACATGGTCCGGCGAATCGACGCAAGTTTTCTCACCGATATATATCGACGGTAAACCACAATTGCTTGGTTCTCAGCCGATGTTTGACGAAGCACAATCTCTACAAGTATTAGATGCAGCGGTAAAAGCGTACGCTGGCGGGGATGGCGCATGGCCCAAAATGCCTGTCGTCGAAAGAATCCATTACATGAATCTCTTTATCTCAAACATGACAAAAAAACGCGAACAAGTCGTGAATTCACTCATGTGGGAAATCGCAAAACCGCGCAAAGATTCTGAAAAAGAATTTGACCGTACTATCGAATATATGAAAAAAACGATGGAGTCGCTGGAAGAATTAAGTCGCAGCTACTCGTTGCAATCACACGAAGGAGTCATGTCGCGCGACGGTCGCTCTCCATTTGGCGTGACGTTCAGTGTCGCACCTTTCAATTATCCTTTGAACGAAACGTACACGACATTGATACCGGCGTTATTGATGGGAAATACCGTCGTGCTCAAGCCTGCAAAAAATGGCGCTTTACTGCATGAGCCACTGCTTGACGCATATGCGCAAAGCTTCCCGCCAGGTGTTGTAAACACTTTGTATGGCGATGGATTCAAAGTCATTCCGCCGATAATGAAATCAGGAAAAGTAGATGTGCTTGCATTCATTGGATCAAACGGTGCATCAAACGCAATCCAAAAAATGCATCCTGATCCAAATAAGCTCACGTCAATTCTCGGACTCGGTGCAAAAAATATCGGCATCGTCCTTCCGACATCCAATCTAGAAGAAGCCGCGTCTGAAGTTGTGGCGGGAAGTTTGAGTTTCAACGGACAACGATGCACCGCGCTAAAGCAGCTTTTCATCCACAGCGCAGTGTATGACGAATTCATGTCCTTGTATGTTCCAAAAGTGCAAAATCTCGTCAAAGGAATGCCTTGGACTCCAAACGTATCGATAACGCCGTTGCTTGACATGAATCAAGTCAAACGCATGGACGATTATGTCAAAGACGCACTCAACAAAGGCGCGCAGCTCGTCTGTGGTGGAGACTGGGAGAATACGCTTTATTCGCCAGCAGTTCTAGCAAACGTCGACAAATCGATGTTAGTGTACAATGAAGAGCAGTTTGGTCCAGTCGTTCCAGTAACGAAGTTCTCAAGACTTGCAGAGCCGATCGAATACGCGACACAATCGCCGTTAGGTCAGCAGGCAAGTGTTTTCGGATATGATCCTATTGCTGTCAGCGCACTCGTTGATGGTCTTAAGGACAAAGTAAGTAGAATTAATCTGAATGCACAATGTCAGCGTGGCCCAGATGTGTATGCGTTCACCGGTAAGAAGGCGTCAGCAAAAGGCGTCTTGTCGATTCGCGACGCGCTTCTCGCGTTTAGTCTACCCAATATGGTCGCCGCAAAAGACAACGCAAGAAATCGAGAATTATACGCTGAACTAAAAAAGCACTCTCAATTTTTTTAATTATTTTTTAAGATCAAAAGAAAAATCTGAAAAGTGACCCTGCCGAGATTTGAACTCGGGACCACCGGCTGTCTTCGACAGCGCGTATGAATCGCGGTCATATAAGACCGGCGCTCCACCAGGCTAAGCTACAGGGTCAAACAGAAAACAACTGTAAGCTATTTAAAAATATTCACAACGCGGCACATAATGTGCTAAATATGTGCGAATGTTAGTAATTATGGAGTAGTAACATTTATATATTGCGAAAGTAAGATTAACTATATGAAACCGACATCCGTTTTCGTCTTGTACGCCAATGAAGCTCATTCTGAAGTAAGTACCCAGAAGTATCTAGAAGCTGTAAAACCAGGTTCAAGTTTAGATACTATTTTGAATATCATCACGCAAAATAAAATTCCTCTGGCATATAGCACGCAAGGAATTGATTTAGATATGTTACACGTAGTCAATCCTAAAGCGTACGAAATCCTTACCAACACTCCTCACATTTCACTCATTAATGGGACATACACTCATGTTCTTCCGACATTTCATCCCGAGCAATTTGATGATCAAATGCATTTTGCGAATAAAGTGGACGCAAGAGCATATATGTTTCCAGAATTCGATGTTCCTCGATTTGGTTTGAGGTCTATTGACGGCCCAATTTTGCTATGTGAACAAGTAAATAATTATTATGACTATAAACGAGAATTGTTTGCGAATGCAAGCAAGACTACAAGCCATGCGTTAAATGTGCAAGCATCCTGCCACTCTCTGACTGGAATAGTAACACAGAGTGCTGGCAATATGAGAAACATGTATCTAAAGATGCTTCGAGGCGTTGAATCAGTAGACGCAACACTATCGCAATTTCAGACAGATGCAATCTTGGCATCGCATCACGACGTGCCAGTTGTATTTCTCACAGACCTTGAAGCGTACATAATCAATGAGGCCAAAGAAAAACTTTGTGCCTTTTTAGACGCATATGGCTCACAAACAGAATGCGTTGCAAGCACACTGAATAAACAAGTTATCCACAAGTATGATATGTTGGCAAAAACTCGAGCGCCTACTCGCATCAGTACGAGACCTAAACAGAAATGGATTACAAGTAACGATCCACACGGCATTTTTGATTCCATCCGTGCCATTGACGACGGCGCACTGCCAGAATATTTCCTCAAAGCGTTGTTTGAAGGATCCACGTCTGACGTATATAGTGCACAGTTGGGTCTCAATCGTCCAGATGGATATCTTGCTAAGCTTCCAAAGACTGGAGCAGGCACTCAGGAAATCGTAATAAAAAGTGACGCTCAGCGTATTGCCGAAACATTACACTTACTTGAATGTGTTCGTTCGAGAACGCCAGTACATAAACGAACGCATATCGCGCTATCGCCTGCAAGTCAAGAAAAGATGGAAATCTTCCACCGTGTGTTCGCGCGCGATTAATTATTTGCGAAACCACGGCACAAAAACGCTCGTGTGCCGCTTGTAGTGCTCCCACTCAGGATTACCTGCAAATCGCTTTTCTAAAAGAGGCACGCCTGAGACAAACAGTAGTAAGAATGTGATAGTGACTGGTGCAAACAAAGAATACGCTGTTACTGAGAATGAAAGGCCAATCAAGAATACTCCCCACCAAAGCAACGCTTCACCAAAATAATTCGGGTGTCGTGAGTATCTCCAAAGACCCGTCTGCATGATTTTTCCCCGTGACGTGCGTAGATGAGTCGCCAATTGAGCATCTGCGATCATTTCAAACAAAAACCCAGCTAACCATACAAAGCATCCCGTCAAGAAAACCCACATATTCGTTTTGAAAGTTGATTGCATTGCCAACCACACCGGCATGCTAATAAGAAGAATCAACGAACCTTGCAGCAAAAATATCTGCACATAACTTCGTAACGCAAACGTGGAACCCCATGCAACGCGCCACTCCGTATACCGCTTGTCTTCGCCATGATGTCTCGTCCAGATATGAAACGTCAATCGCAAGCCCCAAAAACAAATCAACCCCAGCAAAACTAGTTTCATCCATGTGACAGGAAGATTAAGCTGAAATGACAAGTACAGTGATTGTGCTGCGACGAGAATGAAACCAAGGCCCCATGCAACGTCCATAATGCTCGCATCTTTGATAATCAATGATACTATATAGACAAACGTTACGAAAGCAAGCATAGTGAGTGCAAGTGTAGTAATCATAATGCGATTTCGTTCATATCAGATTAAAAAGCTTATCTTCATAAATGTAACCGACGATAGAATTCAGATGAAGCGAGTTTGGTTAGTCCTAGCACTGGTTATCTTGAGTGGATGCACCACACAACAAGCAGAGTGTATAACCAATACGGATTGTCCGCTCCCCATGGAATATGCCACTCGTTCAAGCTGTCCATTTTCAAGCGTGTGTGACGCTGGGCAATGTCGAGTAGTTTGTTTTGACGCATATCACGATCCAAATCCAGACGTCAGTAAAAGCTATCCAGTTATGTGTGAATATGACGGCGATTGTTCTTGCAAATATTTCGGCGCATCCGATCCGCATGACTGTCGATGTGTGCAGGGCCAGTGCGCTGCCGTTATGCAATAATTATCGCACGATTTTTCTTTGATAGATTAAGAGAAGTTTTTGATACAGCATCGGGTCTGAGCTGTGGCGAAAGTGAGCGATCAGTGTGCCGTCTGTGATAATCCTTTCATGCGCATCAAAAATACGCACGGGCAACGTGCGCTGCAGATATTCAGCAACGTTTCTGCGAGTGTTTCCGTCGGCAAGCATATATCGATGACCGTCTGCGACATGGGCAGGAATTTCAAACACAGGCACGCGAGGTAAACACCATCCGTTCGTTACTATGGCGTCATGCATGGATTTGCTGACTCTGCCATGGTCAAAGAAACCGAACACCAATTTCGGGTCGACGTCGAGATCAATCATCTGCAAAACTCACTTCGCGAATGAGTTTCTTTCGATCCGCCAGGTACGCATGCTCTTCGGCAAGCGTTCGTTTGGCATCGTCACGAATAGTCCGTCTGACGAATTCGATTGCTGCCACAGCGATCAGCGTGCCGCAGCTGCGAGAAATGCCGTACTGATATGCGAATCCTGCGTACATTAAAGGTATGACGACTAAGTGACCCGCTAGATCAAAATTGCGTTCTTTGCGAAGATGCTCTATTCGGTCATCAAGCACATCGGCGCTTGCCCATTCTTCGACATTAGACATCGTAGTATTATAGGCGTGAAACCGTCGCGACGCAAGCAAGTAATCAGCTAATGTGCTGTGAAGCGCTCGTTCGAGTAAGGAATACTGGGGTTTCATCAAAATTTGGGAAATGACCTGGCTTAATATTCCTTTCGTCATTTTTATATATGAGTGCGGGAACGGCAAACAGTATGCAGCAAGTTATCACGACGCAAGAACAGTTGAATGAATTCGCAGCTACATGGGTGAACGAACCTATAATAGGCGTCGACCTCGAATGCGAAAACAATATGCACCATTACGGCGTATATATCACAATTATCCAAATCTCCACATCAAAGCACTCTTGCATCATCGACACATTGGCACTCAAAGATATCAAACCAGTCATCGACATGCTGCAAAATCCAAACATAGAAAAAGTGTTTCACGACACAGACTTTGATTTTCGGATTCTGTTTCGCCAATACGGTGCACGACCAAAGAATGTCTTTGACACACGACTCGCCGCAACGGTACTTGGCAAACCAGAAGTTGGACTCGGCGCACTTTTGACGACATACTTCAACGTCCAAAAGCAATCCAAATTCCAGAAAGTGGATTGGACAAAGCGCCCTCTTTCTGCAGGTATGATCGAATACGCAATCTCCGACACAAAATATCTACTTTCGCTCGCACAAAAACTAAAAGACGAGCTCATAGCGTGCAAAAAACTTGAGTGGATGCAGTCAATCTGTCGTCAAGTGGAAAACTCGCAGATGACGTATCAAGACCAAGTTTGGCACGAAGTCAAAGGCGTAGGTTTACTCAACGACATCGAGCGAGGAAGAGCCAAAGTTCTGTACGAAGCGAGAGATCAACTGGCAAAGAAGGTAAATCGACCGGTGCATTACGTCTTCACAAACAAATTACTCGTCGAATTCGCAAAATCTCCGCCGGATTTTAAATCACTCAATGGCGTACATCCTGCTGTCCGCGCAAACGCTCATCTGTTCACAAATGCATTAGCGACTGCTGTCCCTATGCCCGTCGTCAAAACGGAACGAAAGCGACTCTCTCCAGCACAGCGCTCGCTGTTAGACAAACTCGAAGCTGCACGATTGGAGCTTGCAAAGAAAGAGAACGTTCCGCCACACATCATCGCAAGCAAAGATCAATTACTACATATCGTAGTCAGCAAATCTGTCGACCATCTTTTGCCGTGGCAACAAGCCCTGCTAAAACCCTATCTCTCATAATAATATTTATAAAGGGGTGGGCGTTCCGTGAAGTAACGACTGCTCCTGTAGTGTAGTCCGGCCAATCATACAAGACTTTCATTCTTGTGACCCGGGTTCAAATCCCGGCGGGAGCGTTTTTTAGAAGTGGAGAGTTCAAACAATGGACGCCATCATAAAAACACAAATTGTTCTATCACATATTGTTCAGCACGACGCAGTCTTTGTGCGCTAAGGTTTAAAAACAATTGATAATTCCTTCTTCCCTCAATGTACGCAGGCTATACCTTCGAAGCACAATTGACAAGAGATCCTCTAGGTCCTCGGCAAAGGATTATCTTAGACAAGCCCGCAGCGTATGCTTCAAAAATTGATACTTGCTATCGGCGACATTTCACAGCACGCATGCGTTCATTGAACAGACTTGCAAATGCAGCGTACGAATTCTCATCAGAAATGAAACGCGTGTTACCGCATCTAGGTCAAAAAAATGTGAAAAGTTTTTCTGTTTTGTCCGTGGCTGAGCAAAAAGAGATTTGGGACGAGTATCTCAAGTACTGGGATCAACCAAGAAATTTATCGCAAATAACTGATCCTCTCCATCAAGATTGCATTATTCACACTCTAAATGCACTTTTGCTTGTAGAAAAAGATAATTGGCGAGCCGTGCACGCGTATCAAATCAGTAACGGGGAACGAAAACGTAAAAGACATCTTTCTTTAGCAAAACCAATCGACGGTATTGTAGTATCGCTGGATCCACAATACGTTCCTGAAAATAAACTCTTGGCACATGCGGTGCTACTACAACCACTGGAAAAATTCGAGAATGAACATTACTTGCCTGTTTTGTATAAGAATTAAGCGTACAACATCAAAAATCCATTAACTTCTCATCGAATCGTTTCCGCAACGAAAATCTGCGCAGTGTTTTCGCTCATAAATGACAATGCGATATACAATATTTCTCCGTCTTCAAATGTCACTTTGACCATTTCCTCGTCGGGGAATATATCAGTTTTTCCATTTACTTTTAATTTAACCCAAGTATGTACTGGCCAAGATTCGGTTCTATATTTATTGTACAGTTTATGTTCATATGTAGGATCATCTCGGCGATAATCGACCAATTCCAAACGCAATTTCATATCTGTCGCTTCATGCACATATGGTTCCTTAGGTTGCAGTGTAATCAGAGTGTACGGCGCATTTGGGTCTGTGAGTTCTTCGAATTCTGACAGATGTGTAAACGAGGAAGGCTGATTCAATGCGCCCTCTACAACTACTTCTGTAGTTCGCAGCGTCTCGTCAACAGGTATTGGTTGTGATGCGGTGCAACCAATAAGAAAAGCGAGCGAAAGTGCGATAATCCAGATAAACTGCTGAGACATATCGTTTCTCGCCGACTCCAGTATATAAACTAGACTCCGCAAGGTTATTATAGGGCTTGATTATTCCAGAAAATATGTCCATCCACGTCGATTATAAGTACAACGTAGCCTTTGCAAGACTCCCATCAAGAGGCGCAGTTCAACGACGAGCATCTTTGAATTTGTTCGATTTTTACGAACAGACTCCCTTAGTCACAATTCTTATTGAGCATAAACACTACGACGCAACGCATTGGAATTCACCAAAAGAATTCGTGCGTCAATCCAAAGCGAGCGCAGCCGTCTGGCAGCCGTTAGACGTGCAGCACCGCGAAGTATACCGTCCAGGATCGCGTGAATACAAAGTCTTTGAGACAATGTATACTCAGGCGCGACAACTTGTTTCAAAAAATATGCCGCTCATCTGATTCGCACAATTACAAACAGTGCACTATCGCACTTCCATGTAGTCGGTGTTGAGTTCATCAACATCGTGCGGAACACGAATCGTGAGGACACCGTCGCGGAACTGTGCCTGAGCGGCATTTTCATCCACGTTTGTTGGCAACGGAATCAGACGGTAAAATGCTCGCGAGAATGTTCTGTAGTGGAATATATCGTCTTCAATCTTTTGTGCTTCAATACTGTTTTGCGCTGAGATTTCCAATCCCTCGTTGATGAATCGCAATTGTATATCTTCTCGTTCTATATCAGGCAATTGTACGTTGATGACAATGTCTGTTCCTTTGCGATATACATCCACGTATGGATCGTGTGAATCAAGAACCGAGTCCCACATTGAACCCCAGTTACCGGTATCGATAATGTCAATGTCTTCTTTTTTTGTCATTGGTCGCCTCCGAATAATCTCTAGCGTGCAACAAATAAAAAATGTAGGAGGATATGTGCATATGTCGTTCTGACCGCAGCAAACGCACAATCGATGAACAGAAAAAAACCAACAATCCAAAGACTTCGTAAAATCTCTAAAGTCATATCATAGCTACAAATGTTTAATAAACGCATACGTCTAAAAAAGTGTATGCAAAAAATATCGCCCTATTTGTGGTTTGACAACAATGCAAAGGAAGCAGTTGACTTCTACGTGAAGATCTTTCCAAAGTCAAAGATAAATAGCGAGCACACCTACAAAAACTCCGGACCGAATTCGGACATGGATGTGTATACCGTCGACTTTAATCTCAACGGTTTTCAGTTCATGGCGATGAACGCAGGACCTGATTTCAAATTCACTCCGGCAATATCTTTTTTTGTCACATGCAAGACTACCAAAGAAGTCGATGAACTATTTGAAAAACTCTCATCCGATGGTGGGTCGGTGCTGATGGCACTAGGCAAATATCCGTTCAGTGAAAAATACGCGTGGGTCAACGATAGATTCGGCGTCTCCTGGCAATTGTTCATGGGCGAAAACAAACAAAAAATAATGCCTGCCATGCTTTTCACACAAGATAAGTTTGGAATGTTAGAAGAAGCAATGGATTTCTATACGGACGTCTTCGAGAAAGGCTCAGTCAATCAGACTTCCCGATACGGCGATGAGGAACCTACGCAGAAAGGCAAGATCATGTATGCGCACTTTACATTGGATGGAGTGGATTTCGTAGCTATGGAAAGCAATAAACAGCATCCATTTACGTTCAACGAAGCCGTATCACTATATATTAAATGCAAAGATCAGACGGAAGTTGATTATTTCTGGGAAAAATTAACAGATGGTGGCCAAGAACAACCCTGTGGCTGGGTTAAAGATAAGTATGGCGTCTCTTGGCAAATAGTACCTGAACAGTTGGACAAACTTATGCGGACCGACGAACCTGGATCAGCACGCGCAATGGCCGCAATGATGCAAATGCAAAAGCTCGATATCCAGCAGCTACAAGACGCGTACGACGGAAAGTGAATGGCCGTTTATAAATACCAACATTTTTAAGATACACACCCGAAAAAGACCCGTATGCAGTATGTAGCGGCAGATTACAAAGCTGTTGAAAAGGCCTTTGTAGAATTGGGAATCGCGTTTAACTGGAAGTTCCATTCAGTCCAAACCAGACGTACCTATCTCGCTTCGATGACTGAACTTGTGACAGAAGCATTCAAACCAGAACCAAAGTCATTGTTCTCCTTTACAAAAAAGAGCAAAAACGAGCTTAACGCCCTTGAACTCAATAAAGTCGTAAAAAAACTGCATGAATTTTTGCAGAAACAAGAAACAGTATTTAGTGTGCAAGACAAACATGCATTCTTATTCTCATTCGCAAGCTTTGCAAAACTCACAAAATCGCAGCAGAATCTGACTACAGAACTTATCAACACGTACAAAGATGAGTTTAACGCGGCGTTTGTCAAATATTTCCAGCTCATGCGCGCGCTCGAAGACGAAAAAAAGTTATTGGCGCTTTTCGTCCCTGTGACTCGCATAGGCCCACAAGTTTCTTCATGGATTGCGCAGTACAAAGAAATCCTTGACAAAGAAGAGAAGGCACTCAATGAAATAATGCCTGAGCAACATAGACGCGCACTGCTAGTTAAGAAATTCTGCGACGCCAATATCAAAATCATCGAAGTCTTCCATCCGCATGATTTGCAGGCGATCGAAGCCGACTATAAGGCGATCAATGTCACGCTTACAAACAAGCAGGAGAAAATGCTCAAGTATTTGCAGGAAGTCCGACGCTTGCGCAGCGAAACGAACCCAAAACAATTCATCCTTGTCCATAAAACAGATTATTTCCCGAAAAACGGCATCATACTAACAACATCACAGACTAGTGAAGGTACCGACTTTTTAGGACGAGAGACGGTACATTTTGCAGTCAACGGTCCAGTCGCATCTCATATGTGGGGCAATTGGTCGAAAAAGAAAATCGCGATTCTGGTTCCCATGGAGAACGTCATCTCTCAAGTGTACGCGATCCGAGCTGAAGACACATCCGTTCTAGGCAACGTCCAACTGGACAAGACGTGCGACATCATCTGTGAAAACAGTCTCAAAGAAGAATTGGCAAATACAACCGCAAACGGCGCAAAGATCACTTTCACAACTGAACCGCTAGACGCAGCAATCAAACGCCGCATATACGAGCGAGGTTATGTCGCTGCAACAATTGGCACAAATCAAATGCATACAGCAGGTTACATAACAACGGACAGTTTTGACGAAGACGCAACACGGGAACTACTGTGGGCTATCAGCGACGAAATCCGCGAGAAACACGACTTTGAAACGCAAATGCAAGCAAGACTCCTGCATAGCAACGGTTCGTACGCGCACAGACTCGGCGATTTCATGACTTCTTGCCTTACAAGACTCGCAAGAAAATACAATAAACAAATTGAGCAGCATATGCATTCAGCACTCGGTTCATTCGAAAGATGCGAACTACGCATCAGAGAAATGCTTGCCGAAAAAGCAGCGCTCACGATAGCCGAACGTGACACGTGGATTCGTGCGACGATTGAAGTCGAAAAGCAGATAGAAGAAGATGTCGACGGTACGGAATTGGCAAAAAGCGAACCAATCCAAAGAATAAAGAGTCGTTTAGATCTATATAGACAATTGTTGGCCCAAAAACCATTGCTTGAAAAGACCGCGCTGGCACATGCCTAGATACCGTAGTCGGTAGTCGAAAATACTCATTCTTTTTAAATGGAAGTTCCGAAAAGACACTGAAAAGAGGATGGAACAGTCACCAAAACCAAGGCAAGCGCATATTCTAGAGAAGTATGACACGAATTTAGCAGGACTGACTCACATCCAGGTAGAAGAGCGCAGAAAGCTGCACGGCCTAAACGCGCTTGCAAGTCAGGAAAAGACCTACGTTCTTGCACAATTCATATCAAGCTTCTTCGAACCGATGAATTTGATTTTATTCTGTGCAAGTATCATCTCTTTGATAATTGGCGAAATAACAGACGCCAGCATCATCTTATTCATCGTTTTATTCTCGTCGGTCTTAGGATTTTTCCAAGAACAAGCAGCGCAACGCGCACTCGAAAAGCTTCGCGCGCAAGTTGCAACCACAGCTACTGTCATCCGCGACAACACCAAACAAGAAATACGTGTCGACCAGCTCACTGTCGGTGACATCGTCAAACTTTCTTGCGGCGACATCATCCCGGCCGATTGCATTTTATTGCATTCAGACGATTTCTTCGTCAATGAATCATCGATTACCGGAGAGTCATTCCCTGTCGAGAAGAGCGCAGACGTACCTGACGAAAAACAATCCAAACTTTTCATGGGCACGAACGTCATTTCCGGTAGTGCCACAGCCGTCGTCATAGGCATCGGACTGAATACTGAGTTTGGAAAAGTGTCCGCATCACTTGCAGCCGCACCTCCAAAGAGTGATTATGAACTAGGTGTCGCATCATTTGGCGTTTTCATTCTCAAGATTTCAGTATATCTGGTGTTGCTCATTTTCGTCATCAACGCATTCAAGGAAGGCAGTATTGTTCAGGCGCTCTTGTTCGCTGTAGCCATTGCAGTCGGCGTCGTTCCGGAATTATTGCCGATGATTATGACAGTCACCATGGCCATGGGTGCGCAGCGTATGGCAAAGCGTGGCGTACTTGTCAAACAATTATCTGCAATTCCAAATTTTGGAAGTATGAACGTATTATGCACGGACAAGACTGGCACACTCACAGAGAACAAGATCGCCCTTGTCAAGCACGTCGCTATCGACGGAAAACAGTCCGAGTCAGTGTTGCTTGCGACGTTTCTCACAAGTTATTTTCAGACTGGTATAAAGAGCCCGATGGATGATGCAGTACTTGCATACGCGCACCCGTCAGTCTCCGCGTTTAAGAAAACTGATGAAATTCCATACGACTTCGTACGTAAGCGAATGAGTGTCGCAGTGCAATCCAAAAAGAGAGTCGAACTCATCTGCAAGGGCGCGCCAGAAGAATTGCTCAAATTGTGTACTACAGTACAAGCCAAAAAGCAAGTCAAATTCACCAAGGCAAAACTGGAGCAAGCGCAGATGCTCTATGACGATCTATCTGGCCAAGGTTTTAGAGTACTAGCCGTAGCATCAAAGACCGTTCGTGGTCCTGGCGTCACAAAAAAAGATGAATCAAACTTCACATTCCTTGGTTTCGTAGCATTCCTTGATCCTGCCAAGAAAGACGTCATTGAAGTCGTAAAGCAGCTCAATGATCTTGGCATCGCCATGAAAGTAATCACTGGCGACAATGAAATTGTTTCCGCAAAAATTTGCAACGACGTAGGCATTCCGTGCCAAAACGTCATGCTCGGGACGGACGTTGACGCATTAAGCGACGACGCACTCAGTGTCAAAGCCTGTCAGACAACCGTCTTCGCTCGCTGTTCGCCAGATCAGAAAAACAGAATAATCATGGCGCTCAAGAAAGCCGGCTGCGTCGTAGGATATATGGGAGATGGCATAAACGATGCACCGTCACTCAAGAGCGCAGACGTCGGTATTTCCGTCAATAACGCAGTGGATATCGCTAAGGAAGCCGCGCAAATAGTTCTTACTAGTAAAAGTCTTGGTGAACTTCGTGACGGCGTATTAGAAGGCCGAAAGACGTTTGCAAATTCGATGAAATATATGCTGATGGCGTGTAGTAGTAATCTAGGAAATATGTTCTCAACAACGATTGTTCTTTTGTATTTGCCATTCTTGCCAATGCTTCCAATCCAAATCATCCTCAATAACTTTATCTACGACTTTTCACAGATAACCATACCATCCGATTCCGTAGACGAAGAGTGGACTCTCAAACCTCGTAGATGGAATTTGGAGTTCATAAAAAAATACATGATGTTCTTTGGTCCACTCAGCTCACTGTTCGACATCATTCTCATCGTCATCTTATTCGAATTCTTGCACGTACAGTCGGGAATTCTTCAAACTGCATGGTTCATGTTCAGCCTGGCAACACAAACGTTGGGTATCTGGATTATCCGAACGCAGCATTCGCCGTTCAAGAGTAAACCGAGTCTACCAGTCGCTATGACAAGTATCTTGGGACTAGGATTGGGCTGGCTGTTGCCGTACACCACGTTTGCACTCATCTTCAAGTTCCAACCACTTCCATTGACTGTCATTGGAATAATCGTGGGCGTTCTGGTTGCATATCTATCTGCGCTGGAATTGATGAAGCGCTGGTTCTACAAGAGATATGCGTACTAGCATCGCAGCATTTTTAAACAAGCCTGTGGAAATACACATGATGCAAAAGAGGGGTCAGGTTAGCATTGAATACCTACTGACAGTGGGTTTTGTTCTTGCCATTATTATTCCAGTCTCTGTTCTTGCGTATAATTCATATGCGGAGTACCGCGACACGTTACAGACTCGCCAGGTATATCTTGCACTCACAACTGTGTCAGACCACGCGCAATCAGTCTACAACATAGGTCCGCCGTCGTTTAGCACAGTCAATATCTATTTTCCAGACTCAGTCCAGTCAATTTTCTTTTCCAACGAGACGATAACTGCGCGCATGCAGACGCAGTACGGTCAAGAAGACATCACCGTATTTACATCAGTGCCACTCAGCGGATCTCTATCTGCACGTGAAGGCACAAGAAGCGTGCTGGTGACTGCAACTGGTTCCGGTGTCAGTATAGCAGAATCATGAGAAAAGCACAAGTCTTGACAGAATTCATGGTGTATTTTGGTGTCGCACTCATCTTGTTCTCAGGTATAATCATTTTTGTCTTATCGGAGCAAACGCAGTCGATTCAAGAACAAGAAGAATCTGCAATTGAATCATTTGCTATCTCGCTGCAGAACGATTTCATGGTCGCATCCACTATGAAAGAAGGATTTTCTCGTCAAATAGAACTTGATCCGACTATTAATGGTAATCCGTATACGTTCGAAATCCTTGCGAGTAATATGTATATTACACAGGGCGAGAATCAAGTAGTACTTGCATTACCATCTGTGACGGGAAACACGACATCCTTTAATTTCACGCTTGCCATGCTCAACGGAGGTTTGACAATTCAATGAACAACCGTGGACAAGTCTGGCAAGTGGATTTTTTGATCGCACTTTTCTTTGTCATTCTAATCTACATAATTACATATAATTATGTCACATCCTTGAGCCCTCCGACATCATTAGAGGACCTTTCTAGTGATACGTTCTACGCCAGCGAAATCTTGCTTGGTGAAGGAATTCCGTCAGACTGGAATGCATCGAATGTCATACAGGCAGGACTCATTACGGACGGTGAACTAGACCGAGACAAAATTGATGCATTTTTTGCAATGGCACCGACAGCGCAGCGAATCTTGATCGGAGCAGAGTCTAAGTATCACATCACTTTCTATAATCAGTCAAACCAATTGAATTTCTCAGGTAATTCATTTATTGGTACATTTCCAGTGAACGCAAAACAATCTGCGTCAGTCACACGATTTGCAGTGCTCGATGGTTACGTAATAAAAATGCAGGTGACATTATGGGACTAAAGCCATCAAACAAAAAAGCAGTCTTCTTTATCATAGATGCAATTATCTGTGCGACAATTCTGCTCGCAGCTATTTCGCTTCTTGTCATCACGCCAACACAAAGTGCAGGTCAGCCAAAATCATTCTTCCTCTCTAAAGATATAATGCACGTGTTAGAAACCGTCCACGTTTCGGATTTATACAACCAAGGAAATCCGTGGGTCGTCGCCGCGAATGCGAACGGCTCGATAACAGACCTGAGTCAAAACATCATTTCCCAAATGGGCCAGTTCTGGGCGCAAGGTGACGATGTGCTCGCCAATGAATTCATCGTCGCATTCCTCAATCAGACGATTCCAGATTATTCGTCATTTGGCATTTGGATCGAGAACGAATCAATCTATACGAGAACGAATCCTCCGATTGCAAGCCAATCCGTCGCATGGAGAATCGTTTCTGGCGTCGAGAAAAATAAGCCGACGCGCGGTTTCATCGCAAATGCGCGTGCGACCAAGGTCCGCAGCAACAGTACATATGTAGTGACACTCTCACCATCGGGCGCAGGATGGGACGAAGGATTCTACGACGTTACAAAATATTTCAATCTCACGAATCTAACGCTACTTGAAGCAAAATTCATTGTATCCCTCAACTCAGGAACACAGCAAAACGACATGATTATGAATTTCAATGACGGCCTATGCCAATTCCGTCGCGATGATTTCACATGGTATTTCCTGGACGTGACAGGAAACGTCGGTGAAAAAAACGTTTCGACTAGCTGTTTCGTAAATGGTACAAATAAACTATACATTGAGTTTGAGCATAATGGATATAATGCGCACTTGCAGCCAGGCACAGGTTTGTTCATAAAATACACCAGCGAAGTACCGATCTCATTTACGCAAACGCAGTTTTCACGACGATACTACTTTGATAATATCCGCTCTCGTGAAATTGGTAACGACGGTGCCGGCGTCTGGGCAACGATGCCATTCGTCATTCCAAAAGACGCACAAAATTTGAGTGTCTACGCACAAATTGCAACAAGCAGCGTTCGCGATTATATCTCAGGCGCACGATGTCGTGTACTCTATAACGGTGCCAGACTCAATGATCCGTGTGCATCCTATGTCGGCTGGGACGGGACGATGAAAGATCCATCTGCGACTGACGTCATGTTTTTCCTCAACAGCGACACACCGCTTTTAGTCAACGGTTCGCCGTCTGCCACAGCGACGTACAAATTCTCAAACACCAACCTCTCGCCATATTTGAAGAATGGCACGAACATAATGGCGGTCTACCTAAATTCATACGGCGACCACGTCTGGGGTAACGGCAATCCTACTATTTTTAGTGACATAAAAAACAATTACAGTACATCATCATATATCGAAGTGAACTATACGCTTAGTATCAATAACATAATCCCGTATGGTGAGATCGAGATTGCAGCTGTTGAGAAAATAAATGGTTCTAACGAAGTTGACAGTATCCGATATTTCAATTATCCCGCATCGATCACGCAAGTAGGCGATACATACTTCCACCTCGTCGAAAAAGACTCGGATAAAATATCCGTGTGGGCTGACATCTACAACCCACCAAGTCAATTGCATTTTAGTTCACCATCGCAGCGCGCAGTACCTTCCAGCATTTTCATAGACAGCGACTACTTCCAAAAAAGCAGCGCCATAAATAATTACGTGCGAGTGAAGGAGACGACATATCAAATCCTCAACATCTCACAGATTGAACGAAGATTCTTCGTCCCGTCATACGTCGGTTATGGCGCGGTATTCGCCACTCAAGCCGAAGCGGATGCTGATGCACTCGCACGCCTACAAGCCGTCATGGGTGGATACATCCAAGCAAACGGATTCTTGGTGACAGGCAATATTATCACCGATGTTCCATCATTATGGGGCCCAATCGTCGTCGAGGTACGAGCATGGGACTGAAAATAACCAAAAAAGGTGTTTTCTTCACGGCATCGGCTATTTTCATTCTCAGTCTTTTGCTGACATACGCGCTGTCTTTGTCGCAAGTATCGGATAATCGCGTTTCATTGTCGCTCTCCACACGTCTTTCTTCGATAAATCAATTCGTCGATAACGTAGAGACAGATGCGTCGATCGCGGCATATACGGTCGGTTTTCGAACGTTGGTCGCGATGATTCAGACCGTCGAAGATAAGGGTGTTTATCTTGAATCTGTCAATGCAAACGCAAAAGAACTGTTTCTCAACGGAACGCTCAACGGCACATCATCATCAATACTGGTGAATAACACTTTCACAGACTGGCTGCAACGCATCGACCAAAAGGCGCAAACACTTGGTGTAGATTTCAGCTACGAAGTGCAAGACGTCACTATCTCACAGACTGACCCGTGGAACGTGGATTTCGAGATTGACGTCAACTTATTGTTTGTCGACGCAACAACGAAATCTCAGTGGAACCGATCAGTGCAGCGAATAAGTAAAGTATCGATTGAAGGTTTCTCCGATCCGATTTACATCATCGGAACAGCAAACCAATATGTCACCAGTATCAATCAATCGCCATATCTTGGCAATTTCGTGTCCGGCAATAACCCTGCCAACCTCAATGCGCATATACAAGATGGATTGTATGTGCAGTTTGACGACGCGCCAAATTATTTGATGCGCTTGCAAGGTAACTTTTCCGCATCCAACGACGGCACAGGTATTGAAAGCCTGGTGGATAAGACTGCATTGGCATTCCTTATGCCCATTGACGCGACAAAATCGAGCGTAGACTATATCTATTTCTCATCTCAAAATCCGACGTCGTATGGCTTCACCATTATGACGCCGACATTCAGATTAGACAATCGCACCAACGGTTCTGGTTCTGTGCGGCATATTGCGTTATACCAGTTGACGGGCTTCGTTGGTTGATCAGCTGACACTAAATCCAACAAATAGAGAAAGACAAAAGCGCGAATTCTTCTGCAAGTGTAACTACTCTAAAATACACCTCGTTTTGACATACATTTCTGGGCGGAATCATACGTAAACTATATAAATGGACTTGGTGGAAACAAGACTGGGGACTATGGGAAATAACAATACTATTAACACTACTGTAGATAAACTCGTTTCTCTTATAAATGAATACGGCAAAATATCCCTAAAGGACGCAGCAAAAAAGTTGGCCTTGCCCGTAGAAACAATCGAAGAGTGGGCTCATATTCTTGAAGGCGAAGGTGTCGTTGAAATTCAGTATAAATTTGGTTCGACGCTGCTCGTAAAACAAGACATGGGCGAACGCCAAGTCAAAGAACAGATTTCTAAATTTAACCAGCAAAAAGATCTCTTTAATACAAAGCTTGAATCCGCAGAGAGTTACTTCAATGAGCTTGACAAGAAAATAAATCTCGTCGTGAATATCATGAAAGACTTAGAAGGCTCCGTTGACAAGAAAATGTCTAATGTTAACCAGGAACTCGAAAGTCTGCAAGCTGCCGAAGCAAGAAAGGAAGCCCTCGACCGTCAAATTCTCGAATCCAAGAAATCTTCAATGATTAAACTCAAAGAAGTCGAAGACCACATAAAAAACCTCAAAGTCAATTACAATACATCCTATGAATCAGCCAAAAAAGAGCTTGAGAACGACCAAAAATTGTTCGAGAAAAGCCAACGATTCCTAGACAAAGTCAAAGAACAAGAAATGCTCTTGCAGCAGCGTCTAGCCGAAGTCAAGTCGCTGAGCACAAGCATCAAGACTGATGTCGAAGACCGCGCAAAGAAACTCGCACTCACAGAAGAACATGTGTATGACATCAAGAAAAAACACGACATGCTCAAAAACGATCTCGAATCAGAGCATCGCGCATTACAGGATATCATCCGTCAAAACGAAATACAAGAAAAGCAAATCAGTCTCATCCAAAAAAGCATCTACGATAAGATGGATCGCGATCAAAAAGAACTTAATAGAAAGGAAAGCGAGATTCGCGACATCCCACGTCACTTCCAAGATTTGTTTGCACATAAAGCCGAAGTCATGAACCTCCTCAATATCATCAGTCACGAAGAAGTCGAACTTCGCCAAGAAATAGAACATCTCAAAAAACAAGCAAAAGTTTTGGGTTCAAATGTCGATGCAGCGACGTACGGCAAGGAGCTCAACAAATTACATTCACAAATTGACGACATAACGGCAAAGCGAACGTTCTTCAAAAAGAAAGTCGAAGAACTATCGTCCATGCTTGATTGGTCGACAGAAAATACACGACGCACAGCATCAAAGGCAGTAGAGAAGCCAACGACGTCAAAGAAAAAGACAGTAAAAAAGCAGACAAAGAAAAAGGGGAATAATGGGGCAAAAAAGAGAAAGTAAAGATCAGCCATCCAAAGCCATTCAAACAATCCAGTCAGTTTCTGAAAAGGAACAGGCTCGTGCGATAAAGACGAATCTCAATAAGAAGGAAAAGACTTCGCAGGAGACCGTCGACTTCTCATCATCACTAGGCGACGCAAAAGGACAGAAAAGTATCGATATGATTGATTCATACGAAGTACTCTGTCGTGACATCCCGCTGCAAATCAAGATCTTCAGACAAAAAGGCGAATATGTCCCACTTTATGACGTTTCAGTCCCAAGCATTGGTGAACACACGCTTCTCATCTTGGAAAATATCCGTCAGCAATTAGTAAAAACAGTCAACTTGGGAAATATCGAGCTCAAGGATATGACAAAAAAACAAGAAGACGTACATGGCGTCTTCAAAGACACGATCGAAGTCCTCGTCAAAAAATACTTTCCGACAGCAGAAGCTGAGCACATAAAATTCTTCGTATCCTACGTTCTCTTGCGAAGTATTGGCTTAGGAGAAGTCGAAGTCCTCATGAGTGACCAAGGCTTAGAAGAAATCGCAATCAACGGTTCGCACATGCCGATTTGGGTCTATCACCGACGACACGGCTTGCTGAAAACCAACATCAAATTGGAAACTGAAGAGCAGATCCGCTATTTTGCGACCACCATCGGACGTAAAGTTGGTCGACAGATCAGTATCCTCGAACCATTGCTAGACGTCTCCATCAACGTCGGTGACCGTGTCAACGCAACACTCATGCCGATTTCAAACGAAGGTAATACGATCACTATCCGTAAGTTCTCGGCACAGCCTTGGACAATTGCTGATTTTCTCAAACATAACACGCTCAGTTTCGAGGCAGCAGCACTCATTTGGCACGCAATCCAATACGAATTATCGATGCTTATCGCTGGTGGTACTGCGTCAGGTAAGACAAGTATGCTAAACATCATGTCAAATTTCTTCCCGCCAAGTCAGCGCATCATCTCAATCGAAGATACCAGAGAAATCAAGTTGCCAAAATTCTTGCACTGGATTCCGATGCTCACTCGATTGCCTAACGCAGAAGGTCGTGGCGGCGTAACGATGCTCATGCTCTTGCAAAACTCGCTACGTATGCGTCCGGATAGAATCCTCGTCGGTGAAATCAGAAGACCTGCCGAAGCAGAAGTTCTTTTCGAAGCCATTCACACAGGTCACTCAGTCTACGCGACTATTCACGCAAACACTGCGGCAGAAACAGTCACACGTCTGACGAATCCGCCAATCAACATTCCAAAGACAATGATCCCTGCGCTTTCCTTGGCCGTCATCCAATACCGTAACAGACGAACTGGACTTCGACGAACATTTGAAATCGCGGAAATCCTCGAAGACGGCGAAGCGCACGTACTCTTCAGATACGATCCTTCAGTCGACAAGCTCAAAAAAGTGGCCGAGCCAATTGTACTTCTAAAAACATTACAGACGTTCTCAGGCATGACTGCCGCACAGATCAAAGCGCAACTCAAAGAAAAAGAGCGCGTACTTGCGTATCTTGTCAAGAATAACATCAATACAATCGATGGCGTCAGCCATGTCATGGCAGAATACTACGACAATCCAAGCGAACTGCTCAAGAAAATAGGCTAAACTATGGTACACCCGTTTTTCCACTACGTTGCAAGGAAATTTCCGAATCTATACGTCACGTTGCAGCAGGCAGAAATGCAGTATGAACCTGCAATCTATATTAGAAAAATCCTCAGTCAAGCAGTGGCTATGGCGCTAGCGATAACGCTCTCTTGTGCGATGATTCTGTCCGTCTTCAAAAAACCATTCTGGCCATTGATCATTATCTTACCGCTTTTCTTTTGCCTGTCATTTCTTAATATGCTCAAGATGCCTGACGTCGTCGTCATGCGAAAGAGAAAGGACATCGACAAGGACATTCTCTTTGTCGGAAAATTCCTCATTGTTGAGATTAAATCGGGCGTTCCGATTTATGATGCGCTCAAGAACATCGCTCGTGACTACGACGGCATTGGAAAGTATTTCAAGAAAATAGTGGACGATGTCGACGTCGGTACCAGCGTAGAAGAAGCAATCACAAAAGCAATCGTTCTCAATCCATCCGAGAATTTTCAGAAAGTCATGTGGCAAATTGTAAATTCTATCCAGACTGGCGCGGATATTTCAATCTCACTGACGACAGTACTTGATCAGATCAACAAAAAGCAATTGATCGAAGTCGAGCGATATGGTAAGAAGCTAAACCCAATTGCGATGTTCTATTTGATGATTGCAGTCATTTTCCCATCGCTAGGCATGGTCATGGTTGTTGTACTCATCTCATTTGCCGACTTGAAACTATCTCTTTCCGCGCTGTTGGGTATCGCTCTTGTGGTCACGTCGTTTCAATACATGTTCTTCTCCATCATCAAAGGTGCACGACCGGCGGTTGACATGTAATGGCAAAAAAACAGACTGCGAAAACGGCATTGCAACAGGAAGTGAACCAGTCTATGGCTGCTAAGATCGACGCAGCAAAGCAAAAGATTCTCAAATCGCAGACAGAGAAAAAAAAGGAATTGGATCAGTCATTTGCAAAGATTGAATCTGCAAAAAAAGCTATACTTGAAAAGTCTGCCCCAGTAAAAGAAACAAAATCACAAGACATCGAAGACAAACTTGAGTCTGCAAAAAGACTCATTGTAGAAAAGGAAAAGCAAAAAGCTGACGCGAAAGAACAAAAAGTGCAAGCAAGCGTGCAAAACGAACAGTCGCAGCCAGTTTCCCAAATATCGCCACACATCTCATTATCGCAAAAGATATCTCAAAGAATTTCTCAGACAACTCAGAATATTTCTACATCGCTATCAAACACAATAGCAAAAGTGTTCGAAAGAAAAGAGCAACCAAAGCCGCAAGTGCCGTCGCCACCGAAAGAAGCAAAAAAGCAGAATACGATTGTCGAGTTTCTCACTAATTTTAAGAACATCGTAACGTCCAAAGACCACAAACCTGCCGTTCATAAGAAAAGCGCTGATGCAGAATTCAAGCGCAAACTAAACGCATACATAGAGACTGCAGGTTTTTCGCTTTCATATCGAGAAATGTTTGCAAAGATAAACAAATTTTCGATTGTCATCTGTTCACTGATCTATCTTTATTTCATTTATACGAAATATGAAGGCCTTGGTGGCATCTTCTATTATATCAGTGTACTTATGTTCTTTGCAGCGCTCGTCTATCCAGTCGGCACATTCGTGTTATCCTTATTGACATTCGCATTCCTTGACTTACGCATTGCGCAGAGAAAAGATGCCGTCGAAAAGCACTTCCCTGAATTCTTGCACGTTGTTGCGGCAAATATTAGAGCTGGGATGACTATTGACCAAGCATTATGGCGTGGTGCACGTCCGCAATTTGGCATACTATCTAAGGAGATCGAGATCATCGCAAAAAAAGCGATGGTCGGTCAAGATCTTTCCTCTGCATTGCAAGACTTTGGCAGAAAGTACGATTCGAAGATTATTCGCCGCTCGGTTGGTCTCATTGTTGAAGGCATGGATGCAGGTAGTGAAATCGGCGACTTATTAGAAAACATTGCACTAAACCTGGAAGATATCGACTTGCGTAAGCAAAGTATGTCTGCAAACGTCACATCCTACGTTATCTTCATTGTATTCGCAGTAGTCGTAGCTGCGCCAGGTCTGTTTGCCGTTGCAACACAATTACTCACGATTGTCCAAGAAGTCGGCGCGAAGATGAATGCCGCGCAAAGTGCTGGAAGCGGTGGCAACGCGGCGGGAATTTCGCTGTCATTGTCCACTGACGCAGTCAGCCAATCCGACTTCTTTATTTTCTGCTTAGTGATGTTGTTCTTGACGACGACAATGTCGACTATTATCATTTCCGCAATCAGAACTGGAAAAGCGTTTGGTTCTGTGCGTGATATGCCTATTTTCTGGGCGATATCGATGACTCTCTTTATTGTTCTGAGATGGGTACTAAACCTGCTCTTCTCAGGAGTACTATGACATGATGCGAAAGAATAATCGAAAGGGCCAGGCGGCCGTAGAATTTTTGATGACGTATGGTTGGGCATTTTCAATCATCTTGCTCACGTTAGGCGTACTCGTGTATTCTGGTGTGTTTGATCTGGACTCGTTCGTCAATGAAAAATGTGAGTTTTATTCCGGCATCATCTGTGTCGATGCACGTGCCAACCAGACTGGTGTTATTCTTTCCATTCAAAACGGATTGCCGATAGATCTTACTAATGTACAAGTCACGATTGACAAATGCGCAAATGCACTAGGCCCTGCCACACTTGCGCCAGGTGACCTTGGAAATTACACTGCGACATGCACGCTGCCAAACGCAGTCTTCCGGTCAGGAATCCAACTTAATTATACCAACCCAGACTCGCTTCTAAATCACACTAAAGTGGGCGTTGTCGTCTATAAAGTCAATTAAGAATCACGCAGAATCTCGCCGCGGCGAGTCTGTACGTTTTCTATGAATAGTTCCATCTCTCTTGCTAAGTCGAACGTTGACTGTGCACAAGTTTTTCGCACTTGCGTCGGGTTAAGCTTAGAGGGACTTGCGATTATGATAATGTTTCGAGTTTGTGTCGCAGCCGGACTCAGATCAAAAGCGAGTACACTTGCAAATACACTGCTTAGAGTGCGTACTAAGGATTGGAAGAACCATAATTCTGGTGCAGAAATCACGTTGAACACGAGTAAGCCATTTTCAGAAAGATGCTTTCGCACCAATGTGAAGAATTCAAACGTCGTGAACTGCAATGGTACTTTTTCTGCGATGAATGCATCCAATATTATTGCATCATATGAAACACTGCACTGCGTCAGAAAAGCTCTTCCGTCCTCAACGAACACATTGAATGTCTGAGTGTCAAGAGCGAATTGGCGTTTTGCGATGTCGACCACTTCTTGGTTAACTTCCACAGCGTCTACGGCGATACCATGATGCGCATAGATTTTTGGACCGCTGAATCCGCCTCCACCTATGAAGAGCGCGCGTTTCACAGCAATCAAACACAAAGGTACATAGAAATACTTTGTATAATCAAAAACCGCAAGCGTTGGATTGGTTACATCCATTGCGCTTTGAGCCTTTCCCTCGATATACATAGTACGTATGTTATCGATAGTTCTGACTTCAATGTGCAGCTTTTCCATATGTGTGAGAATAGCGCATGGACTTTAAAAAACAGTGTCCTACCGACTGTTAAAAGAATAGTGGGCCGATAATTGCGGGCGCGCTAACATCTTTGATTGGTAATCATCAGTTGCGATTATATTGTATGTCGGGTGGACAAGTTCAGGCAATGCTTTTCGTAGCTCATTGCCACCGAAAAGCGCAAGCGCGCCACCGATATAGAGTGCAGCTTTCATGACCACTTCATTAGTAGCCAGCTTATGCAACTTTGGGAATTTTTGTTGGAATTTTGAAGGTTGTTTGATGACTTGAGGAACATTTGATGCAACGCACGTGTAGAGTTTTCCTGCTTGCTGCCCGAATGGAATGTGGATTGGCTGTGCGTATTTCAATTTGAAACCTGCGCCTTCTGGTCCGACGTAGAATTCGCCCAAGTCTCCCTTGCGAGTGTAATTATATGGACTTTCGATCTTCGCAAGCAAAGTGTCAAAGCTTTTGAGAGTCGCGTCTGCTGATTTCGTTCGTTTGATTTGTCGGCGAAGTTCCTTGTCTTCAAGACGTGCCTTGATCATTGATTTGACATCGCCCCAGATAGTATTGTATTGTGCTTTGGAAAGTGATTCTGATGTGACTTGGTTCGCAAGATATGATTGCAAGTGGATGGCGAGCGCTTCAATGTTGTCGACGCGATCTTTCCATTTAAGCGATTTTGCCTTTTGTGATTCTAGTGTGAAACCTGTGAGGTCCTCAATCAAGAATGACATGCTCTTTTGGACGCGTGAATAGATATCTGGCGAGCTAGCTTTCAATTGCGTGTAAACATCAGATGATAATTGCGTTGTAGCGTAATTGCGAACGGCATTTGTGCTTCTGCTTTCTTTTCTCTTGAGAGCGTCGCGTTGTTTTCGTACATTGACCAACTGCTCGCGCAATTGTTGGTGATTTGCTTCGTATGCTGGTGTGTCAAAGAGAGCATAATAGTCTCGCTCAGCGGATTCTACCATCTGCTCAAGTTCGGCGAGCGTATATTGTTTTTTCGGCTCAGGAGTAGGAAACTGGATTACATCGCCAAGCTCAGAAGCAGATTCAGCATGTGGATATGAATTGGCGGATTGCTCGTCAAGGTGGACTAATTGTTCAAGTGTAGCCACTGGGGAGTTAGTAATCATAAGTGGCGGGTACAATTGCTTGTTTAAATAGTTTATGAATACGTCCGTCCACACCTCGAATAACCTTTATAAAGCGGCCACTTGCCCACATATGTATGGCTACGTTCAAGAGTTGGCTTAATTCGACGATGCATTGGTTTTTGCTATTTATACCTCTGACATGGCTACTCATATACATAGATGCAAGTCCGGCACTCCTGTTCTTCATGCTCACGCTTTCTCTCATTCCTATCGCGCATTACATTGGCCACGCATCTAAAGACGTTGCATTACAGTCAAATCCGACCATTGGTGGATTAGTCAATGCAACCTGTGGTAATCTCATTGAGTTGATTATTGCGATATTTGCACTTCGTGAAGGTCTCACGCGAATAGTTGAAGCATCAATCATTGGAAGTATAATTGGTAACTTGCTCCTTCTTCTTGGTTTGTCGATCTTTGCCGGCGGACTGCGTTTCACAGAACAGAATTTCAACAAAACGTCAATCGGAATCTCAAGTACGATGCTTATCATCGCCGTCATTGGTCTCGCAATCCCAACAGCTTACGCTAACTTATATCCTGCGAATACCGCAAACATCACGTTACTCTCAGACGCTGTCGCCATGGTCTTGGCTATCACATATCTTGCATCATTGTTCTTCTCGCTTAAAACACACAAGCATCTTTTCGACGTCAGCGACGAAATGAAAGCTGCACGAGAGAAACCTGAATACCCTCTGAAAGTTGCCGTTCTTATAATCGCCGTAGCGACTCTGTTTGCAGCTCTTCAATCAGAACTACTCGTCAAATCAATTGAACCAGGGGCACAAGCGCTCGGATTATCTCAGACATTCATTGGTGTCGTTATTATTGCTATCATCACAAACATCGCAGAAAAGTTCGCGGCGATTTCGTTCGCATTGCGAAACAAATTGGACATCTCTTTGGAAATCGGACTGTCGAGCGCAATTCAGATAGCATTATTTGTCGTTCCAATCCTCATTTTCTTAAGCGAAATATTCAATTGGGGATTTTTGATCGTCTTTCCGCTCTTTGAAATTTTAGCAGTCTTTGCAACAGTGATGATTGTCAATTATCTGTCGTCGGACGGAAAATGCAACTGGCTTGAAGGTGTACAGCTATTGTCAGTCTATTTGATTTTGGCAATTGCGTTCTTCTTTATTTGAACACAATTTTTACTATAAATTATTGAAGAATTTGAATACGATCATATCGGACGTGGCAAACGCCGTGTCAAAATCTCGGAATATCTTTATCGTGAATAGAGTTTTTCCGTGCGGTTTAATGATCCAAACGGTGCCTATCTTCATCTTGCGAAACGCCTTGTGTTTCCACACCGTGCCATACGGATTTTCTTCGGCCTTAGCGTCTTCTAATGTGCATTCAAGTACAGTTTCTACTTTTTTACGGATTATATTCTCCAACCCAGAGTCAGACAATTTGCTTTCAGACGATGTTGGCCTAAATGCGCATTCATACGTATCGGGTGTCACGAACGCTTTTGCAAATGATTCAATTGGCATGCAGTGTTTCTCGATGGTGCTCTATAAAAAAGTATGCAAAATAAGACAGGACCAAGGATGTATGGACATAAAGAATTATAGAAGTAATGATTTGTCTAATCCGTAATAGTTTTTGGAATATGCTGCTGCTGGATTTCATCGTAGATAATCCATGTGTCATAATCAGTCAGATGAGCACTCAAAATAGTCTTGATTTCGCGAATAGTCTTGTGGAATTCTTCGCGTGAATCAGTTGAAATATAGAACAGGAAGTCCCATGAGCCATGTACTTTTACGCAGCGGAATATGTGAGGGTGTGTTCGTACGAATTCGCGTAAGGAACTCTGTATATTCTTGGCTAATGAGTTGCATCTAACTGCAAATACATACCAATCATGCCCGATTTTTGCTCGGTCAAGGACGATGGAGAATTTTGTGATAACGCCGTCTGAGTACAATTTCTTGATTCGTCGTATGACGCTATCGACACTAACTCCAATCTCAGCCGCAATGCTTGTCGCCGCAGTCCGTGCATCTTTTGCAAGAACTTGCAGCAATGCTCGATCAGTCGAATCTAGTGACAATGATTGCGACGATTTTTGCTGTTCAATTTTGACCGTTTCATTCGGGAAAAGACTGTGAGCCACGTTCGTCGTTCGAAGATATTCGACAACACTCAGATGGTTCTTGTGTAAAATTCGTGCCTTAGATTTTGCCGTGAATTCCCAGAAGAACTCGTCGAATTCCTGTAAGTTTCGCGCAACGACAACCCATTCGACGTCCCATCTATCGTGATACGTTCGCACTTCTTTTGTGTTTGGATGCTGTGAAAGCATCGTGATGAAATTAGTGTATTCTTCTTCCGTGTCAGTATCGACTAACATGAAAACTTGGTAAATGCTGTATCCAAGTCTGATAAAGTCAAGCTCTGCAGTGTTTTTGCATACAACTCCTAGTTCAAAGAGTCGTTGCAATTTGTATCGTGCAGTATCAGGATGCAAGCGAAGATGTTTTCCAATCTCAGTCAACGGCATACGTGAATTCTCGCCCAAGATATGAATGAGTCTCTTGTCGCGTTTGTCGAGTTTGATTGAGTTTTCTTTCTCCGTCATGTCTGTAAGGTATAATGCTTTTCTTATAAAACTAGCGAAAACGTAACATAAAACAGCGAAAAAACAGAAAGAAACGGGACAAATACTCAAATACCTACTACACACTCCACAGGTATCCTAAACGGAAGGCAAAAACGCCTTACATGGGTAAGCGAGGAAAAAAATGACAATTTACAATACCATTGCAAAAGCAAATGCTGTCGCAAGACGAACGGCACACACTGCAAAACGATCCATTGAAGACACGATTGAGTCACACGGTGGCGTTGCCCCGATGCTTCACAATGGCGCACGAACCATTGCCGCATATGCAGGCAAGACCGTCGGCACAATTGCTGACGAATTAGCAACATCACCGAGAAATCGTGCACAAACGTACGAAACGAATGCTGCTAAAGGAATCGATCAAGCAGTTGCAGCCGCAAGTCTAGGTGTAGAAAGAATTGTCTCAAGTGCTAAGACGGTCCAACGCAGAGTCAATGCCGAGTACGCAACACGGCGCGATAAAGTTGTGGTTATCGAGGAAAAACCCTATAAGATGACTGTCGACACAAAGTCTGAAGCCAGTGCAGTACGTGGCTATTTACTAGATGTTGCACCGCGAGTGCCATCAACACACGCAGGCAAGCACGAATTGCTTACGTACATCGCAGCACACGCAGTCATATCTACGCCTCAGCTCAAACGGGAGAAAGAACATCTTTCGGCAAGCGCGCGACAGACATTAACATACCTCCAATAGAGGTTGAGAGGATTTCCTCTCTTTTTTCATTTTCAAAAGCATACGGGGTCGGATAGTAGTTACTATGAGGTAGTAAAGTATTTAAAGTGAGGCTCGGTGCTTCAATTAACATGCGAGCTATTTTCATTTTGCAAAAGTAGCGCCCAGCGTGTATCAATATAATACGGTGAAACTATGGCATTAGCAGATAAATATTCTCGAGTAAAGACAGCGCAAGATTTAATCGATATGGGCGTAGTTCCTAAAACATCATCCGAATATCTTGCATTGATTACTGTCGAACGACTCAAGAAAGCCAGAGACGAGGCTCGATCCCAGTTATCACCAGATATGCTCGGACAATGGATTCCAGCAGTCAAAGCAGAGACAGTAAAAGCATCAGAATTGAAAGAAGCTGCAGACAAATACGATTATCTGACATCATTATCGAAATCTGACAAAACGACGGCAGCAGTTCGCGTCGTAGGTCCATACAAGAAATGGGATTTGGAAAATATGGTTGGTCGCGTGTATGAATACGGCGATTCACCAAAAAAATCAGGCTCATCAGGCATCGTAGTTGAATACGACGATCCGGTAAAAAAGCTCGACGGCCAAGTCGACGAATCCACAAAAGTGGGCAATAAATACAGAGTCACAGTACCTTGGAATCATGTTGAATTCACATCCGATGATCAAGTACCGGTGGCATATGATTTGCATCCAGGCGTTGTTGCAAAACCAGACCTTGGACATTTGATTCGAGTCACAGAAGCAATTGAAGTTTCAGAAGGACGAGAAAAGAAAAAAATCAAAGCAAATACAACTGGCCGCATCGTAGAATACGATAAGGACAAAGGGATCATCGCAATTGCTGTCAAACCAAAACGTGGTTCAGAAACAATGTATACGCTCCCAATTGACGAAGCACATGGCGTATTGCAAGTATCAAGTCACGGGCAAGAAGAACCAGCTGATATCGAAGAAGTAGTTCGCGAAGAAGCGTTTGCACGCGTGTTCCCAAAGACAAAAGTGGAAACTGCATTCGCAAACGATGTTGCAACTGGAATCTTGATGAACAAAGACATGGTTTTCTATGGTCCAGCGGGCGGTGGAAAGACTACTATATGTGAAGATCTTGCAGCTATTGCACAGCAACGTGAAATCCAATTCGTTGCTGAAGGCTCGCAATGTCAGACGTCCCCATTCTCACTCATCGATCCAAGCTTCGCACGAAAAGTAATACCTTGTGCAGAGACGATGATCGCGCATGATAACACTGGTAAATATCGCGCAACAGGTATCTTTAAGCCAAAACATCCTTCAAAAATTAACGTCGATGTCAAGGCATTCGGACCAGGTTTTGGTGTCGAGCTTCTCAACGGTACACCAGGTGTCAGACAATTCAACCTTGTCGGCTATAAGATGCCAACTGACGCAAATGCAAAATCCAACGGTTACGACCCAGAAGGCGTACAGTATGGTGCACTCGTGCGAACAAACAACGGTGTTCTCATCATTGACGAAGCCCACTTGATCCCAGACGCAGAAAAAGACACACTTCGATTCGCCCTTTCAAATAACAGAGTCAAGATTGACCAGATCAGATTCGAGAATCCTGCACACGCTGCAATTTTCAAGAACGCAAACGAAGTCGACTGCTTTACTGCTCCAATAAAGGACAGAGTATTGTTCTTCCCGATGCACTATCCTCAAGATGTTGACGTTAGCCATAAGATTACTCGTGCAAGTATTCACGGCTTGCGTGAAGAACCATCTGCAGTAGAAATCCCGGACGTACACATCATGCAACCAATCGACATTGTCAAAACTGTTTCCATGCCATCGTTGCTTGAAAGATCCATCGACGCACTTTATATCAAAATGCGTGAGATCCGAAGCGAAGACAGCACGAGCATAATCTTAGGAAACCGTTCCAAACTTGACGCATTGTATGCAGCGCGATCACAACTATTCATTGACAGACTCTTCTACGAAAAGCGACCACACATCGTAACGATGCCCTATGCAACGAACGGTGTCTTGTTCGCGACAAGAAGTAGACTTGCGTGCGACGATCGAGCAGCCGAAATCGCAAATTACGAAGCGATTGAAAAACTCGTGACTGGTCAAATTGAATCCGTCTTCACACAAGAAGCAGATGTCTGGTGGTGCAACCAATTCAAGGACATTGCAAGTAAAGAATCAGTATCTGCTGGAATCGCAAAACGATTTGAAACACAGCTTCAAAAAACATATGCTGACGTTACTGAGCTTGTACGACCATTTGAAGAATTGCAAGCAGCAGTGAAAAACCAGAACGCACGAGAAACTCATATCCTCAAGAAGGAATATCCACTCGCAGGTATGTTCTTTGATACGGAAGCTAATTTCCATCAGCTCAGCATAGCACAACTCAAAGAGACTGCACAATTCTATATGGATGCGATGCAGCATTCCAAGTGCAAGATCCCACTTAAAGGTTAGGATGTCACTTGACGAGTTCAGGCTTGCACAGTGTGAACTATTCCGCACTCCGCCAGTCGATCTAAAACGGCTTGAAGCTGCATTGAACGAAGCTATGTTTAGTGCGTGGAAACGAGGCGCTGATGCACAGCGCACAGTTGACAGTATTCTCAGTTCAGAAAGTATTGTCAGTCAGATTTCTCAGCAAATTGCAAAAAGTCACGGCTATCAACAGATGAAAGCACTTGACGCTCTCTCCGCAGAAGAAGCCGAGAAAAAAAGAGTGCTGCAAGAAAAGCGCGAAGCAGAGATACTCGCAATAAAAAATCAATACACTGCAAAATTGCAGGAACAAAAAGCACAACTTGACGCAACACTAAATGCGTACGACAAATCGACGCAAGAATATCTTTGTGCACAAGGCCAATTAGACGAATCTCGTGCAAAAGTAGCTGCACAGCTCAAAGAGATAGGTGGCGAAGAAGGTCTAGCCAAGATTCTCGAGCTGGATGCAATGTTAGAGGAACCGCTGGACGAAAAGCAAAAAAAAGCCGCAGATCAAAGTCCGCAGCAAAGCCCGCAATCTCAATCAACTCCCGAAACGAACGTCGACCAGTATGCAGCACAAACAGCGCAGGTGCAAGAATCAAACCTCGAATCAAACTCAAACCAAACAAGTGATCCTGCTGACATTACTTTGGGACTTGAATTACTGAAAACAAATGCCACTGCCGAGCAACTTGCAAGCACAGGAAATCTGGAAAAGATTGTCAAAAAAGCAGGCCCCGTCAAGAAGAAGAAAGGCTTCATCAAACGTACCTATTATGGTTTTCTCTCTATATTCGGATATAAGGGTGGTGACTCATGACGCAATTAAAAGTCCCGCTCAGATACACAAAGGAAGCGTACATTCGTTCATTTGGATCACGATATAGAGGAGACGTTCAATTCCGAGAAAAAGTCCACGAATACTTGAACTTAAGTAGAACGGAAAAATTCAAGCTTTCTGTCGGAAAACGCATATTCACAGGTTGGTATGAACGAAAGACCAACGACCTCATTTCGCAGTATGCCACGCATGTATACGAGAAACGATTGCAAGCGCTCGAAATTACGCAAGGACTCTCCAGTATCGGCTCTAAAGCGCAAAGTATTGTAGGCACAAAAAACGAGATCGATGCCAAGAAAACTGCTGCACAAACGCTTGAGCAAACAGTAACGCAGGTACAGCAATCTGAATCGCAAGCCGTCCAAGACGTCGCTGCAACATACGAAGCAAAGACGCAAGAAGAACTTGCCGCAATCGAGCAGAAAAAGCAGGAAATCCAAAATGCCGATGTCACAAGAATAGCGCAAGAAAAAATCCGCGAGCATCTAGTTGACACAGGTGTGTTCTCCAAGGATAGATACGGTTCGCTCACTTTTAACGACGATAAATTAGTCTCGCGATTGCAAGATAGTCTATTGGACGAAACGCTCAAAGGTCTTTCTGTTGCAGGAAAATCAGGCATCAAAGAGAAAGCCATCGCTGCATTTAACGGTATCTTCGACCGCTATACTCACATGGAAGATATGTCAGAATTGCCAAACGTCGACTGGTTTGCGACAAATGTCAATATGAAAATTGCTGGACGAAGTCGACCAATCATTGAAGATTTCGTTGTGGCAAAATACAAAACACCGACGTATCGAGAACTCGGCTTAGATACGGCCATCACAGTTGACTATAGCGGCAGCATGGATTATCGAGCAACGGATACGAAAACACGGTGGGACATCGCACAACAAATGGGTGGTGCCGCAGCTGCAATGATGCGACAACTCAGCAGCAAAAACAAAGTATCGCTCTCAGTATTCAATCACAATCGCGTCACCAGTCTAACACACGCAGAATACCTCAAACTCAGCACTCCTAACGAAGGCACGCCGATGCATCTTGGACTCAAATGGTTGCGCGAAACATTGACCGATCGACGATTATCGATGGCGTATCTTGTTTCAGACGGTGCGCCCGACAGTTTGTCCGACGCCGTACAAGAAGCCGAGTACTTCGCGTCCATGCCAAATGTTTTGCTACGTATCTTTTTGGTAGATGGAGACGGTCAAGCAAAAGAAAATGTCAAAGCCATAGGCAAGGCTGCAGGTCCAAAGACTCGTGTCATGCTAATAGATAGCAAAAAATTGGCAGGAAACATGATCCTAGACCTTACAAAAACACTAGGAGAACTCAAGTCCATAGACAGTTTATAAATACTGACTTTGTTGCGACGAGAAAAATACTAAAAAAACGGAGACTTCCGGAGCAAAACTATATAAACGAAGTGCATATACGTTTCAATATTATACTACTTAGGGGTAACAACAATGAGCCAAACAGCAATTTCAAGCGAACTTGAACAAAGATTACAGAAGATCGGTACATACACAGCCGCTCCAGCATCTACTATTTCCCAAACGTTGCGTAGACCAGCAACACGACAGGCAACGCCTACTCGCGTCAGCGCATCACCTAAACAAGACACGCAAAAAGATGAAGCTGCACAAATCCGAGAAGAAATGGCGCAGATCACACTCTCACTTAGTAAACTAGGACGACAGTACGGCGTACACAACGCAGAATTCGCTGACTTGTTGTCTAAAAACGGCTCATTCAAATTACATGAAAGATTCCGACTCGGCTGGTACACTCATGTCTGGAAGAACCAAGACAAGGCCGACGAAATAGAAGTAAATGCATACACAAGAAATGCAGAATCACTGGACACAATCGCTCAGAAAATGGACGAAGTAGTCACAACTGCTTACCAACGCGCAGAAGAAGGACTTGCAAAAGTTCTCGAAACGCGAACTCGCGCTATCAACAACAAGCGCTTCCTTGAAAGAAGTCTCATCGACAAACTCCAAGAAGGCTATGTGTCGGATGACGAAATGGCTGAAGCCACTGCAGAAGTTACTAAGTATATGACTGAATTATCGTTCTTTGACGAGACACTTACTATGCTTCACGCTGAAATCGAAAAAGCAAAGAATGCAAACGATGTCGGGGCAGTCAAAGCTCTGGCACAAAAAGCGCAAGAGACTTTGGATAAGAAGTATGACCTTGTCGATGGTAAAGTCGGCGCAGACGGCAAAGTATCCGATCTACGAAGACGAGTCCTCTCAGTCGCACACAGTGTCGACACAATCAAAGGCAGTATTGTCGCGTCAGACGTCTCTATGGCGCAAGCAGAACAATATGTCACGCAATTCAACAAGCTCAAAGATATGTACATGGACATGAAGACGTACGTCATGGAGAACTTCAAGATCTCAGCACGACTCGCAAGCCAAGGACAACTTGCCGACAGACTTGCAGACGGATTGATTACACTTGGAAGCTCCGCGCGTGCAATGCTTGACATCAACCAGCGATTGCTCGAACACGTGGAACAAAAGATCAGAACGATCTATGAAACTCCGGTGTATAGTGTTGAAGATGGTCGACAGATTCGATCCCGTTTGTTGGAATTTGAGTCCGAAGTCCTCGAAAAGGACATGCAATATGCAGAAGCTCAAAAGTCTATCAAGGGCATCATGGAAGCTATCCGTACAGAGACTGGCGGACACTACACAACTCACTAAATTTTATTTTTTTGTACGTGCGATCTTTCGCACGAACGCGCAATTTGTTCGACGATTGTCGACGAGTGTAACGATGGCTGATGAAAGAAGTTCATATCATAACTGGATCTGAAAAAGAGCGGTATCTTGATTCACTTGATGCATCACTTTCAGTTTTGTGCCATAATCTAAAAAACGAACAGTTATTCCGAAAAGAGTCAGTAGAAGCCGTCGCACGCGCATCTTCTTGGGACTGGTCACGATTGCCATCGTTCAATCACACTTCAGATATTTTGGTCACTCAATTGCAACGAGTCAGAAACATGTATGATTTGATGCGCAGCATCACAACCGATCCCACCCCTGCCAAGAACAGATCGCATCTTCGCGAACTTGGTATTTCTACTGAATCAGGCCTTCCTTGGTATTCGTCGATAACCGATATAATTATCCATAAGGAGCGGCGCGACGAGTTCCTCAATAGTCTGCCGCAGTACGACGCATTAGCGCTAAAACTGCAGGATTTGCTCAGTTCAGATGAAGTCGACATGACTGAAGTCGCACAGCACGCTGATAAAATATACCAGACTGCGCTGCAGCGAAATTACTTCGAGTATCTTGGCGATCAACTCCTTATCGGTCCGGCCGATATGCAAAAAAAAGATTCTATCATCGTCAAAAAAGAGATTGATCTTGGTGTTGAGACACTGTGGTCCGTATCGTCAATCCAATATAGCCGCGCGAGAGGAATGTTTCAGATATACGTCATGGATTTGTGGGAAGACGTCCCTGCAGAAGGAGATGAGCCATTTGTAAAAAAAGAGGGTGAAGGCGTAGACACACTTTCAGATAAATTTGCGCGAGAGTTCGATTTTAGTGAAAACAATGATGCATGGTACATGTTACAAAAAATCGACGAAGAGTATCCGACGATCCATCCAGTGCACATGACACGACTCCTGGTTGGACCATTTGATAATCAATATTTCACATCACCACAAGGCTTCAAGCCATTCCCGGTGAGTCTAGCGTTGATCGACAAGGATAAAGAATTTGACTTGTTGCGATGTTCGCGAGATTACGCATACGCGCCAAACGCAGAAGTTCGGCAAGGTCGCACATTCCAAAAAATCCATCGAATGAAGTGGAATGATTTGTTTTCCGTGACAAAAGCAAAATACGCAGGCACCGTCGCAGAGCATTTGCTTGGCGCTCAGTCGTATTTATTTGAGAAATGACTGAAAAGGTATTACTATGACAAAATATGAAGACATCACAAAAAATGTACAAGACGGTTTAGAAAGCATCCGCAAATATATTGCCCATCCCAATGCAGCTCAAGGCTTGCAGCAACTTGCAATGCCTAAGGCTGCTGTCTATCAAAGCGCATATGCACTTGTCAACAAAGAGCTGGCAAATGGTACACGTATAACCGTTCCACAAGTACAAATCCTCGACGTATACGAACAAGCATTAGGTATTTTTCAGCAATCCACGCAAACGCTTCGAAAAAACATGGACGTCGGCTCGTTAGAATTGAGATTGACTGCGACACACGATCAAACGACACAGGATAAGCCCTCTGCGACACGCGCGGACTATGTGACAAGCGTACAGCTTGCCAACAAATACGCATTAGCATTCGCTGGCCACGTTGGCCTATCTATGCTCAATCGACCTCTCTCTGCGACAAATGACATCTATGCATTCGACGCAGACATGAGTTTCTCGCGCGACGATGAAACCCTGACACAAAATCTTGTAAAGCAAACGCAAGCCGATATGACTAAGTGGTTTGCAAAAGTAAGAGCCGATGGCGAAAAGCCCAGCGACGAAGCGCTCAAAGACGTCCTTGCCTACACATTCACGTCATGGATAAACCAGTTCAGATGGTCGACACACAAGGACGTGGCAAAAGCACGCGACATCGAAGGGCTCACACTCAAGTACGATCGCTTCACGATCAAAGATGGCGCATTTTCGACAAAAGATAATCGCGTCGAAATAGATGAACGTGTCATGCGCTTGATGCCTGATGATATCATCGGCAACGCAAAAATGAAAGCGGACGTTCAGCAATGGCTGCTCAAGATTGCCCTATACGATCACTCGGTTGCAAAGAACGTCGAGAAAGTGCCTATGTGCACATACATCGACGGCCCGCCTGGTTGTGGTAAAACTGTATTTGCAAACGCGCATTTGCAATGGATTGCTCAAATGTGCAAAGATGCACAGATCCCGTGTTGGGTAGGAATTCACAGTGCAACTGATTATATTTCGCACTATCAAAATCAGTCAGCAGTAGAGTTAGATAAATTCGCCGCAAAAATCCGAGGCTTCCCGGGTATCGTTGTTCAGTATATCGCTGATGTAGATACAATTTTTGGAAACCGAGCAAGCGGTATGACGCAAGAAGAACAGAAGATCTTCTCGACGTATCTGAAAATGTTTGACGGAAGTTCGATTCCAAAGATAGGTAAGGTCGGCTTTATTATGGATGCAAACTATTCGGACGGCATCGACAAAGCAACAAAGAGTAGAATCTTTGGACAGACGTTCGTGATGTCGCCTTTGGCAACGCCACAAGAATTCGCGGACTATTCCAAATTATCGCTTACTAAAGGTCTGCCTATTGATATGCCGCAACAACAATGGTTACACCTTGGTGAATACCTTAAGTCCATTGAATTGAATAACCGTCAAATCGGACACGTATTTGATGACATTCGATCCGGCAACATGGTAGTATCACCTGAAATGTTGACGTGGTCCTTTGACAAAAAACTCAAATTCAGGTTGGACAGCATCGGCGAATTATCTGCAGAGAAAATCATTGCCAAATTTGACGCATATTTGAAGACGCTCGCAGCAATGGACGCACGCCAACAGGATGAAAAAGCAAAGCAAGTCGAAAAGATGTTAGCTGAGCAAGAGAAAATGCGTTCGTTCCTTGCAATGAAAATCGGAGAACAAGCAAAAACACTATGACTCAGTTCCGCCGATTAATGGAGCTTGCCGCACTCAAAGAAATATCTCGTGATCGTCCTGTAATTAGTAGTCTGGATGAGGAGTTTCTTAAAAGTGCTGGCGCAGTCGAACAATCCGTTTTGTACCTCAAACCGAAATTATCGTACGAAGTCCAAGGCGATGAAATTGAACACATGCGAAAAGGCTTGGAATCCTTACAAAAACCAGATATAGTTCCACCACGAGTCGGAATCATTGGCAGCTCAGCGCAAAACCCATTTAATGGCGATGTCCTAATACTATCTCAACAGCAAATCAACGCAGACTTCGCAAACAGTGAAGATCAATATTTACTGCCGTTTGTAAAAGAGTTGTATCGCAAAGCGGACGCGATTATTTCAACGTTTGGCGTGCGAAAAGCTATCGTCGGTAAAATAAAAAAAGCGCGAAATGGCCTATTGTTGGAAAATATTGTTGACAAACCATCGGAATTCACAGCAGGTCCATACAAACTATCGATTACACTTGATACGCCAAAAAAAACAGTCACAGGAGTTCGAAACCTCAAACGAGAATTTGAGAGAATGGCTATTGAACCAAAAGAGTATCTGTTGACGACTCAAAACGTATCTCAAATGACAACAGACGCACTTGCGCTGCGTTCACGATTAGGTGCATTATCACGATATCTCACAATTGATATGTCCAACGAGATTGACGTGCATGTAAATGAAATCGCACTTAAGATTAACGGGGCAGATTGGAAGTTCATCTATAATCCTCACACCAAAGAAAACGTCGCAGTCACTTTCGGGCCAGCACCTGATTTCACAATTCCTCTTTTGAAGATTATCTGTGCTGACGCGCCAGATGCGCTCAATCAACTCGTAAGTGCTGGCATCTACGTCCCTAGTGAAACCGTACTTGAGCACCGAAAATCCCGGCTGCGCTCTATGGAACATACAAGCACGTACGCGATGCTTGAGCAAGTGCAATCATATTTCTCCCGCGTTAAAAACGACAAAATGCGTACTTCATACATTCTTGAGCATGCGTCCCCTGTTTTGGAATATATTGTTGGACCAAGTATGTCTGGACCATTCTATCCTCGTCTGCTTGCGCAAGTATCAAAGCACGAAGGTATCCGCACATACGCACGCACCGCCCAGTTCAAGGCAAAATTCCAATCGCAAACGGATGAAAGTCGACTAACTACACTCACCCAGCTCTCAAAGCAGCTCTCATTTGGCCACGAGCAGAATTTGGACGTCAACATGTGGCTATATTCTAATTATCATGATCTGTGCAAGAAGGCATCTCTACAGTTCCGAGGAATGGCTCAAAAAAATACTCCAGTCAAGAATTATATTGACATGTAATGTTCACATTCTACAGTTATATAAATGAAAGATAATAGTATCACACTGTATGAAACGCAAGACCCTTTTTTGGCTAATCGCAATCATGAGTGCAGCGGCACTTATTGGCATTTTGCTCATCTTGCTTTTCGCACAAGTGCATTTCACGCTCGACGACGAAGTGCTAGTCAAAGTTAGTCCTACTCCTTTCGTTGCAAAAGTGCTCGCAAATCAAACGGTACCGATTACGATTGACACTCGTTTTTTTACATACGCTACTTGCTCCGCCGTGTGTAACTATTCGGTCGACGATGTCTATAATTACTCTTCAACGAATCCGCAAGAATCGCACACGTTCAATATCACCGCACCTGAGTTCGGTTTCGGTCAATATATGACTCACTTTCGAACTAGTTGCGCCGTGCTTCCGTCATCGCTCTGTCCTGCGACCGGTGTTCCGCGCGAACGAACAACACTCATTGTCCTAGAATACTCTCTTAATGAAACAGATAAGAAAATTCTGGAACGAAAAGACGAACTGCAGACTGCACTCACACAAGCTAAAGACAATCTTGACGAATACGAGTACTACCTTACACTCAAGGATATTTGGCCGATAACGGAAATACCCGCTCCGACATTCACGCGCGCACAAATCATGACAGCGGCAGCGTATTGGAATACTCAGCAATATAATCTCTCCGAGTCATTGATACGCACATTTGAACCAAACATGTTGCTTGCGCCCTTGTTGTTGTTCACGAATGCCAGCAGAGATCAGTTGGCACATATGCAGCTGGATGCGATTACATTTTTGTCAAATACATCGGTCGTTGAATTCATCACATACGCGCAAACGCATGATACGGATGCAGCGCAAGTATCATTAGCTATCGGCAAATTGTCTGACGTGTTATCCATGACCACAGACGCTGATCCTCCCCGTACGCAAGTCATCTATACAGGGGCAACGTCGTATCTTACAAATAAAACGCTATTATATCTTGAGAAAAAAGCCGCAACAATGCAGCGTCTGGATCAACTTGAGTCATACATCTCACTCGTAAATACTTCGTTGACAATAACTCCGCCTTCAACCAACCAAACAATCCAAACAATCTGTGACCGGATTCAAAAAATAAAAGATCATAATCTGTACGTCGTGAGCGCGAATCTGACAAATGTCACAATACTCAATGAATCGCAAGTTTCCCTTTTGAGCGAACCAGATATGTCTGTGACATTTCTTGCACAAGTCCCAAGTTACTGCGATGTAAAGCAGACTGTCAACATTAACATGCCATCGATTGCGCAAGTGATGACAGTCACCTTTCCTCCATTCGAACCGTCCGCGCCTGTGAATTTGCTGGATGCTAGCGCTAATTGTTGCGTAAAAGACACTTGTGGCAAATGCCAACACCAAAAACCTCCAATAGTATTCATACATGGTCACGCATTCACCGAAGATAATGACCCATTGGTCTCTATGCAGGCCTTCGCTCACATCCAGCAAAAGCTAGAAGACGAAGGATATGTGAATGCGGGCGAATATTCGGCTAGTGGCGTGCCTGTCCAAATTCCTTTTACCGTGCGAGCAAGTTTCTATTACCAGACTGTGTACAATCTTGGTTCATATGACGTAACGATTCAAAAGTCGGAACGAATAGAGAATTACGCATTGCGCTTAAGAGAAATCATCAAAGACATCAAACAACAAAGTGGCGCACCGCAAGTAATCGTAGTAGCGCATTCCATGGGCGGATTGGTTGCTCGTTCATATGAATCGCTGTTCGGAGACGAAGATGTAAAGGCATTCATTACGCTTAATTCACCGTTTGGCGGAGTAAACGGCACAGTGCAGTCCTATTGTCCACTATTTGGTGCGGTAAAAGAATGTGACGATCTTTCTGCAGGAAGTGCGTTCTTGCGTAAATTGCCTCCCGTCACCGGAGAATGGTATGTCATTGCACATACCGGATGCGTAATGGATGGCACGTTCGGAGACGGTGTAGTAACCGAGGACTCAAGTAAATTACAAGGCGCAAGACTCTACACGATTTTCAACGGTACGTGCACTGATGCTCTCAATACGGATCTTCATGTAAAAGCACTCGACAGCGACGCAGTCTATAATCAGTTAGTGTCGATTTTATCCAATATGTCTAATCAAACGATGCAAAAATCATTCATGACTGCGCGCTAATCAGATTCAAGTGATTCAAGAACGCGTAATTGCTGGAAAAAGATATAAACTGCCAGAATTGGCTTGCACAGATGAGAGCATTTTTGTTCAGAGTTACACAAGACCTGGGGCAGGACGCAGATGTATCCGAATTGCCAGTTGATTATGTGGCAGGAGACGGATTAGCAGCAACTCCTGGCGATTTCTTTGTTGTATATTTGCCTATCTCGCATAAAATTATAGGAATTTACGAAATGAAGGATGAAAAAACCCTCAAGCGCACGCAAGCACCAAAGGTACCACTCACACTCAAGGACGTCGTCGAAAAATTATCCATTGTTTCTCATATGTCTGACACTGTAATGCGAATGTTCAAGAAGAAATGCAGAGAAATATCAATTCAAGATCTCGAGTACATCAGTTCTCGTTTCAGCGCAAAAAGATAATATTTCTCAGAGACTATTCATGTTTGATGTGATTCATATACTCAAACACATACATCCTATGACTCACATTCTATCCGCACTATTGCAACCCCATCATTCAACAACAATTTTTTTTATAAAGTCACTTCCCATGAACGCGCTACAAGACATGAGCAAGAAATTCAAAAAAGAAGGTTTTGGCGTCAAAGAAATGACAAAGACAACGCCCTTGAAAAGTTTTTTCGACAAAGAAGAATAGTGTTGCATCAAAAACAACATGGTGCAAACGGCATCTTTTTAAGTCAATATTTCTGATTCTTTATGATGAACGCGTATATTCGAAGCATATGTATCATTTTGGCAATGTGTGTGCTCAGTAGCGTAGGAGTCTTCTCACAATCATACGTTGACCAGCAAATCAGTCTCAATGGCGCAGGCGTGGCGATAATTACTGGTGACGCCAACGTTGATATCGGTCCAATACCGCAGGGAAGCGATTTGCATCTGCAAAGTACAGAGTTGACCAAGAAGTCCTCAAAATACTGGACATTTAGCTACGCAAGCGCTCAAGATGTCTCAGTCTCACTCATCAAAGTGCAATTGCCTGCGGGCGCTGTTGTCAATTATGTGAAATCTCCTTCTCAGACGCTCATTGAAGCAGATAGCGTCATCACACTTACGTTCATCGGATCGCAAGAACCTGTTAACATCTCAATTCAATATAGTATTAATGACGCAGTTCCACAGTCAGATTTGTCTGTCTATTTCTTAACTGGATTCATCCTTATCGCCTTGGGTGTAGCATTAGTAATTCTAAATAAGAGGCAAAAGAAGTCGATGCAGCTCAAAGATTCATACCAAGCCATATATGATACGCTCAACGACACGCAAAAACAGATTCTTGACGCTCTCAAAGCGCATGGCGGCAAGGCTACGCAAAACGCCCTCTTCCATCAAACGCAGATTCCAAAAGCATCTTTATCTCGAAATGTAGATTTATTGGTTGAAAAACAGATATTGATCAAGATCACAGGCGGCTATACGAACACGTTAGCGTTTCACCAGCAGTGGCACAAATAGTAGTTCATTTCAGGGTATTCTCAAATTTTCTCAAAAAACAGGTGAAAAACACCCGTTCCATTATTTCTCGTCGACAAGTTCCAACTTGTTCCGCAAAGGGTTTATAAGGTGTTCCAACCATAATACAGGTATGAAGTGCAGCCAATGGCGCACAGAGGTACAACAATGAAGACAATCAAATGGATATTGATTGCAATGCTGGCGCTGGTCAGTTTGGTAGGCGTTTTCGCAACCGAAGAATCAGCAGCAGTAGCGCAGTCAACACAACTGGGTCTCCATATGGATAAAGCAATCCAGATTGGAGCCAACGTGATTGCAAACGTGTCCGCAAATGGGTCCGTGAACAATTCCAACGTAACACAATTACAAACTATACTTGACTCGCTTATCGACCTTCGAGCAAATGTCACAACTAATTTGACACTTGATGAAGTCAAAGAAGCGCGAGATCAAGCAAAAGATTTGGTCAAGGAATTCCGAGATGCAGCAAAAGATCTGTTCTCCGCAGAATTCAAAGCCAAGCTTAAATTGAAAGTAGAAAAAGAATTCAACGAAACGCATGCCATGCAAATCAAGAAAGCACATGAATTGCGAATCCGAGCAAACGAAGACAGATTCGACAGTTTCGTAGAAAAGCACCAAAAAGATGCACTCAACTTGTCTGATGACGAAAACGTCACAGCTTTCCCGGGCCTTGAACGAAAGTTCGATAGCATCAAGAAAAAGATTCGCGCAGATGAAGTCTCAAACGATGACATCGCTGCAATCAGAACTCAAATCAAAGCTGAAATTGAAGGCTTGAAAGCAGACCGTGTTAACGTAACTGCACAGATTCGAGCAAACATCTTGACGCATAGAATCGAAGTTCTCGGTATGATGATAAATCAGACGAACGACACGAATCTATCGTTAGCATTGCTTGACTTGCGACAGAACTGGTCTGGTCTACTTGATGACTATGTCGATGGCCGAATCAACGCAACAGTGTTTTCCAAGGCAGTAGTTCAGACACAATCTGAATTAGCGGATGTCTTACAAGACTATCCAAGAGCGTTCTCACGCCTTCGATCATACATGGCTCCAGGCCGAATCGAAGTCCGCGCTGAAAATAAGCAGGACCTCATGGAATGGAGATCTGAGCAAAGAGACGACCGAATGCGAGAGCGATTCAAGTTGCAACTCGGTAACGGCAGCTTTGTCGAAATCAAGCAAGAATATAAAGACGGCCGACTACGATATGAAGAAAAACTCAAAGTAGACGACCAGGATGACGACTTAGATGAAACAGATGATGACTCAGATGACAACTCCGGTTCAGACGACGACTCAGATGACAATTCTGGCTCGGACGACGACTCTGATGATGACGACGATAACTCGGGTTCCGATGACGATGAAGAAGACGATTCGGACGATGATGACGTTATCTCAGTACAGGTGAACTAATGAGAACTAAAGCTATCATTGCCTTGCTGTTGATCAGCGTCTTGTTGCTCACTGCGTGTGCATCGGCACCTCAGGAAGATTCTCAGAATCCTCCAAAGACGGCACCGCTTGAAACACCGCAGACAACAACGTCACAAAACGATCTTTCTTTGATAACAGAAGAAGAAACTGATATCGGAGAAATGATTTAATTTTTTCTTTTTCTTTCTATTTTTTCTAAAGCTAACCGAGATTCGTCATTTAAGTGCTCTATATCCACTCGAACCGGTCCATCTTTTGCCGAAGCATGCAACGCCGCCTTTGCAGCTGCATCTATGTGGTTCAGGCCTACTGCCGGTTTGAAGCGCACGGCTTTGTCCAGTTTGCCGGTAACCGAAGTATGCGTCGGACCAACGATTTCGTTTCTGACATACAACCATCTGCCGATTTTGTCGTAGCCATAATTATTGAGCGGCAGCTGCAACGAATCGTCTTCAATAGACAAGACGCCGCCCTTATTGACGCTGTGAGCTATATTGCAGAGAACTTTCGCCTGTTCATCGTTTCGGGCGATTACGTTATATGAAATTGCGACATCGACCAAAGGCATGTCTGTGAGAATCTGACGCTCCAAATCGACGTCGAGCAAGACTGTTCTGTCGTATTGTTTTGCGCGAAGTGCGTCAAGCACGCGTGTGGATCTATCGATGATATACATATATTCGATTTGTTTTGCGAAAAGATGTCGTATTTCATCAGATTCGAACACCGTAAAATCTCGCATAGTGAAGTGGCGAGCAGTGGCTTCAGCTAGTCTTTGTGCTCGCTTAGGCAACTTTTGAATCTGTGGAGAATCAAGGACTTTTTGAACAATCCCGCCTGGGCCGAATTCAGCGAAAGTCAGTGGCACATCGGATGAGATATATTCGCGAAGCTCCTGTAGATGTGCCATGTGGCGCACACGTTCAGTATATGTAGGTGCGTTTCGCCAATGCGGTGCATATCTGAGAATGCCTTTTGCCGCTTTTTCCAAATATGGGAATTTAGGTAAATGCATGACCGATGGATACGGCAACGGTTTATAAAATATAACGTCGAGAACCAAGTTATTTCAGTATATTTAATAATGTCCTTGCCAACTACGGCAGACGGACAAAAATAATGTCGAACGAGCAATACGCGGCAAAAATATATTGTTGGTGACATATGCCTCTAAGAAGGGAATAGTTTCTCGACACTGTGCGCCGCTCGATTTTGGAATTATGAAAACAAAGCAATATGCTGATGGAAAAGAACGGTTCCAATTCTTTGATTTTGACAGTCCTAGTGGCCCGCACTACACTGCCATATTACCTGAATGTGTCATTGACGTGCGCGAAACCGAGAAACGATTTGAACCGACGTTTATAGATTGGAAACCTCCATATAATTGGAACATAAAAAGAGATTGGGGCAAATTCTCCTAAAATTGGTAAGGCTCGCCTTTTTTGAGTAAGACTCCTTTCCCAAAACAATTATTTACAAAAAATTCTCCATCTTCTTTTGTGCCAACAATGCTGCCATAATGTGCAGGAACTGCGTGTTTTGCTTTCACAGTGTGCGAGGCGTCAACTGCTTCTGCCGCAGTCATAACATACGTTCCAGATACAGGAAGAAGCGCGACATCAATATTTTTCAAAGTATCCATTTCAGGGATCTTATCAGTATCGCCAGCGACATACCATCGGGCGTGAGGCGTCTGTACCAAAAAACCACAAAACTGTGAATCTTGAGGATGAAAGTGGACACCAGGAGAGCGGAATTTATTTGTGTTATACGCAGGCAATACGTCAAAGACGACTTCACCGACCATAATTTTTTGGCCAGGGAGGATGTGCTCGACATCGCCATCAATACCTTTGCAGCCTGGATGTGCATAAATCTGCGCGCCCTGTCCTCTGACTTTTTGGATGTCAGGAAGCGAGAAATGATCTGGGTGCGGATGTGTTATAAGCACTATGTCAGCTTTTGGAACGTCATCGCCCAACTGCCAAGGATCTATGATGATCTTTTGGCCATCTTCAATCAGAAATGTACTGTGGCCGTACCACGTGAGTTTCATCAGTCCACCGTCGCTTTGATGCGTCTGATACCTGCTGCAGATGATTCTTCTTTTTGAATAGTGAAAGTGCCGACTTCCTTAGTGTGCTTCACGTGTGGACCCATGCAGATTTCCATAGAGTAATCGCCGACTTTGTAGACGGTGACTTTTGGAGGATATCGCGCGCCAAATTCTGACTGAGCGCCTTTTGCTTTCGCTTCTTCTGGCGACATTTCAACAATAGTTATCGGAAGATCTAACTGTATAACGCGGTTGACTTCCGCTTCGACGGCTTTGACTTCCTCTGGCGTCAATTTTCTGTCAAGATTGAAGTCGAATCGCAGTCGCTCTGCCGTGATATTTGAACCCTTTTGGACAATGTCTTTGCTGATGACTTTGCGCAGAGCTTCATTGAGTAAGTGCGTTGCAGTATGCAGTCGCACAGTTCGGTCGCTGTTGTCTGCAAGTCCGCCTTTGAATTTTTGTTCTGCTCCTGTGCGTGATTTTGCTTGGTGTTCTTCAAAGAGTTTTTTGAACTCTGATGAGTCGACTGTGAATCCGCGCTCTTTTGCAGCTTCCACTGTCATTTCTAATGGGAAACCGTAACTTTGGAAAAGATCAAATGCATCTTTACCTGAGATTATTTTTTGTGCATTTTGGTTTGCTGTGAGAGTCATTACACGATTTTCTCCTTTGTCGAGCGTTTTCTTAAATTTCTCTTCTTCTTTTTTTAGTTCATCAATGATTGTTGCGTGTTTTTGTTTGAGTGTCGGATATTGTTCGCCGTAATCATCAATTATTTTTTCAGCTAGTTCTGCACAAGTAAGATTTGTTGTGCGCAAATTTCTGATAGTGCGTCTAATGAGTCGTCGTAGAATGTATCCTCTGTCTGTATTTGAGGGGGATATTGTTCTCTCATCGCCAAGCATGAATGTTGCTGTTCTGATGTGGTCTGCAACAATTCGAAAATTAGGTTTTGTTCTTATTACTGCGATGTTTTCATTTACGTTTGCTGCAATTACTTTGAACACGGATTCAAACGCTTCCGTTTCATACACGTTTTCTTTACCTTGGAGTGCAAGGGCTGTTCTCTCGACTCCCATCCCCGTATCGACGCATTTTTGCTTGAGTGGCGCAAGTGTGCCATCGGCTTGTTTGTCGTACTGCATAAAGACATTGTTCCAGATTTCAACCCAATTTTTGTCTTTTGGATTGAATACTTTTGGTGCTGGTGTCTTATTATCTTTCCAGAAAAATATTTCTGTGTCAGGTCCACAAGGTCCCGTTTGTCCAGCTGGTCCCCACCAATTGTCTTCTTTTGGCAAAAATGCGATTCGATCTGCTGAAACTCCCAAAGAAAGCCAAATTTGTTGCGATTCTGTGTCTTTTGGCGCGTCCGCATTGCCTTCAAAGCAAGTGAATGCAAGCCGTTCTTTTGGAATATGAAGCCATTCTTTACTTGTCAAAAACTCATAGCTCCAGGAAATTGACTCTTTCTTGAAATAGTCGCCAAGTGACCAATTTCCTAGCATTTCAAAGAACGTTAAGTGTGTTGCATCGCCAACGTCATCGATATCGCCAGTACGCACGCATTTTTGTACGTCGGCAAGTCGTTTGCCAAGAGGGTGAGGCTGTCCAAGCAGGAAAGGGACTAGTGGATGCATGCCGGCAGTAGTGAAAAGTACAGTTGGATCGTTATCTGGCACTAGTGGTGCAGAAGGAATGATAGCGTGTTGTTTAGATTTGAAGAATTCTAGATATTTTCGCTTGAGTGTCTTGCCGTCCATAGAGTGAGTCAATTGGAGGCTCTTTTTAAAGGTTTTCGCACAAATCTATGGCTTTCGTGCAAAAGCAAGTAATTTCTCTTTGAGCGACGCAATGCCCTCAGTGATATTAGGTGAG
>DATGWN010000046.1:0-17285 GCA_035299465.1 Acidobacteriota bacterium | reverse complement strand
GGAATCGGCGGCGGACGAGATGTCCAGCGATTTTCACGTCGCTAAATTTTTTCTTTCTCATTTTTTGTGGCTAACATAGATTGGATGCCGACATAGTGTGGCGCAACTTTCATAAGATTTAAAAACGGTCATTTTTTTCTTTCAAGTATGGTTACGATAGAAACTCTCTTAGCGAATCATTACTTTCGCGCAGGCATCATCATGGCGATTGTCTTGTTGATTGTCAGACCAGTGCTTTTTTCCTTTGAAAAAATCGTTCTTTTATTTACTCGAAAGACAAAGACGGACCTTGACGATATTTTTGTCAAGAAGACGTACCGTCCATTCTCTTCCATTTTCATTTTAGTAGGTTTGCGCGTTGCAATTAATGAGTTGCCGTTGCCCGCAATGGTTGAGTTGGCGTGCAGTCGAACAATCTTTTCCATAATTGCAATGATAGTTGCGATGGTTGTCTATCGATTCGTTGACATTATTTTGATTGGTTCGTTGAATAACTCAGAAACGTTCAAGTCCAGAGCTTCACGAAAAAGCTTAGTGTCATTGATATTAAATACGCTTAAGGTCGTGTTGTGCTTGATTAGTATAATTGTGATTCTCAATATCTGGGGCGTACAGATTGCGCCATTCCTTGCAGGTCTTGGTATCGCAGGTATAGCGGTTGCACTTGCAATCCAGCCGACTCTTGCAAATATTTTTGCTGGAGTTGCTATGATCCTAGATAAAACTATCAAAGAGGGCGACCTTATTTATCTTGATTCCACGACGAAAGGAACTATTCAAAGTATTGGCCTACGTAGCACTCGTTTGGTTACGTTTGATAACGAACTTATCATCATCCCAAACAGTAAATTGGCTGATGGTATGATTCAAAATATCGCATTGCCTGAGCCAATGACTCGTGCGGTTGTTGTTTTCACCGTCGCATATGGCGTCGATGTTGAGCGTGTTAAGTCTTTGATACTTGCGCAGATCAAAGCTATACCACATGTTATGGCCGACCCAAAACCGTCGGTTCGATTCACGAGCATGAAAGATTTCGCGCTTGAATTCAAAGCCTACTTCTACGTCGAATCTTATCAATACCGGTTCCCGGCGATTGATGAAGCGAATTCACGGATATATGAGACATTGACAAAACACAAGATTGAAATACCATATCCGCAGCTTGACGTAATGATACGGAAAAAGAGAACATGAAAGTGAAAAAAAGACTGTTTATTATTTTAGGACTGCTTGCCTTGATCGCAAGTATGTTCGTGGTGATTGGTATGACGCAACAACAAACGAAAAAAGTATTATTAGAAACAAATGTAGGCAATATCACTATTGAATTGTATTCAGACATGCCTATCACAGCAGGTAATTTTGAGAAACTTGCGTCTGAAGGATTCTACAACGGAGTCATCTTCCATCGAATTATCAACGGATTCATGATTCAGGGCGGAGACCCAACAGGAACTGGTACAGGCGGACCTGGCTACAAAATCAAAGATGAGTTCAGCTCAAATCGAGATCATAATAAGAACAATCGAGGTACTATCTCGATGGCAAACGCAGGACCTAACACTGGTGGAAGCCAATTCTTCATCAATTTGGTGAACAATAACTTCCTGGACGGCAAGCACCCGGTATTTGGAAAAGTAGTTGAAGGTATGGATGTCGTTGACAAGATCGCAAAAGTCAAAGTCGACAGAAATGACAAGCCTTTGATGAATATCACGATTGTAAAGGCAAGCGTTATCAAATAATTTCATTTTTTCATTTGTCTTTTTTCTTTTATTTCATTTCGCCTTACTATTCGACTTTTCTGAATTTGTCGACGAGTCGACGACTATATAAATACGAATCATCACCAGTGGTGTATGCACGCATACCCGATAGACTTCACCATCGAACAAAATGACATAGTTGTATTTGCGTTAGAAGATGGTCTGAAAAAGAAGTATACTGTTGCGTTCAAAAATTACTTTTATGTCCTATTCTCCACGCCGACAAGCGAGTTTCCTGTGACTGATGATCGAATAGAATCAGTTGTGCAAGTCGATCGAGCATATTACGGCGAGCCTCAGACGTTTTGGCAAGTTTTCGTCAAGAAATTGTACGATTGCAAGGATGTGAGCACGTCTTTAATGACGCGACAGGATGTCTCATTAGTGTTGGAAGCTGACATTCCGCCGCTTCGAAAATGGCTTATCGACACGCACGTCAAGCCATTATGTGGCTATCCGGTTGTAGATGGGAAAATTGACTTTTTTGCTGTGCCTGCGAGCGCGCTCAAATTCTCACAGCTTCGCGTGGTTGGTATCGATATCGAGACATACGCTACGTCAAAACAAATCGATTCCCAGCGCAATCCTATATTGATGGTTGCACTATATGTTGCTGAAGGCGCGGATGTACAAAAACATGTGCTGACATGGTCTGGCCATACTTCAGCGCATACGTATGTGACACAATTTGCTGATGAGAAATCGATGCTTTTGGGACTAGATGCGCTTTTGAAGCAAATCGATCCTCATATCATCTGCGGATATAATTCCGATGCCTTTGATTGGCCATATATTGTAGATCGCTGTGCGAAAAACGGAGTTTCTCTCACTTTTTCACCACTTAGCTTCACTGGTGGCGTACAAAAGAATGCGATGATTGTCGGTAGTCCGCATATCGATATATGTACGTTTATCAGAATCAATTTTAGAACACAACTTAAAACGAATTCATACTCACTTAATGCCGTGAGCAGTGAGCTGCTCTCTGAACAAAAAAAATCAGTGGATATTCAAACGTTGTACAAAGCATGGGATGCCCGAGATCCTCGTGAACTGGATGTTTTTATTGAGTATAATTTACACGATTCTTACTTGTGTGTCGCTCTGCTTGAGAAATTATTCATGAATATATTTGAGTTTGTTTCATTGATCAAATTGCCGCTTCAAGATTTATCGCGAATGTCATATTCGCAATTGGTTGAGTCATTCTTGCTGTCTAAAACAAGAGAGTCAAATGTGCTTGCGCCAAACAAACCGACGCGCGAAGAAGTCGAGGAGCGATTAAAAAAACCACCATTTGAAGGCGCGTTTGTTTTCAAACCGACGCCAGGGCTGTACAAAAATATCGTCGTGTGTGACTTTCGATCTCTGTATCCGTCAATTATCGCGTCCCTTAATATCGAACGTTCTTCAATGAATAAGGAAGGAACCAAAATTCCTGCACACCGTGTTCCTGAGTACGATGCCGAATTATACTTTGCGCTTGAACCTAAAGCGTTTGTCCCACATGTCATCGAAGAAATCATCGTGCGACGAACTCAAATCAAGACTGAAAGTAAGTCAGCTTCGGCAGAGGAGAAGTTACTTTTGGAAGCTCGTAGCTACAATCTTAAAATTCTTGCAAATTCGATTTATGGATATCTTTCGTTTGCACATGCGCGATGGTATTGTGAGGAGTGCGGTGCGGCAACGACTGCGTACGCTCGTCATTACATCAAGTACACTATCCGAAAGGCCCAAGAGGCAGGATTCACCGTATTGTATTCAGACACAGATTCGGTGTTTTTGCAACTGGGTGCAAAATCGGTTGAAGATGCGAAAGCGTGGATTAATTCTTTCAATAAAACATTGCCTGGCATTATGATGCTTCAGTTCGAAGAATCATATGTTTCAGGCATTTTTGTGAGCGCAAAAGGTGGACAAGGCGGTGCAAAGAAACGTTACGCACTTCGTGCAGCTAGCGGAAAATTCAAGATAACTGGTTTTGAATATGTGCGAAACGATTGGTGTGATTTTGCTCGTGAAACTCAAAAAGAATTGATTCGATTGATTTTGGAAGAGTCAAATCCAGTGAAGGCGCTTGAATATGTTCGCGGTCGCATTAAGAAGCTGCAGTCGCGCGACGTGACACTAGATGCCCTTGAGATTCGCGATAGAATCAGCCGAGATTTGTCCGAGTATGAGTCGAATCTTCCTCACGTAGTGCTTGCTCGCCAATTGCAAAAGCAAGGAGAAAGCATCGGTCGTGGATCAATGATCAGCTATATTGTCACGACAGGACATGGTCCAATTTATGAGCGTGTCAAATTCATGTCGCAGATAAAAGTTAGCGATTACGATATCGAATACTATGTACAAAATCAACTTGTACCAGTTGTCAGTAGCATTCTTGAAGTATTTGGATATAAAAAAGAAGATATCACAAGTTCAACGAGCCAACAAGGACTTTCTTCATTCTTTTAAGTAGCCGACAATATTTATATGCTTAAATAGATTTTATTAAGTATGACTCGGCATGTATTTGTTCTTGAGGATTCTGTGCGCTATCATTCTGAATTGAGATCTGCAATACAACGCCAAGGATTTGAAGCGCATATTTTTGAGCATCGTATCGCATTTTATGATGCTTTGAAGTCCGTTGTTCCCTATGCTGCTATCTTGGATAATTTTGCTCCACCGTATCAAGACACTCCTGTTGAAGCCGATATCGGGTATCAAGTCGCACGGCAATTACAACGTCGTCATCCAATTGTAAAAATTGCAATTCATTCATCTGAATTAACTGAAACTGTGATGAAACTTGAGCATGTTGTTTTTTTCTCTACTAAACCTGTTGGCGTGGAAGAATTGGAACGGTTTTTGAAAGCCGAATCTTTATAATTTGCGGCATATTCCTCCGTTTATGAATAAGGATGTCTATATACTCGAAGATCATAGAATGATGTCTGAAATCGTCGCTAAGGCAGTGCGCGATGCAGGCTTTACTGCGCATGTATTTGGATATCGAAATGGATTTCTTAAAGCGTTACATACTTCGCTGCCATACGCAGCAATTCTTGACAACGTCACACCCAAATTCGAGAATGGAGAACCTGAGATTGACATGGGCTATCACTGTATGCGGGAAATACAGGAATTTCATCCAACAGTTCGCTTTGCGTTTCATACGTCCTCAAAAACGAAGTTGCTTGAGGGCCTTACTGATGTTCGATTTTTTTCATCAAAGCCTGCGCCATTGAAGGAAATTGCGGATTTCTTACAATAGAAATACGCATAGATATACTTTAAAAAGAGATGATTCTGATTTTAGTGTATGAGTATTTCTCCTGACGACAAAAAGAAAAGTCTTCGCTTTTCTGTACTTGATGGTAGTTTTTATTCTATCATGGTCGGCTTTGGAGAATCATTCTTCTCTGCATTCGCTATTTTCTTGCACGCAACCAATACGCAGCTGGCGCTTTTGGGCTCTTTGCCACAAATGCTTGGCTCTGTGCTGCAATTGTTCAGCCGTCGCTTGCTTTTGTTTTTTGCGTCGCGTAAGAAATTCGTGGTCTTTAGCGCAACTTGTCAGGCGTTGATGCATGTATTCATCGCTGGCGCGTATTTTTTTGATGCACTGAGTGTTCCTATTCTCATTGCGTGTGTTGCTCTGTATCTGTCGTTTGCGATGGTTCCTGGTCCTGTGTGGAGTAGCTGGATGGGAGATCTCGTCAACGAAGAAGAGCGCGGTATGTACTTTGGACGTCGAAATAAGATTTGTGGCTTCGCTTCGTTCGTTTCGTTTTTGATTGCCGGATTTATTTTACAGGAAGTATCTGGCACGAATAAGTATTATGGGTTCTTGGTGCTGTTTGGTATCGCTCTTGTCGCTCGTTTGATCTCGGTGTCGTACCTTGCACGAAAGACAGATCCGCCTTGCGATTTGCCTGCTAAAAATCCGTATCCGTTCTTCTCTTTCCTTTCAGAAGTCACGTCGACAAATTATGGATTTTTCGTGATGTTTCTGTGGTTCATCAATTTTGCAGTGTTTTTGTCGGGTCCATTTTTTGCGCCCTATATGCTCAATCATTTACATCTGTCGTACATGGAGTTTACACTGGTCACGGCATCGACTATTATCGCTAAATTGTTGTTCATGCCGATATGGGGTAAGGCGGCAGATACTTATGGAACGAGAAAGCTTTTGGTTCTCTCGGCGATTTTGATTGTGCCGGTGCCAGCATTGTGGTTGTTTGGCTCTGCAGTTTGGTATTTGATTCTTATCCAGCTGTATTCTGGATTTGTCTGGGCTGGGTTTGAGTTGACGACGTTCAATTTCCTTTTTGATACGACGCAGCCTTCCAAGCGAACGTCAAGTATTGCTTACTACAACGTGTTGAACGGTGTCTTTTTGTTTTTAGGTTCTTTGATGGGAACGTTTTTGATCAGTATCGATGAAGGTGTCTTTTCATCGTCATATTTGTTCGTTTTTTTGGTTTCTAGCGTTTTACGCGGCATTGCATGTATTTGCTTCTTACATCGTCTCAAAGAAGTTCGAAATGTCGCGCCTGTGCGATATCAAGATTTGCTGTTGAATGTATTGACAGTCATGCCGACGATGGGTGTCATCAACCAAGTGGTTGCAATTACTCAAGAGACTGGTAAGAAAATACAGATGCGTTTCAAAGATATTGATGAGACAGTTCATCATTGGCTGTGGCAGTCAAAGCAACGCTGACGTTTTCCTTTTTGGTTATACGTATTATTCTGTCTACGAACGATTCAATCTTTTGCTCGTGAGAAACGATGAGGATCTGTGGTATCTGTAATTTTTGCAAGACTGTTCTGACGCGATCTAATTGCTCAGTTGAGAAGCCGTCAGTTGGTTCGTCTAGGATTATGACGCCTTTGGTGTTAATGGAAGTTATGACGTGACTGATGACTCTGTTGAGTGCGAGGCGATACGCCAGTGCGACGCTGGTCTGTTCTCCGCCAGATAGGGAGCTTACGTTCACTTCGTAACCGTTTTGGGTTATGATTGGCGCAAATGACTCATCTAGTCTAATCGAGAGAGTGTTGTCCTCGAGTAGGATTTGGAACCATTCATCCAGCAGTTGGCTGAATTGTGCGTGGACGGCTGCAAGAATCTGCTGTTCGCACATTTCTTGAGCTGGTAAAAACTGCGTTTCGAGGAAAGTTTTGGTCTGACGTAACTGCGTGATTTTGCTTTGGATGCGGTGAAGTTCTGCGACGGCTGTCTGATGAAGGCTCACAGATTGGACTGCGTACTGTAATTCTGATTTTGTCTGTACAACTGCTTCGTGTTGTTGCAGATACTGTACGGTGTTCTGGTTGAATTTTATTTGCAGTGCTTGTTTTTCTTCTTGGAGTATATCGAATTGGCATATAGTCACTTGTAATTCTTCGACTTGAGCGGTAAGAGTCTTTATCTGCGTTGCAAGTAGCGATTGCTGTTTGTTGAGTTCATCAATTCGTGCAAGCAATGCATCACGCTTGGTGACTAGGCCAGTCAACAGCACTTTTTGTTCGAGTTGTTTGTTTTTGTTGAGTATGTTTTGCGAAAGAGCGGCGATTGTCTTTTGGATTGTCTGCAGAATTGTAGTCGCTGTCTGCAGATTCTGTTGCTTTTGTTCAAGGACTCGGTTGAGTTGTGTGATATCGACGAAACGCATCTTTTGTAATTCAGATTGAATTTCTGTTTCTCTGGATTTGAGCATTGCGTATTTTGCCGCATCCTCTTGAGCTTTCTTTATCGTGTTTTGCAATTGCTCTCGCTGGGTATGAAGTTGGCTTAATTTCTCTTTCTTGCTCGCGACATCTTGCGTTGTTCTCGCTTTTATCTGATTACTATGAGCGCTGATCTTTTCTTTATGCTCGTGCGGAATGGTTTGTTCGCAGACGGGACACGCGTCGTACGTGTTGAGCTGCTGTGATTTGTTGAAGGCTTGCTCACTGATGGATTGAAGCGTAGCACATTCTTGGAGAGTATGTTCGTATTCGAGTGTGATTTGCGTCAATTGAGCCGGTGCAGTGCGTATGACTTGTGTTGCTTGCTCTAGTGGTTGGATTTGCTCACGAATTTTTTGCACATTTTGTTGCAGATTATCCCGTTGCGCTTGCAGCATTTGCTGTTCTTTGAGCTGCATTTGCACTTGCGCTATTTCAGCGGAAAGCGTCGTGATGTCTTTTTGCATGACAGCTTGATGTTGCTGTGCTTTTTGCAATTCTGTTTCGGATACGTCATGTTCTGGCACAGGTATGAGTGTTGATTGTAAGTCGACTATTTTCGCTTGCACGGCAGCGAGAGTCTGTGTATTTTTTTGAATTGCGAGTGTTGCTTCTGCTGTTTGCGTATGGATCTGGGCAATTTTTGCGGTTGCGGTTGCGTGCAGTTCTTTTTTTTCCTGAACTATTTGCAATTGGCAGTCAAGAATTGTTCTTCTTTGCTCAATCTGCGTCTTTTGTTCCAACGTTTTTTGTAATTCTGCTTCCTTTTCAGCTAATTGTTGACGTAAGGCGTTGACTTGCAGAGACGATTGTGCCAATAATGTGGGTGACTGAGAAAATTGCGATTCTTTACCTTCGCAAAGCGCTATCTGTTCTTTGATTTCTTTAAGTGCGATGGCGGTATTTTCTGATACGATTTTGTATTTATCGACGCCAAAAAGAATTCGTAGTGTCTGCAGTCGCATCGGAGCGCTTTCTGCGATGATATTTTTCATCTGGTCTTGACTAGTGTAGACTGTGTATCGATAGATGAGTGATTTGGATTTGTTCATTAAATCCAAAGGATAATTGAGTAATTGCAAGACTTGACTCTTTAGTTCTGTGGCGGAATATTGCGTTTGCACGCCGTTGATGCTTAGCCATCCAGTTTCTTGAGAAATACCATTCTTTGTTTTTGTCAGTGTGCGGTGTAGAATGACTTCATTGCCGCCTATGTTAAGGCCCAGTGTGACGGAACCTTTGTTTTGCGAGTGTCGCAGTAGCGCTTGACCTTCTAAGTCTCCGCGAAGCAGACCGAAGAGCGCAAATTCTATGGCTTGTAGTATTGTTGACTTGCCGCTGCCTATATCGCCGCTCAGAAGACTAATACCTGTGGAGAATTCAATACGAGATGATTCGTAACTTCTGATATTTTTTAATTCAATCCAGGAAAAGAGCATACTGCGCGAAGGATAATTGTTCTATATATTGATTACTATTGAAGATGTCTAGTGAAAAAAGAAAATTTATTGTGCGTCGAACGCTTTTGCGAACTCTGCATTCTTTTTCTTGACGCGCTTTACAGCTTCAAGGAGACCGTCGACTGGATCTTTTCCGTCTGTGTCGATGACAATCTTTGGCTTAGCAACCAAAGGGTGCTCAAGAGTGCAAGCTGATGCAACAGTTGACTTGTCTTGCCACATTTCGTTAGCCAAAACGTTCATTACTGTGTGATCTGCGCCTGCGACGTGTGATTGAAATCGGTTCTTTTTGTGTTCTGAGACAATGAATTCCATGATGTTTCCTCTGTTTTTAGCGCATAACGGGAGGTTTATAAATTTTTATGTTGCATTGCACTATTTTGTTGCATGACTAGCCTTTTTTATACATTTTTTCTCTTTTTTGAGTAAGCTTGTCGTTAGTAGTTGGTTTTATTTGAGAGGTTTGGGCTGGTTTAGAGATATGGTTCGTAAGTCGGTGGGTTGGTATGGTAGTATACTAAAGCAAAATTTTTTGAAAAAGCGTCGTCGAAGCAATAGGAAAGTTTATATATTCGGTCTTTCAGAAAAGACGAAAGAGAGTGTGGTTACCGAGATGAATTATTCAAAAAGGGCTGGCATTTTATTTGTTCTAGTATTGGTTTTACTCATACAATGTGCATTTGCAGATCCAGTTGGTGGTAATATCACTGCATCGGCTGATAACGGACAATTGCCCTCGGCAAGTCCCGACGCGTTCAACGTAACTGCAGGTAACGTAACTCAAATCAATCTTTCAACTGAAGCCTCTACATACAGATGGACTGGTATCTACGGTAACGTCACTGGTAACATCAAGCTTGGCGACAGCGGTTCCAATGTTCTTTACGAATGGGTTGCACGCGGCCGATATGTATATGCAAGTACTTCTCCAACAATCGACTGGAGTTCAATGGCTGCGGCTTCGATCTCAGACGTTTTGGGCGAATATGGTTTCCTTGGTGTCAACTCAGTTGATAATTATTCACAAACATTCCCATTCACAGCGACGTTCTATTCAGATGTCATTGGTAACTTGACAAATGTCAATTATACTTTAACACTTAACAGTTCAGGTGGACCAACGTGGGAAACGTATTCATTGACTGACGGCGCAGAAATCGTCTTTGCAGGTCAAGTCCACGCTGATGGCAACAATTCTTATAGTAACGAATTAGTCAATTATCAGATGATAATTCCAGAAGATGGTACTTTATCAAACGTCCAACCGACAGAGTATAATTTCTGGGTTGAATTGATCTAATTTTTTCTTTTCTCTTTTTGTTTTTCTCGTCAAGTTTTTTTTGTTTTTCAAAATACCATTAATGGTATTTTCTTATTCGGTAACCCCGAATAACCGAATCACAACATTTATATATGAGTCTTCTCAGGAAATATACTAAGTAGTATACTAGACGCAGAATTAGTGGGTTAGTATACACCTAGACAATATGTTTCAAGAGGTGTTCAAAGTGGGCAGGTATAAGGCGATTCTAGCACTATTATTGGTTGCTGTTCTTTCAATTACTGCCGTTGCTTTCGCAGCGGTCGGAGATCCAACGGGTTCAAACGCGACGTATCAGCAATCTGAGCGTGGCACAGGAACTTCCGCACAGCAAATCAACATCAGTGGTGGTAACGTCACAGCAGTCAATATCACTGCACTTGCAATCACAGACAGATGGGCTGGTTTCTACGGTAACATCTCAGGCGATGTCCGACTCGCAGACTCAACAGGAAACCTCTTCTATCAATGGACTACACTTCTTATCACAGATTCAGTTGTTTATGCAACAAACGGCACAGTTTCAGACTGGTCTGGCTTGAACGCAACAAACATCGGCGACTTGCCATCATATGTCCAAACAAATTCCGCTGACGGTTATTACCGAACATTCACTCAGCAAGAAGCTTTCACTACATCAGTTCGATCGATTCCATCAGTAAACTACACTGTTTCATATAAGAACAACGTTTCAGGCGACTTGAAGACGTATTCAATGAAGACTGACAACAACGTAACGCTTGTGTGGGCAGGTAAGGCTATTGAAGACGATACTGGATTCGATGGTACAACAGTGGACTTCCAAATCCTCGTACCGGCTCGAACAGTACAAGCATATTACTTCTATCTAGAATTGCCATAAATGGCAGTTTTTAGTTTCTTTTTAACTTCTTCTCTGTTTTTTACTAGTCTTAAGCGACGATAACAATCGAAATATTTATATGTAACAAGCTACGGCACATGTATATTTAAATAATCAGCTTCCTACAGGGGTGTACGGGAGCTGGTGTGTGTACTATGCGAAAACTGGTAGGGATTCTCATTATTCTATTGACTTTCTTGGTTACATTCTCTCCATTCGTTAGTGCAGTCCCCCTCAACCTGGCAAATTCCCGTGATTGGATCGATGTCTACAGCGTTATGATGGCAGGATCCCTCACAAATGTTAAGTCACAATTCTCGAATACAGAGTCAATCTCGGCTCTGAGCAGAACTTTCACAGTCCAATCCGAACTTACTGTGTATGAATCCACAGATCAGGCGTTCATACCAAACTTGGCTAGCCAGTTAAGTACAGCTGGTTATGTCACGCAAACCCCGGTCCGGAGCGACGACTTTAACTTGGATTTAGATCCGCAGAACGGTCGATACATCGTTCTTTCGGATTCTAACTACAGAACATCCATCGCAGTAGCATCTTACGCAAAGAAAATCGATGCTTGGGTCCTTTTCGTTAATGACGACAATGTGGACGAAATAGCATCACGATTGGAAGATGCAACATCCGTTTTGGCAGTCGGTCCATTCCCACGTTCTGTTTTGAATGAAATCGAACCAACTTTTGATGAATGGATCAATACAAATAATGTCTTTGGCGATTCACAAGCTATTGCACTTAAACATGGTTCATTTGATACAGTCATTCTTGCAGACGGTCAAGGCCTTGAAAGCGAATTCTTCTCAACAGCAAATCCAGTCCTTTTGTCGGGTCCGAACCGAATTTTGGATGATACATTTGACTTTTTGACAAAGAATAAGGTAAAATCCGTCATTATTGTCAGCAACCAGCTTGCAGTCGTAGGAGAACAGATCCGCTCACGAAGCAATAAGACAATATCCGTCTTCGTTAAATTTGCCCAAAGTGATACAAAAGCTATTGGTACTATCTATGCTTTGACGATTTTCCCATTGCCGCAGCCAACTATTGGTATCGATATCAGCAAAGCTGAGTATGATCCAGTCCAAAAGACGCTTGTCGCATACTTCAAGAACGTCGGTTCAATCGGCGCGTATGCATTGACAACAATCAACGTCAAGAGTAATGGCAGAGAAGTAGGCACGACATCACAAGAAACGACAACTTATCTTGCCTCCGGCGAAGCGTTACCAGTCCAATTCCAACTCAATATCAATCCTGAACTCATTTCCGAGAACATGACAGCTGAATTCTACACATCGTTTGGTTCAAGTCCGTTCGAATTAGACAGTTTCCTCACTTTGCGAAACAAGTTTGGTCCTCCTTTCAGTATCCCGCTCACTTTGGCTGACCTTCCATCAGACAGCTCACAGCTTTCCTTGACTGATGTCACTTATTTCACGTCATTGAAGCGAATCGGCGTCGAAGTACAGAACAACGGCACTTCAGACATCCATTATATTGTGAAAGTCAATGGATTGATAGTCAATGGTCTTTCAGAAGACTTCTCCAAACAGGACATCGTCAAAGCGGGCGCGGCTAAAACTACATACATGTCTGCGCAGTTGGACGATATCGACTTGGAGGAAAACAAGGTTTTCAATGTCACAATCGTATACGGCACGGATGCAAATCTTCTTTTGAAGACAATCCGTGCAACGCCTGACTTCAAGACAAGCGCAGGTGGCGCAATACCGTTATACGTATACGTCATTATCATACTCATAATCATCCTTGCAGTGTTTGCATGGATACATATGCGACGCAAAAATACACCAAGTGGGTAGCTTGGATTAGTCGCACTATGTAAACTGGAAGTTCAAAGTAGTGGCAACTCTATTTTTCTTCCATAACGGAGACAAGTGATACAAATGGAACAACGTATAAAACTTACAGCATTGTTGGCGATAGCCTTCTGTGTGCTGATGAGTAGTACATACGCGGCTAACTATGTGGTCGTTAACTCACGCGAGTGGCACGATCTCTATTTGGGCGCGGTCTATGCTGGGTTCACAAACGCTACAGTTATGTCGTTTGATAACCTAGGCAACGCACAACTCAAGAGCCAAGTAATCGAACAAGATGGTTCAGTAATCGTGTTAGAGCCGAAAACAGGTTCCGTTGTCAAAAAATACGAGTCTTATCTCACAGTAAACGGGTATGCAAATGTCAAGACTGTCTCCTATTCGACATATGCAGACCTTCAGTCTACCCTTTATGAATCACTTCCTGAGCAGTCCGTCAACGGCTTCGCCCTTCTCTACCCAAGATTTGGCGTTGAAGCGACTGTTCTAGTTCCAGTATTGTACAACGAAAGACTTTGGCCTTTGTTTGTCTCTGATGAATCGCTCGATTCTGTCTCGTCGCTCGTTTCAAAAGAAGACAAGTTGCTTGCTGCAGGTCATTTCCCGATCCGATTGTTGGATGGTTCACTTGGTTCCAGAGTGGCATCCAGCGATTATCCGGATTTCACCAAGACGGTCGATGAAAACGTTGTCGCAATTTCAAAATTCGTTTCAGACAACTATGAATATAGAATGGGTGTCATTTCCCGTATTGACCGAATCGATTTGATGGGTCTTAAAATAGGGAATCCGCAGTTTGTATACTACGGTAGCGCTGAAGATGTCGCGTCTCAAGTGAAAGCAAGTTCACTCACATTGTTTGAAGTCATCAGCAGTGATACTGCCGACGTTGCAAAATCGATTGAATCACAAAGTGGACGAAATCTCCAATTGTTAGTCAAATATGCACGTGGTTTTGCAAATATTCCGGGTATGAAGGGACAACTATTGGACCTTGACACGGTTGCATTTGATTATCCAGTCCAGGCAATCGAGCCTGTTAGTGCGACATTCTATCCTGCTGAAGGCGTATTGTCATTGACGTTCGCTAACCGGGGTAATGTCGATACTCGAGTCTTCTCAACAGTAGAATTCGGCGGCCAATCGTACTTGGATGAAAAACCATTCGTCATCCCTGCACAGGAAATTATGTCTATTCCATATCAGCTTGACGGCGCGCCAAATCCAAAATATGGTCTGCGTGTCGTTTTGAATACACTCTATGGCGATTCTGATCCACTTCGAAAGAATGTCCTTTCCGCAAACGGTGCGCCACTGGTGACTTTGAACGCGACACAAAGTTCAGTGCCACAGGACGCTTCCTTAGTTCCAATTGACGTAATCCTCGACGACACTCGTGGCGTCTTGCTTGTTAGTGTACAAAACACGATGAGTAATTCTGCTATCGGTTATGTCCAAGTACGATTGCACAACGGTTCGACAATCGTTGGTTCTCGAATCACGGAATTCTCAGGTTCGAAGACACAATCTGTTGACGTGCCAGTGCCGTATCTTGCTGCCGCAGATATCATTGAAGAGCCATTAGATATCAGAGTCTACTATGGTCAGTCTGATACTATCTTTGCGTCAAGTGCATCAGTTCCAGTCTCGGCTGTCATCGAATCAAAGAAGCCAATGCAACTTTCGACGAACACGTTGATCATCATAGGCATGACAATTGTGATCTTGTTGCTTGTGATATTGCTTGTCAGACGTAAACCGCCTGTACAACCAATCCATGCGCCACCACACTACGGTCACGCAGGATATCCGCCACAAGGACATCAACCACACCAAGTCCACCAACAATATCGTAAATAATATTATGTCACATCAAAAAGAGAGTAAACCCTTGACGGGAACGCACTGGTCGTTGAGTATGATGATCATATTGCTTCTCTTCTTGTCTCTCTCACCGATGATTGGTGCGGAAACGATTTCTGAATCATTACAAGAAGGTATCTATGTCGGTTCAGATTTGGACTCGACTGGCTTGTATAGATTACTAGACGATGGCTTGAACGTCAGCGTCACTTTAGGTGCTCATAACATTACGAGCGACGCACAAGTTCTGTCTGCCAACGCGACTTGGACGCCGATTGTCCGACAGTTAGTGACGATTACAAATAACTTATCACAGCCACAGTCTGGCATTGTAGTCTTGGACTCATACCTGCCGTCTACAGTCAAATATGCTGATTTGAACACGTCGATGTTCGCACAATCTGTTGTCGATAGTTTGTCAATCTATCGCAAATCAGCTTCTGTATCAGTTGACAATATCTCGGTCGAATCTGACTTGGATCTATCGAACCAATCTCGCCAATTGTCTAATCAATCTGTTAATTCATCTGTATCTGAATTTAACGTAACAGAAGAATCTAACCAATCCACTCAAAACGAAACAATGCTAGGTCAGCCTGTATCTACTACCCATTTTGCTGACCAGCTTGTTTTCGATTCCTCTTCACTTGTTTCCACTGACCGCTCAGTGTATGTTGCACTTGCAGCTGACGAATCTATTTCATTTATCATCGAATACCAATTGATGCCAGTCAAAATCACGTCGGAAGTTTCATCAGACGAAGGATGGACATTGACGTCACACGTTGTCCCTGCAGGCGCACAGTTTGACAATTTCCCGTTCATTGTCGAGCTGAATCGAACTGCATTGCGAACATACCAATTAGACTTGGCTGTGGACTCTGGCGTTCTCTCTAATGGCACTGATGCGAATCAAACAATGTCGATTATCTATATGCCGCAACCGCAGATGCTTACACCATTGTCGTTTGCCGTACAACCTTTGGCGAATAACGTAACAATAACTATCTTCGCTCCAACTGCGACTGCAAATCCATTCACAGTAGCGTATGTCCAAGAAGAAGTCCTTGAGCCAACTGTGTTGAATGAAACGAATGAGACTGTTTTGGCGGTCAATGAAACGCTCAATATCTCACAGATGCCGTTCTTTGTCGCACAGATTCCGAATATCACTATCGATAGTGTTGAGGGCACGACACTGGATATTTCCACTTACATTCAGAATACGACTTCGAGCGTGTACACACTGTCATACAGTCTGCCTGATGACATCGTCGTCACGATGAGCGATAATTTGTTGCGGTTTGTCGCTAACCCAGGATTTGTGGGCGAGCAACAAATGCAATTATATGCATACGATGACGAAAATGTATACGAAAGCAATGAGTTCACTATCATCGTTCTTGCACGTAATGAGACAATCCTTGAAGAACAACTTGTTGACATTGATATCCAAGAAGCAGCTCGTGTCGGGGAACCAGTAGTCTGGCGAAAGCTTGTCAAACGTGATTCTCGTGTCAATTACACTGAACCACTCTTAATCAAACTGCCAGAATCAGCAATGGCTGTTGATGTGTATGAAGCCAACGGTGTCGACAGAGCATTTGACACGCTATCTATTGTATCTGATGCAGTCTATGATGTAGATAAGATCGAGCTAGATGTTGCTGCATCTGATGTTCCAATTGAAGTTAACGTGTATAGAGGACGTAAGATTACAGACACGCAAACCATACTTCACAGTGCCCTTGTCAAGTCAGAAAAAACTGGCAACGAAATCAATGTAGAAGAGAAAGTGGATTCTTTGTATAATGCGTTAGAGAACATCGGTTCGAAGCCAGTGTTGCAAAACCAAACAAATGCGACTGAAGAAACGAAAGAACCTTCGTCTACTGAAATTTTCACGACACAAGATATCCAGGATAATTTGACGCGAGCAATTCTTGTTGACGCTGACGAAGTCGAAGTCGTCTACCAAACGCCTGCGCCAACTCTCACTGAAAGAAAGTTCACACAGAATCGCAAGCAGGTCGTCGTTTCATCCTCCGTTCACTATTCCGATGTACTTGCAAACACTACGTTGCCAAGAGAAGTACAATCAAAGGAACTTGTTCGATTCACTTGGTTGAATAATCAAAGCGCAAGCATTGATTATGATTTACTTGACGTTAACGGTAATGGATTATATGACACTATTGTATGGACTGCGCCACACTTGAGTGAGCAGACGTTTGAGATCATTGTCATCACAGCAGCATTGCACTTGGATGCAGATCGCTCATTTATTGAGGACATTTTCCCAAGTGTCCGGTACGAAGATGACGCATGGGTCACTATTCCTGACTCACACTTTGTACGAGTCGTATTTGAAAAGAATCTGACCTCAGACAAAGATATCACAATCGTCGCTCGAGCACAGAATCC
>DATGWN010000045.1:0-10823 GCA_035299465.1 Acidobacteriota bacterium | reverse complement strand
CTCCTGCTGAAGCTCAGGCCTGCAAAGTCATCGCAAGAAATATGGTGCAGCATTACGAAAGTATCTATGCCGCTAAATAAATCATTCTTTCTTAATATTTAGGATTGTAAAGACAGACTCTGTCACCCGACGCTCAAAGTCATCTTTAGTCTCGCCATCGAATTTTTGTGTATGTAATGTCTGCATGAGGGCTTTGGATGCAGCAATATCTTTTGCGTCTACTGATTGGGCAAGCACGTCGTCTTCGACGTTTGCTGCCGATGTGATCGTTGGCGTCTGACGTTTGAAGCGTTCAGATTCTAGTGCAGCAGTATTTTTTAACACCGCATACGCTCCTTTTGCGAGCATGGCGTCAACGGATTCTGACAATTTAACGTCAGTCAAGGAACCTTTCACTGTACCTTTCATGCGAAGCATGACAATCTTGCCAACTATATCTGATGAGATTACTTTTCCAAGCGCTTCGTTTACCTGAAGCGGATCCAGACCGTCGCAATTCAATGAAATCATCTCAGGTTTTGGAGATTGAATGAATATATGCTCGGCGCGGACTTGTGTACCGTCAAGTGTGCCTACTACGTACGATCCTCCCCCTAGTTCTTCAATTTCTGCAAAGTTATTTGGAAAGGTCGGTCCAGGATATACTAGTCTGCCGTACGATGGAATGTCTTGATTGAACCGATAATGAACGTGGCCTCCAGCATAATAATCAAAACCTTTTGGAAGAAATGACAGCGCTGCACTAGGCGTGTCCGCCATCGACTTAGGCTTAATCTCACTGAGCGCACAATGAAATAAGAATATTTTTGGATGAGGTATTGCATGCAAGGACTCTCTATCAAGCATCTCATAATATTGCTGATCAAGTGACTGGGCCCGACCAAGAATACCGCATAAAGAGACACCGGTTTTGGCATCGATAGTTGGCGCGAGTACCAACTTGCCGTCGACAACATTTCCTTGCATGACGTTCTTTGCGAGACCTGCCTCTTCTATGATGTGAAGCATAGTTTTTCCGGCAGGAGAATAGTCGTGTGACCCGGCGATGAAATATATCGGTATTTTATGCTGATGCACTTTACGAAATAATGTGACAGTTTGTTTGAGGATATCGATTGCCGGCAAGGCAGTATTGAACAAGTCCCCACTTATCAAAACGAAATCCACGTTACGCGCAATTGCGTCATTCATAGCGATTGAAAAAGACTCAAAGCCAAGTTCACGAAGCTTTGCGTCACGCCACGAGCCTAAATGGCAATCCGCAATATGCAAGAATGTGATTTTCTGTCCAGGTTTCTGTCCCTGCGCAACGTTTCCCATAACAATCGCGAAGAATACTCTCTATATAAATTTAGAGTTAAAAGATGACGAGTGGTTATTTTGGAGTCACAATAAGAATCGCAGTTTTCTTTTCGAGAGGAACATCAGTCTGCGTTGTTCCTGGATATGGTAGAACTTGGATTAATCGAATTTGGTACGGGCCTACATAGACTGGTTCGTCCTGCGCGTCAGTAGCAAGCGTTATCGTACGTTTATCATCGGCCGTCTGCACGGTTAATTTGATAGAAGCACTACCTGCTTGTATGCAGAATGCATCAATTGGACATCGACTCTCGGATAGAACTTCCTCAAGCGTGATTGAGACCGATTTATCGTTGACAAGAATTGTTTGACCTACCGCTATTTGAAATTCTTTGTATAGATCTGCGGTGTCAATGTCAACTGCCCGATCAGTGATTGCAATAATTACGTAGATTAGTCCTGCAAGTAATAGGAGAACGACGACAGTCAGCCATATGATAGTTCGCTTGAACTCTTTTTGCTTTTTCTCGTAGATTCCCATACCCAATCCAGCCAATTTTCGACTATTTATAAACTATACGGTCAGCTGCTTCCGTCCATGGATTATATTCTGTTTGCCGTGCTCAAAATACTAACTACAGGATGCATGCAACTATACATTTAAATATAATTGCCACTCAGTAATTCTTGATGACAGCAATGCACAACGAAAACAATCGGTTCGCAGTTATTGCTCGCATGTCACAAATTCTTTTCATTATCTCGATTATTATTGTCGCATAATGCGACAATCAGCTTTTCTTGTGCGCACTTGATACGTGCTACGACAAGAACGGTGAAGTTGCGCGATTCTCAAAAATATACATTCACACCGATTTTCCAGCGAGGCATACTATGCTAGACACAATACACATCGCGCATTCACGAATACATACTTACTTACCTGAAACACCATTTGAACATCGACCGCAACTGAGCAAAACGTACAACATAAGTCACGATGTCTTCTTGAAAAGAGAAGATATGCAACCAGTCAGATCTTACAAAGTGCGAGGAGCGCTTAATAGCATGCTGCGAGCTATCAATCAAAAAAATAGACGAGAATTTGTCTGCGCAAGTGCAGGCAATCATGCTCAGGGCGTCGCGTATGCTGCACGTCTGACGCAAAGTCATGCCAAAATAATCATGCCCACGACAACTCCTGCACAAAAAATCGATGCAGTCCGACGACATGGCGCAGAAAATGCGCAGGTCGTATTGCATGGCACTACATACGATGAAGCTTATGCTCATGCAAGGTCGTTGCAGAACGGACATTATTTCATCCACGCATTCGATGATGATCATGTCATTGCTGGGCAAGGCACCATCGCTCTTTCATTAATGGATAAATCCCTTGACGCAATATTGGTACCAATTGGCGGAGGAGGACTTTGCGCGGGTTTGGCGAGTGCATTTGAAGGCACGCCGACGCGCGTCATCGGCGTACAAGTCCAAGGCGCGACGAGTATGTATGATTCTTTGCAGGCAGGCTATCGCACATCGATAAAACAAAATACATTTGTGGACGGAGTCGGCGTCTCAACGCCAGGTGAAAAAAACTTCTCAATAATAAAACGGTTGGGAGTTCCCGTTGTCGTCGTGAGCGAAGCACAAGTCTGCGATGCACTTCTTTCGTTGTATAATACCGAAGGAATTGTCTGCGAATTAGCAGGAGCACTCAGCATAGCGGGATTGCATGCACTTTCTTATGCTGGCGCTAGCCTGGGAATTTCAAAGGGAAGTCGAATCTGCTGCGTCGTTTCTGGAGGTAATAATGATGTTCGCAGATTACCGGCAATCATTGAGAAAAGCAGCTGGAATCTCGAGGGCGCTACACATAAGATTTATAAACGATAGGCTCGACATGTGGAGTAAGAATTAGGGTATACTTCGACGTGTAAAACGTCGGACCAGAGTCATATCAAGTGGGAAGAAAGCTATATTTTTTTTTCTTTGTATTGTTGTGCGTATGTCCTATTGTATTTGCGGCGCCAGATGCTCCACATTTCATAGGAGCGATGGGCGTTTCTGATGACCAAGTCAATATTGGATGGTCACACTCGAACGGTTCCACGTATCCATCATTCTATACGGTTTATAGAAACAACGTAGCCGTAGGCACAATACCAGCTAAGCTCGAAAATTCTTATTATCAAGATCCTAGTCTGTACCAAGACGAAGGTTTGCAGCCAAGCACGACGTATCAGTACAAAGTGACGGCAACCGATAGTTCTGGCGCCGAATCAGCACCTTCGATGACCGTTAGCGCGACAACACTCGACGCATCGCAAGACGGTCTCATTCCGAAAAATCGACTCATCGACTGGACATCTGGAGAAACAGTTGGTGTCCCAAACGGAATTACTGAACGTGAAACAATTTGTGCAACGGTGAAAGGTTCACCTGAGAATCCGCAAACGACGACAGGCTCAATTAGTGCTAACAGCACAATCCTCACAGTATCCAACGTCGCAGATTTTGAAGTTGGACACGGCGTATCAATCAATAACGCAGGCTATGATAATATATACACTTACAATCCTTGGCCATTGTATACAATCATCACCGCTATCAATGGAAATCAACTTACGCTAGAAACTCCTGCATATTTCTCTGTCACAAACCAAGTTGTCTCGCACGACGACTCAACGTCGATTGGACAAGCAATCGGGAATTGTCCTGCTAATCAGGTCGTACAATTGCTCCCAGGAACTTTCATAGTTCCAAATGGAATCTATATCTCAAAAAATAATATCACTCTGCGCGGTTCTGGTCAAGATAAGACTATTATCGATTGCAGACAATACTCGTGTCTGACAATCAGAGGAGGCGACGGATTCTACAATCGTCCAAGCGTCTCTCTGGTTTCCGGCGGCAGCAAAGGCAGCACGCAAATCACTGTCAGCGATGCAACAGACTTCAACGTCGGCACGATGGCAAAAATTGTGATTGAGAATGATAAAGAATTACCAACTATGTCAGTCACAGGTTATCCTGGCGTTCGTTCACAAAACGTCGTAGTAACTGGTAAATCTGGCAACACGCTCACTATTCATCCGCCACTTATGGCCGACAAGTACGGAACGACATCTAAAGTCCTCAGCGCAGTCCCTCCCACATCATATGTTGGTATCGAGGACTTGACTCTGGACGGAAGAAAAGGATCTCCACAAATCGGCCTAGGTATGCACGGCACATATGGTTCTTGGGTAAAGAATGTACGAATAAAAGGCGCTTCAAACTATGTTATGTCTGTGTCAGATTCAATGTTCTGTGAAATCAGACATAGTTATCTCGATCAAGGAAAAGTTGCGGGAACTAATGGTGCAGGTCTCCTTATGGGGACGACCACAGGTTGTTTGTTTGAAGACAATATCGTCTACAAGTCTTTCCCACTTTTAGAAATTAATTTTGGATCCACTGGAAATGTATTTGCATATAATTTCATGATTGGAAATACTGTCGATACTAACCACGGTCCTCACAATAGTTACAACTTGTATGAAGGTAACATCGCTGACGGTTTCATGTCCGACGGATATTTTGGCGGCGAGAGTGAAGCTACGTTTTATCGAAATTGGGTTGTTGGCAGATCATTCCCACTTGCTTTCAAAAGATGGTCCAGAAACTTCAACGTAGTGGGCAACCAAATCGGCGCAGATGGTATGATGACGGGCTTGTATGCACTTGGTCAGCCTTATATGGGCAATGCCTACTTTGAGAATTACGCTTCCAAGAGTGCAGGCATCTATTGGCTTGACTGGAATCCGACCACCGGTGCAGGTATTCGCGGTATTCTCTCAGATCGAATGAGCGATTGGCAAGGAAAAATCACAGTGACAAGTGGCGACGACAGATTGCAACGATACTGTTCATACGCGGCTGGCGGTCTATGCATGTCTTTGGGAATTGACTGGGGAACTGGTCAATTATTCACAGGCATGTCTGAACGTCAAGGAAATGTCATAACAGTTTCAGGAACTTATAACGATCCACTTCCTGCAGAGGGCACTGAAGTGGGCATCTGGCCTCGATCGGAAGGATTCGCAGAACGCGACATGGACGTTTTGACAACAACAATATTCAAGCATAACTGGTACAGCGGATGGAATCGCTATTACAACGATGTAGACGAATCTCTCAAAGACGGCGAGACGCTTGTTGACAGCCTGTACTTAACACAAAAGCCAGATTGGTTTGAAAGTCTCCAATGGCCGCCATTCGGTCCCGACAAACCAGTACAATCTTTTGAAGCACTTCCTGCAGGTTACCGATACTTGTATAATGAAGAATTGCCTGCAAATTACGTCATACCGGAAATTACATTCATCGCACCGACACCTTCGAATGGTGCATCTTTGAACGCAGACGGATTTACAATTAGCACATCGACAAATATAGAGAATCTAGAGTGGCAAGCAATCCGCATTTACAATTCGGCAGGTGCTTTGTTGAATACTTCAAATGTTACCGGTACGACTAATACGTTAGTCGTAGCAGGTTACGCTGAAGGCACATATTATTATAACGCAAGCGCATCCAACGCCGCAAAGATCGACTCAACTGCGACTCGCACAATTATTCTTGACAAAACTTCTCCAAATGTAACATTGACAAGCCCAACTGCGCAAACATACAGCACTAACAGTGTGAGCGTGCAGGCGACACTCAACGAAAGAGGAAGTTGTGTCTATTCTTTAGACGGCGGATCAACTAAGAACGCGATGTCATCAAGTAACAATCTCACATTTGTAGCGTCGACAGCTACGCTCAGTAATGGTCAGTATACGGTTACATTATATTGTGTCGACGCAGCAGGTCTTGCAAGCAACTCGCCTTCTGCAGTATTCTCAGTCGAAGTCCAAACACGGCGCACAAACGGTGGTGGCGGAGGAGGAGGCTCAGGCGGTTCTCGAACAACGGGTGGTTCAGTTGTGACTACGACTGCAACAGGTAATAGTGTAGAAACACCATCAAGTATCAGCGTCTCACAGACTCGGTTGGAATCCGGATTCACTCTTCGACTTTCTCCAAGTCAAAAAGTGACATTCTACGTGGGTACGATTTCGCATTCATTAAACATCGACTCAATTCTTGGCGACACTGTAACGGTAACAGTCGCATCATCTCCTCAGACTGTCACATTACAACAAGATGAAGAATCCAAGTTTGATCTAACTGACGACGGAAGATATGACTTATCCGTCACGCTTAGAGGCGTCGTCAATAATTCAGCAGACATCCATCTTAAAAAAATCGACGAGGAAATTCCGGTCGAAGCGACAAATGTGACTGCGCAAGTTCCGACTACAGCTTCCTATCCAATCAAAGGAAATTCAGAAAATCTCTTTGCAATACAAGTACTCGTTGCTAGCGTTGCATGCCTTGCTATCATAGGCATCGCAGTACTCTTTGGAAATATGCATATCAATCATGCGCAGACTACGGCGACGACACAACAACCAAGTGCGACGCCAGAGCAGTACGCTGCGGCACTGCAACCTTATTTGAAGCAATATCTCAACGCAGGACATTCACCAGAAGCATTCATAGAAGAATGCGTTTCTAAGGGATGGAAGCGAGAGATAGTTGAAGATGTCGTCTACCGGATGAAAGGCGGGTATGGCTAAAGTCGCCTAAGCACTCGTCGTACTTCTCTATACATAAATCCAAAGATCCACAATACCATGTCTCATGGCATCGAGTTTGGATCCCAGCATGTACGGAAATCTTCATTAAAACCGTCAAGTGTTCTCATATCTTCAGCGGAGATTGTGAAATCAAACACGCTGATATTTTCATTGAGCCTTTTCTTGGAAGTCGATTTTGGAATGACGATAAAGCCATGCTCAATGCACCAGCGGATGAGAATTTGAGCAGTCGTCTTGCCGTATTTGTGAGCGATGGCGACCAATTTTTTATCATCCAATTTCTCACCGCGCGTCAATGGACTGTACGATTCGACCGCTATGCCTTTTTTGTGGCAGAAGTCGCATAAAGCTTTGTCATACAAATACGGCGTCAATTCGAATTGATTCACCGCAGGCACAACCGTTGCCGTCTTGAGAAGTTCTTGCAAATGTTTGACTGTGAAATTACTGACGCCGATTGATTTTGCCTTGCCAGACTTGTATATCTCTTCTAAGACTTTCCAAGATTGATTTCTTTCCGCAACGGGCCAGTGCATAAGATATAGATCAACATACTCTACACCAAGTTTCTTTAACGAAGTCTCAAATGCCTTTTTGACGTTGCCGTGATCGCTATTCCAAAGCTTGGTTGTGATAAATAATTCGCTTCGAGGAATGCCAGATTTCTTTATTGCTCGACCAATCGCTTCTTCGTTGCCGTAAATTTTTGCGGTGTCTATGTGTCTATAGCCTTCTTCAAAGGCCCACACAAGCGACTGTTCGATTTCGTGATCACTCGCCTGCCACGTACCTAGGCCGAGTTGCGGCATCTGCACGCCGTTATTGAGTTTGATATTTTTCATGAAATGATATATGGCAAAAAGAGTTTAAAAAATAGATGAAGCTGTTTTACCAATGACGCGGACTAAGGCCTACCACGTATGTACTAGCGGTTGAAATGCTCAAGCAGGTGTCTATGCTCTGCAGACAGGAACGGTTTGACGTTCAAGTGCTTCTTGTTTAATTTATAGAGCGCGACAATAAGCAAACTTTCAGACCAACCTAGTGGCGTGTTTGCATTATACTCTGGAGAGTTTGAGAAATACAATTCTGGGACTTCGCCTTTATCGTTGATTGTCTCAATAGTCTTCTGCTCGTAGAATTTTGCTTTTTCTTCGTTGCCTAACTGATGATAGATGATTGCAAGCCAAGAGAATCCGAATGTCCATTCTGCTTCCTCGCTCCAGCCGTCTTCATTCTTATTGTAATAATAATCACCTTTGTATCTAATGACGCCACGCTCTTTGACAAGATGATATTCCACGTTTTCGAGGATTCTTCTTGTCTGCTCGTCGTTGGTGACTTTGTAAGGATAGATAAGTGAAAGCAATGCGAGATCGACGAACTTCTTTTTAGATTCGCGAGGCAATAATTTGTTGAGGAGGAGTTTACCATTTCTGATAAGCTCGACATGAACGTGCAATTGCGGAATTTTCTTTACCGACATCAGACCTGCGACGCACGCGCCTACAGAAGATGCATGAATCTCTTCATTCTCTTCCCACATGCCGCTGTCGACGTCATCCCAATATTTTAGAGAATCTAGATAATTGATGAGTTTTTGGACTATGCGAAAGTCTGCAGGTGTCTGCAAGATGTGAATTTTGTCGTCGTATAGTTTTCCGATTAAAAAAAGAATCGCACCGATGGAATCATTTTGCTTGTTTCCCCACTCTTCCCAGAATTCTTCGAATGTGTGCGGGTGAAAGCGTGCGTGGATATACTCGTGCTTATGCTCAGGCTTTTTCTTTATTGCCCAGTCTATCTTAGCTTCGTGTTTGAGGAAGATATCAAGCAGTGCGCGGACTGTTCGTTTGACTGTGTCGTAATCTTTGATGACTTCAAATGCGAGACATTCATAGAAATTGTCGCGTAACCAGCTTTTGTCATAACCTGTGCCTACTGCCTTGGAAGAGGCGGCGAAGAGTCCTGACTCATACTGCAGTCCTCGCAGAATTGCAAGATGTTGGTCAATGATATGCTGGACGGTCATTTGTGACATATATTATCATTTTTGCCGATTCTCATATATAAATGTACGTCGCCACAAGAAAGTTGCGAACCTGAATTAGAGGCCCGGCAATTTGACAGACTTTATGCCATGATCTATCTTAGACTGGGCAATTATTGAAGAAAAGAGGGGAATACTTATTGGAATCGCAAAGCGAGTGAAGTTACTTGTGATTATTGCTTCACCTTTGTCTAACGACGCAATTGCACGTGAGTCGCTTGAAAGGTCTTGCGCTGCACTTTCGATAACGGCGGTTCGCTCTGGCGCCATTTCTATACCAAGGATAATCTTTGTATTGATATTTGCGAGAATGTCCTTAGGAATTAACGACGGCAGCTGCGTAATTGCACAAAGGCCGACTTTGAATTTTCGACCTTCTTTTGCAATCGTACTAAAGATATTTTGACCGCGTTCGAGGACGTCTTTGCCAAGGACACGCGGTGCTTCTTCTAAGACTACGCTGACGACTGGAAGTGCATCGATAGTACCGTTGGCACGTGCAAGCCTATATTGGTCGTAGATACTGGTTGTAATTATGCTGTTGAGCAGAAGTTCAGTCTGGCCTGATAAGGACGACGTGTCGACGACAACGGTTGTGCCTTTCATTATTGCTGAAACTATATTCTTGATCGTAGACTCTCCTTCCTTTCCTGTTGTGTAGATTCCTTCACTCATAATGCCTGTCTGCGTGAGACGGATATCCAAGAGTCTACAAATGCGGCGTTTGACGACATTAAAGGTGCCTTCCTCGAACTTAAATTGAATCGGTTTGTTAGTCAGAATCGCTTCAATCCATTGGTCGTCATATGCATTATGGAATACTTGGATGAGTTCCTGCTGTGGACCGCTGAAGTCTGCCACTGCGCTAAAATGCCACGGCTTGAGTAACGAGACGTTAATCACTAACGAGAATGCTCCGACCGGCGGTTTTTGACTATAATACACTCCGTGCCGTGACCACAACGGGTGGTCTTTGAGTCCGTTCCCATTTCTGCCATAGTATTCGTCGTGTGGATCAAACAACAGTAATGCAGCGTCTGGGTTTCCTAGTAAATTCCAGGAAATAACATGCATCAGATTTGATTTTCCCTTTCCCGTCGTTGCAGGAATCAAAATGTGATGCGACAATACTTGTTTTGTGTCCAAAAAAATTGGGACCGGCAGGGTCTTGCTGCCACTGCGAAGATTTCCTACCGCGAAACCTTTGGTCGATAAGAATGACATGTCGTCTGCCGTGACTTGACGTACGGTCGAAAAGAATGGCGGTAGTGATTTGGAAAGCGCTGCTGCGCCTTTAGTTATCGTAAGAACCGTTTTGAGTCTGGCCATCATATAATTTCTTAATTGCGGTTCAAAGAATTGGATTGGTGCGGATTGTTCTAGTTGCATACCAGATAGAAGTTCTAGTTGCTGCTGGGCTATTTGTGAACCGTACGTTAAATCGTAGGCTTGCAGAATTATTTTCGCTTGGGCTGTCTGCGCGACAAGTAGTTCTCCTAGTTCAATGGGAGAATCCGACTTTTGTCTGACAAGAATATTGCCGAACTCGCCGCTGAGAATCTGACCTTTGTCACCGCCCTGCTCCATGGTTTAGGGGAGTATTCGCGTTGTTTAAAAAGATTGAGAATTGACGAATTTGCGGTCAGTGGCGACTCACGTTACCAAACAATCATCAACCATATCAATCCAAAGCACCACTATACTTTACAGATAGTAGAACTACATTGCTCAATGAGATCCTTAATTTCATCGTCCGCAATACTACAGCCCGCAAGTTT
>DATGWN010000044.1:0-9220 GCA_035299465.1 Acidobacteriota bacterium | reverse complement strand
CAATTGCCACCAGCGCGACATCGAAACGGTCAACCGCTCAAGACGATTGCAAGCAGAATTAAGTCAAAAGAAGGACGTATCAGAAATAACCTCGCAGGGAAAAGAACTAACTTCAACGCACGAACAGTTGTTTCACCAGACCCTATGTTGTCAATCAACGAAGTCGGTGTACCACAAATCGTTGCAGAAAAGCTCACTGTCCCAGAACGAGTAACAGAATGGAACGTTGCATACCTTAAGCGATTCGTCGAAAAAGGTCCAAAAGCATATCCAGGTTCAAACTACATCGTCCGACCGGACGGAAAGAAGAAGCGAATTACGGATGAAACGAAGGAAGCACTCCTCGAAGAACTCCAACCCGGCTACGTTGTCGAAAGACACCTTATGGACGGCGACATCGCAATCTTCAACCGACAGCCGTCATTACACCGAATGTCAATGATGTGCCACCGCGTACGAGTATTGCCAGGTAAGACTTTCCGACTCAACCCATCAGTCTGTAAACCATACAACGCAGACTTCGACGGGGACGAAATGAACTTGCACATCCCTCAAACGGAAGAAGCAAGAGCAGAAGCAGAATTGCTTATGCTAGTTGAAACTCAGCTCATCTCACCAGCATACGGTCTATCAGTGATCGGTTGCATGCAAGACGGTCTGTCAGGAAACTTCGTTCTTACACGAGATGGATACCAATTGCCTCACAAGAAAGCAGTTGAAATCCTCTACCGAATCGGAATCGATGACTTCTCACGATTGCCAAAGACTGAAATGGTCAGCGGCCGAGATATCTTCAGCTGCGTACTTCCAACGGAGTTCAACTTCGAAGGAACAAACAAGGCGAAGCAAAAAGTCAGCGTCGTCAACGGTAAGTTAGTCGAAGGAACAGTGGATTCATCAATCATCGGCGGTGGTAAAGGTATCATGCTCCGAGCAATCCACAAACAATTCGGCGCAACTATCGCAGCACAGATGATTGCAAAGATTTCAAGACTCGGTATCGAAACACTCCAAGATCGCGGATTCTCAGCAGCAATCTCAGACACAGACTTGCCAGCGGAATTCAAGAAGCAGATTCAAGACACAATCGACAAAGCGAACGTTGAAGTAGAAGCTCTCATCCAAGCAAGTCGAAAAGGCGTCCTCGATGTTTTACCAGGTAGAACTGCGACAGAAACACTTGAACTACGAATCCTTGACATCCTCAACAAGTCACGTAACCAATGTGGTGAAATTGTAGCAAAGGCTGCGAACAAGCAGACTGCAATCCTCATCATGGCGGACTCAGGTGCAAGAGGAAACATCATCAACCTTGCCCAGATGGTCTCATCCGTAGGTCAGCAATCCCTCAAAGGACAGCGAATCTCATCAGGATACCACAACCGAACGTTGTCATGCTTCAAGGAAGATGACTTAGGTTCAGAAGCACGCGGATTTATCCAAAGCTCATTCAAGAACGGTCTTTCACCAAACGAATTCTTCTTTGGTGCGATGACTGGTCGAGACGCGCTCATGGATACTGCCCTTCGAACGCCACGATCCGGTTACCTCTACAGACGACTCGAGAACTCAATGCAGGACTTGAAGATCGGCTATGACGGTTCAGTCAGAGATGCAAACGAACGAATCATACAATTCCAGTATGGTGAAGACGGCATCGACGTTTCAAAGTCAGAAAGCGGCGTCATAAACGTGAAGCACATCGTGAACCACGTTTTGGGTCAATAGGAGTACGCACATGAGTAAAGCAATATTCAAAAATTACGAAGACATACTTCCATCAAAGATTCTTCAAGAAGTGCAAGCAAGTGTCCCTGAAAAAATCACGGATGCAAAGCTAAAGCAGATCTTGGACATGTGTGTTGACGAATTCAAGAAAGCGACAATCGCACCAGGCGAATCTGTTGGTATCATCTCTGCCGAATCAATCGGTGAGCCGTCCACGCAGATGACGTTGAACACGTTCCACTATGCAGGGGTTTCGGAGATGAGCGTCACAACTGGTCTTCCTCGTGTCATTGAAATCGCCGACGGTCGAAAGACAATCTCGACTCCTTCCATGGAAATTCATCTCGATGCTCCATACAACAAAGGAGAAGGTATCAGAGAATTCGCAGCGTCGATCAAGGAAAACACGCTTGCAGACTTTGCAAAAAGTATCGCAATAAACCTTGCTGAATCCACTATCGACATCGAAATTGACGAAGCACGAGCTGCAATATTCAAGTTGAACACTGAAAAAATCTCAGCGCTTCTCAAAAAAGCGTTCAAGACTCAAACAATCAAGGAAAAAGACAATGTCATTTCCATAAAGGTCAAGTCCAAAGAGAATGACATCATCAGCATCTACAAACTCAAAGAAAAGATGCGAACAATGTTCGTTTCAGGAATCAAAGGAATCACACAAGTTCTTCCAGTCAAGCGTGGCAACGACTTCGTTATCGTCACTGCAGGAACGAACCTCAAAGACGTCCTCAAATTCCCTGGCGTAAATGCATCAAAAACGTTGACAAACGATTTCTACGAAATCGAAGCTGTCCTCGGTATCGAAGCAGCGCGACAATGCATCATCAACGAAATGATGGCAGTCGTTCAGTCCCAAGGTCTTTCAGTTGACCCACGTCATATCATGCTTGTAGCAGATACGATGGCAGTCAGCGGAAAAACGAAGGGTGTCACACGATACGGTGTCGTTTCTGAGAAATCATCAGTTCTTGCAAGAGCTTCATTCGAAACTCCGATCAAGCACTTGATCAACGCAGCACTTGTCGGTGAAGTCGATAAATTGACATCAATCGTCGAGAACGTTATGTTGAACCAGAACATTCCAGTAGGTACGGGACTCCCAAGCTTACGAATGAAGAACGATTAAATTTTTTAAATTTTTATTTTCTTTGATATAGCAAGAAAAATTATTTGACAAAATCTTCTATAGTTTTCATGACATCAACAGTATTTGCAAGTAATGTCTCCGAATGTCTAGGGTCAATACTCAGTCCCCATTTTGTCTGCTGATCGATAGGAAAATCTGTTCCGCCGCCCTGTCTGAATCCTAAATATAATCGATTTCCTTCTCGATTCTGAACAAGCGAAATAAATATTTCAGGACACGCACTTAGTACTACCAAATATTCGCGAAGTGCGCTGAATCGTTCGCCTGATTTATATTTCACAAGCGAGCCGAATCCTGGGAACCATTTGGTGCATTCTATGTCAAAGTCTGTTGGCTTGGATGGCAGACTGCCAGCAGTGACGCTCAAATCTTCGTTCTTCCAATCAGATGGCCTCATCATCATGCGAAGTTGAAGCGCGTGGTTGTACATGACCACTTTCATTCTTCTATCCCAGACATACTCTTCTGCCGTGATCTTTTGCCCATACTTTTTTTCATACGCCCCTAATTGGTCCGGCGTGACGCGAGAAGGTAGCTCCATTATTGTATCGTCGTAATGGCGCGTTGGTACGAGTCCTAATTCTTCAAAGTCTCGATGGATTGATGGGCGAGTCTGCACGAAATCTGTTGTCCACGGGCACGCATGCTTAGAGAATATGATTTGCGACGCAGTGCGTTCAAACCAGTCATTTCCAATCATGTACGGCTGATTTTTTTTGATACAGTATGCTGCAAGCGTCTTCATAAAGGATGGGATTGATGCAGATTATTTAATAATTTCTGGAAACCGTGCGTTCGAGGGGGAAACGTTTAAAAGCGGCCGTGCGAAAGGAAGCTGTGAGATAAGAAGCAGTAAACGCAAGTTATTCATATGGTCGACGCAGAAGAGGAGCTGGATCTGATTAAAAGAGAGGAACAGTATAGTCTTGAGCGCTTCAACTTTAAGATGTTCTTATTTGTCGGCCTGATTCTTGGCATTATTGGTACTGTGCGAATATTTCAAGGCGACACACTCAATTTCACCTGGGTCAATATTGGTATCTTTGCGCTAGGTGCAGTCGTCTCCTTTGGACTCTCCTATCTAGTTCGTACAAAACAAGCGTCGCAAGATGAAATAAAATGGCGCGAGCAAAAAGAAAAAGAACGATATGAGGTGCAATCATCTGATTTTGGTTTCACTGAGGAGTATCACAAGAATGAAGCCCTCGACGAATATAAAGTTGCAGAAGCCGCAAAGCCCATAGAAGCCGACGTAGCAAAGTCAGATTCGGCTGAAGAAAAGAAAGAAGAAAAGGCTCGCGGCGACATAGTCGATATAGATTAAATAGATGTGGCTTAAAGTGAAGCATAATCAACACTAAGAAGGTAGTATTTTCTAAGTATTTTCTTCGAAACATTTAAAATAAAGCGACGTATTTTTTCGAATATGGAACAATCATACAAAATTTTGCAGCAAAGCCCGCAATTCAAAGACTGGCGAATTCAGAATCCTCATCATGAATTGGTCCATGCATTTCTCATGCTTAACAAAAATGCGAGTCCTCACTGGCAATTCGGCTATTATTCTGCAGATCACGACACTATTGCGACATTCACGGTCGAAGACCAGACGGTCCAGCATCAACCCGATACACAAGCTTTCAAAGACCCAGACAAAAAGATTCTCCCCTTAGATATCGATTCAGTGCAAGTCTCATTTGATGATGCGCTAGAAATCTCGCAGAACATAAATACCTCAAAACATAACGGACTTCCAGTAAATACCACTATCGGTATTTTGCAAAATATAACGACGTTCGGCACGGTATGGAATATGACGCTAGTCAACGTTTCCTTTAACGCTTTGAACGTAAAAATCGACGCAAAGAGTGGTCAAATCGTGCACGAACATATGGAATCTCTTATGAATTTAGGTCAGCGAGTCTGAGCAATTCTGCAATTCCGCTCCCCTCTAGTCGCTACGCGTGCACAAACAATACACTTTTTAAGAAGATGCATCAGTGATTCGTAGATGAAAATTGATACTAGTATGTATGTCCTTCTCACAGCATGTCTTTTAGCGCTTATTTTGCCAATAGACGCGTCGGCATTCAAGCCTGCAGTAATATACATATTGTGTGTGATTCTGGTTTTGTCGTCAAAACAGCTTTCGTTTCAGATGCCTACTAGGCGAGAATTGAAGATAACGGTGAAACTCTTCTTCACCAACTATGCGCTCACAAGTTCAGTTCTCGTAGCGCTGGGTTTCATTTATCCGTCGTATGCTGTCGGTTTCTGGTTACTAGCACTCGTTCCGCCGGCGATAAACGTGATACCTTTCAGTAATCTTTTAGGAGGCGACACTCGGTCTGCCGTATTTGCCGAGCTTCTCTCTTTCGTCAGCGCTCTGGTCATTGCGCCTGCACTTGCTTATTTGTTACTCAAACAATCGATCGACATCTCGCTGCTGGTAAAAACGATGAGCATTGCGCTCATAATTCCATTATGCGCAGCGTACTTTGTGAAAAAAACTGAGAAGAAACTGGGTTCCATCCCATTCTCGTCGGAAATAACGACGTTTGGCAACGCCGCTATTTTTTTCATCATCATCTCATCCTCAAGATTGACATTGTTCGACGCCGCAAAACACGCATCTTTTTGGGCGATGATTCTCGTCTTCATTGCATTGAAAGTCGTTGTATCATTCATCCTGCGATATGTTCTTGCAAGAAGTTCAAAACGTGAAATGGTTGACTTTTTGTTATTTAGTATATTCAAGAACACAGGCCTAGCCGCAGGTTTGGTAGCAGTTCTTGACGTCGTTCCAATGTCGACGCTTCCTATTGCGGTGGACAGTGCGTTCTTCGCTATTTATTTCATGTTCACACACTGGCTGCTTAGTCGCAAAGTGGTCATAAGAAAACACACTGCGTGATTTCTACGAAGCGCGCATACAAAGTCCAACGTCGTTTCAATGTCTTAGATGGTTGTGAAACTTTATTCTCGAGTATAGAAAAAGAGTAGCGAGGAATGGATTTGAACCATTGACCTCTGGGTTATGAGCCCAGCGGGCACTCCTAGCTGCCCTACCTCGCTATTTTGGTGTGTTACACACTTATATATGCGAAAAGGGGCAGCTTTATAAAAGTATCGAGAGAAAAACAGATACGTATGAGGCGAATTGTTAGGTGGATTATTCTCTTCTTCATGGTTTTCTTACTGATAAATATCACCATGAGTGTATTTCTGACAATCGATCTAGCTACAACAGTTCCTGTGGTACTTACTAGTGTTTACGAATATTCCTCAAATGATTCGCATGATCAACTTGCCACGCGCATCCAAACCATGTGTGACGATTTCGCAACGTATGATGCTCAGTTCTCCGACACGAGAATCAAGGAACTTATCGCACAATGCAATCCGGTGAATAAGGCCGCAATGGTTAGTACGTGCTCAAAAAAAGAGACACTCTCTGCAGCAGAACAACAAAATATAGACGAAGTGTGCAAATCCTTGGAGTCAGGAACTTTTGATCTGAGATGTAAAGGACTGATGGATGAGGAAAAAGAGCGTGAATCATTCGCGCATCTCAAATCGAATTGCGTACTTTTGGGAGAGAACCGTATGTCCCATAAAGACTTCTTTATCCAAATGGTTGCAGACGCAATTCCTGATACCCAAGATTTAATGACAAATGAAACTGATCTTCCGATTGGTGTTCTCGTTGACCAAAACAGCGTGTTCATCTCCCGAGACTGGACAATCGTTCTTACAAAAATAACTGCGTTCTTCTTATTGTGGTATGCCCTATATTTGACAACGCAAACAATGGACGAATTCCTCCATCTTTCTCGTCGAGTATTCTACTCCATCGCGATTTTCATTGGTATGGTATACGTCTTGATGCGCATCTATATGTGGTTGTGGCCGCCAGACACATCTTTCATATTGGAAGCGATAGCACAAAACGAGAATATGTCGCAATCACTGCCGCAGATGTTGCTTGCTCTCATACCAATACTATTGCTGCAAGTACTGGGAATTTTCTCACTTATATTTGCCGGCATATGTTTTGCTATCGGCTTTGTTCTATTCCTAGCAGAACGGTATTATGACCATTCTCATCATAAACCGCCAGTGGCTCGTCAACCGCAAGTGATTCCTAAATAAGAATCGCGCTCATAATTCCGCTAATATGAATTATACCAATTCATCAATTCAGATAACTCGGCCGTTATCGAATCGTAAGTAACAGCAATGCCTCAATGACTGCTGCAAGCGCCAACAGTGGTACGACGATCAAGAAATACGTTTTGAATAATTTCTTCCAAAGGATTGGCTTTTGTTGGATAAGATGATATCCCTCTCGAAGTCCCGCCGTGCATCCAATGGTGGCCGCAAGTAGTTCAATAATGCCATGAGGCAAAAGAATCGCAAGATTCGACCAGATTGAGTGAGGAGAGATAGCCAGGACCGTTCCTACTGCAAACCCATTAATCGCGACGAGCACATAAGTAGGGACTACAATGATTCCGCTCAACGTTGCAACGCCGATAACCACGCAATTCTGCACGAATATGAACAATGCGGCAACTATAATTGGAACCGTAGCAATCCATTTAGAGCGCTCAATAAGCGGTTGTATGAGCGATTCTTTTGGCAAAACAAAGCCGTAAATGCAAAACACCAGAAACGTCGCTACCAAAGAACAAACAATGACCCATCTCATGAAATGTGGATTTTGCATAGTAATATCTCATAGGTGGGAAGGATTCTATATAAAATGTGCATACGACTGCGTCTGGTTAGCATTCTAGAAAAAAACGTCGTGGGGGGGATTTGAACCCCCAATCCTTTCGGACAGGATATTTGCGATTGAAACTTGATATTTCAGGTGATCTGAAGAACCATTCAGTTCTTAGCAATCCTGCGCAATACCAGGTTATGCGACCACGACATGGTGCACTCTGCTGCCACTCGCATTGCAAGTAGCCCACAGTGCGTGTTTTTTCGCAATTGTCCTATGGATTTCGCCAAGCATTGAGATTTGAGGTTCTTTTAAAAAGCTTTCTCTAAAACCGCAAGAAAACACAGTTGCAGCGCATCGACGGGCTCGCGTCCAAATATTTAAAAATGCCTCCCCCTAACCTTTTGTTATGACTACAATAGAAGTGAGACTCCCTGATGGAAGCGTCAAATCCATCGAATCAGGAATTACGGCAATAGACTTCATCAAGCAACACATCGGCGAAGGTCTTGCTCGCGCGGCACTTGCAGTGTCCCTCAATGACCAACTCGTTGATCTTACAACACCTTTGACATCAAATTGCTCATTTAATGTACACACGTACAAAGATCAAAAAGGCAAGGAAGTCTACTGGCACAGTTCTGCGCACGTGATGGCAATTGCAGTCACTCGGCTCTTTCCTAATACGAAATTGACGATAGGTCCAGCAATCGAAGATGGATTCTATTATGATTTTCAAACTGAAAAAACTTTTTCGCCTGAAGACATCGCAAAGATCGAAGAAGAAATGTATAATGTCATCAAAGAAGACAAACCCTTCGTTCGCGAGCCTATTTCTGCCCAAGACGCAAGAAAACTATTTGCGAATAATCCGTTTAAGATTGAGTTGATTGAGGAATTCGCCAAGGAAGACAGCCAACTGACGGTATATCGTACTGGTGATTTCGTCGATCTCTGCCGTGGTCCGCACATTCCGAGTACGGGGAAGATTAAAGCAATTAAGATCACAAAAATATCAGGCGCATACTGGCGCGGGAAAGCGGAGAATCCGCAACTGCAGCGAGTGTACGGTATATCCTTCACGTCAAAAGACGATTTGAAGCTTTACATAGAGCGACTCGAACAGGCACGAGCTCGAGATCACAGAAAACTTGCAAAGGAGCACAATCTTGTCATGTTCCATGAATATGCACCAGGAATGCCCTTCTTTTTGACAAAAGGAACAGTCATCTACAATACGCTCGTCGATTTCATCCGAAACGAATACAGAAAACGCGGATATCAAGAAGTCATCACGCCACAAATGTTTAACAAACGATTGTGGGAAACATCCGGACACTGGGAACACTACAAAGACGATATGTTCATTCTAAACGTAGACAATATGGAAGCGTCCCTCAAGCCGATGAACTGTCCATCGCACTGTCTCATTTACCAAAACAGTGCAAAATCATATCGTGACTTGCCATTGCGCATTGCCGATTTTTGCAACTTGCACAGAAACGAACTTTCAGGAGCTCTCTCCGGTCTGACTCGAGTTCGCAAATTCTCGCAAGACGACGCACACATTTTTTGCACGATGGAGCAAATTGAATCGG
>DATGWN010000043.1:0-4058 GCA_035299465.1 Acidobacteriota bacterium | reverse complement strand
GATGCCTACAACAACACCGGCACGGTGGTGAAGAAGAAGGACGAGTCGCCTTTGGATCAGGTGCAAGAGGATTAAATTGCAATGTAAGATCAATACTTGCCGCACCGGAAACTGTAAGTCCCATCTGTGCAGGGAACGTATTATTAGTAAATGCCTTCAGGCTGACTGCCTTACTTGCGGCAACAGATGCATCTGCACCGTTCACGAAATTGATGCCAGTCAATAATTCTGCAGGGTCGTCTTTGACATTTATAGTATATTGAGTGTTTGATGACAATGAATACGGTAACGCTGCCGCCAAAGTGTCAGCTGTTTTCGGAGCATATTTCCACAATTTTGTTTTCTGAGCAGGCGTCAACTGAGTCCAATCATCGTTTGCGCCAAGCATCGTTGCCGTACCTGTGGTTGAATAGAAATTCATCGTCGGATTAGCTGCCAATCCAATAGTCGGAGTCGCAGACAATAAGTCCGTTGATGCCGCAGTAATGAGTTCGATATTCTTACCGTCGATTGGCTCAAGTCCTAGAACCAATTCATCATCAAGCGAAACAAACCCTCGACCTGAGAACTGGGACATTGGATGAGTGACTGGCGTGGACACTTGCATGATTGCCATACCTGCATCATCCGCAAGAATAACCACCGAGTACGTTTTACCGCCTGTAACTGTGAATGTAGTCGTGCCTGGCACTCTCGTAGGCGTAGGCGTACTCATGTCATATACCGTTGCTCGCGGATTTCTAGCAAGAGGCAGCGTACCACCAGTGAAGAATGAAATTGTTGCTGTAGCGTCGCCTGTTCCCTCGACAGCAAAGCCCATGATTGCAGCCTTCGTATCAGATACTTGTGCGCGCAAACTGACTGCATTAGAACCGCCAACATCAACCAACTCAGTAGTCGTAGTTGTCGTCGTACCTGGCGCGTCACCAAACAAAGTGTTCGCGTCAGTGAGCGGTGGGAACGGAACGATACATGTTGACGCTGTCGACGTACCGCTGCAGAATATGCGCGATGAGACACCATTCAATTTGTATGTGTATGAACCAAAGAATGTGCCGTCTGCCAACTTCTTACCATACCAGCAAGCACCGCTGGCAGCGTCAGTATATACATCTGAAATATCATCGCCGCAGCATCGAGTGGCAGTCTTCGTCAATAAAAGAGAATTCTTACATGAATTCAAATAATTAGCAGAATCAAGATCCGTTGTCCATCTGTATGTCGCGCCGTCTAGACCGCAGAATTGCAACGCATAATCTGCATTCGTAGCAGGCGCTCGCAAAGCAATCGAATCAACATATGCGATGTACGTCTTGGCGACTTCAGAATTGTACAATGTCGGATCGAATTGGAAAGAAAGTGACGTAATTGTTCCGGTTGGCAAAGCGCTGACAGGAATGCGGACAATGTTCCAATCGTTGAGCTTCAGACCCAATGGTGCGAATTCACTTGAAAGCGCGATCAATTTTTTCCCACTTGTCGTCGTGACTTCAAGCGCAGTAACTAATTCATTGACCGGATAATATGCAAATTCTAAGAATTGGTATTTGTTTAGATCAGCAGTCCTTACAGGAATAGTTGCGCCGATTCTCGTCGTTGCACCTGCTGATTTTGTGAATTCTAATTTAAGCGATTTTGCACCAGTAACTGCTTTTTCCGACGACTCAGCTGCCGCAACGCCCGTAGTTTTTGTTATGACGTGAGGTGCTTCAAAATCCATTAACATCGGACTAAATGTCGATTGAGAAAATCCGCCTATTGTCGTGAATGTGGTTGAATCACACACTGGTTCTCGGCACAATACTTTTTGATTGTAAATGACACTTTGAGCATTATTTATCTTCGATGTTTGACCACTGATCCAAAAAAAGACGGACTCGCCTGCAACTGCTGTTTCAGACGCACTTGCTAGTCGACAAGAGAGATGTTTGTATGTGATAGGAATAGTGTAAGATGGTGCAATACCTGGCGCCTCAATCAATGAACCTGACGCAGACGACAGCATGCCGATAGTGTTCAGACCCAAATCGACTTTAGGACTGCTTGGAATTGACGGAGCATTAGGTGTTGGCGTGTAACACAGAACGTGAGTGCCACTAGATGTCGAACCGAATGCATTCGTGTCGTTAGAGAGATACAAGATAATATTGCCAGGAGAACAGCTCGCAGTCTGCATGATAGTTGCACCCGCAAAAGCAAAGGAACTGAAGATGAGAACGAACAGCGCACAGAATACAATACTAGCAAACCCTTTTTTCATAATATCTAACCCTAACCCTAGGGCGAATCCGCGCCAACCGTATTTAAATACTTTGCGTCAAGGCGAAACTTTCTTTTCGTCGAGAAGTGCCTTTACCTGCGGATCCAAAATATTGACAAGCTGTTTTTGAGATGACAAAAGTGTTACCAAAGACTGCAAATCAACAGGATTTCTCAGATCCGTGGCTTGTCTTGCAAACGTAAAACATCGAAAGACTACCCCATATTTTCTGCACAGCTTTGCTATGTGCATCAATCGAGTCATTGCCGCAATCCGTTTCATTTCAGGTTGGGCAAGTAGCTCCGCAAATGAAAAACAAACGATAACGCCGTTCTTTTGACAAAGTTTAGCGATAACCGACTCAAAAGGAATCTGAAACGTATGCAATGAATCTCGTTTTGCCGCATATTCTATCCCGAAAATGCCGTGAACGACCTTTTGTTCGATAGCGGCGCGTACTACAGTGTCTGCACTATTGGCATCTACACAGAATAACACAATCTTACCGGCAGCGACATACGTGGTGAACTGATGCTTGCTGGGTATCGTATTCACAATCACCACGTCTTTTCCAACGCATGCAATATCTTTGGAGGACAATTGTGCAACGCCGACAATATCTTTACACGTAGCCAATATACCTGGTTTTTCTGTCATTGTATCTGTTGAGAACCTGTTATTTATAAAATAAAGAGGCGAAATCATACCCTGTGCTCGCTAAAACTGACTCCTGGACAATGAAAAAAACTCCAAAAAAATATCTCCTCGACAAAGGCGAAAGATTTAAATAGTCACCATACGACGTGATACATAACAAAAACATAATAGTGAGTGTGTTATAATGGCAGAAGAAGAAAAACGATTCTCAAAAGATCTCATTGGCAAGACAATTGTATCAAAAAGCGGTAAGCGATTTGGCGAAGTAGGAGATATCATCTTCGAAACACGAAGCGGCGAACTTATCCACATCGTTTTGGTTAATCCAACGATCTATACTGAAAAACTTGAACTTGAAAAAGACAAGAACAACAACATTTTGGTGCCTTACAGTGCTGTGATCGCAATCGGCGACTTCATGGTTATTGCAGAAGAAGACATCATTTAATGAAAAAATTATTTCTTTCTCCTTTTTTATTATATGTGCAGCCCCTTATCTATGTCATCATCCTCTTATTCATCAATCTGAACAGAAGCACCGCAATTTTAGCTCTCGCATCATTTTGTATCTTCTTTGCAACACCAGCGTTTTGCGCAAATCAAATCATCCTCATATGGATTTTAAGAAACTCCACGTTAACCAAGAAAAAATTGCTCATGATAAATACGCTATGTCACATTCTACTATTGATTGCGTTCGCAACAGCAGTTATCATCCGCTGGAACTCATTACCGGACAATGTGGCAGTTCTTAAATTGTAAGCACCAGACAGCAAACCTACAAAACTATTTAAACTCACATCCGACCCCATAAATTATGGATTTGACACAATTCTCAAGCGAACAACAACCTGACCAATCCGCAGTGATATGGGTCGAGAAATACAGACCTAAGTCTTTCAAGGAAATCAAAGGCCAGCAAAAAATCGTTGAACGTATCAAATCCTTCGTCGAACAAAAAAACGTTCCGCACCTACTCTTTTCAGGTCCAGCAGGAGTTGGAAAGACGACGCTTGCGCTCGTCATCGCGCGAGAATTATATGGAGAAAATTACAAATCATCTTTCTTAGAACTCAACGCATCCGACGAACGCGGCATCGACGTCGTCCGTACGAAAGTCAAAGATTTTGCACGAACACGC
>DATGWN010000042.1:0-22119 GCA_035299465.1 Acidobacteriota bacterium | reverse complement strand
ACGACTGTACTCAAATACTGTTCGAGCGCACTGTCGGGTTTTGCATTCTTTATTCGCGCAACTGACAACGTTTCATTCTGAGGAAGATTTTGGCTGATGTATACGCCGCCTGCAAAAATTGCTGCGCCTCCTGTTGAGCCGCCAACTGCAAGCCATGCTGCACCACCAAGAATTGCTTGAACCGCGTCGTGCGTTTGTCTGCCTTTGAAATTCTTGTGCAGTTCATACTGCGGCGAGTTTGCAACTTTTTGTGAAAGTTCTGCAACTGTAGCGCTTGGCACTGCGATGTAGTCAACTACTGCTCTGCGAGAGAGTTCGTCGTCTAACGCAAGGTGTTTTTTACTTGCGTGTTTTTGCCAATCGTTACCGTATTTTTGTTTGAGAGTATCAATTTCGTCAGCCGTCAATTGTGAATCTTTTGTCCAGCGGAACTTTTCGTCTTCTTTGACGTAGGATTGCACAAATACCGTCATCGGATTTGTTGCATATAATTGTGTTTCACTTGCACCCTGGATGCCCATTGCACGCTTTGGATTTGGCGTGTACGTGGAAACGCCGTATTTGTACTTTGGAAACTCACCAACCATGTCATCAATGGAACCGCTGTATTTCATCGCTTGTGTTGGTTGTACTTGTGTTGCTTGCAATGGTTGTGCTGTTAATTGTGCTGCAGGTTGAGTTGTTGATTGCGTTGGAGAATAGAGAGGGACTGCGAATGTTTCAATTTTTGGACCGTTGGATCTTCCTCTCGGATTACCTGCGTAAGAGAACGGAGTCAGGGCCGCCAAGGCTGCCGCAATATAGGGTGTGTACTTCATTAGTATTTCACCGCCTTGCTGTCGTATTTGTGCACGTCAGCTCTGTATCCAATTATCGTGACTGTTGTTGAACCGTCAGCGTTTGATTTTTGTACGATCAAAGGTTGTCTTTGAAACGAAGTCTTGAATGCGTCAGCTGCGTTAAGCGTGAAATCATCGTTTGCATTCGTGTACATAGTAACCGGTGCAAGGGATTTACTTTCTGGAAGGTTTGCTGTCGACAAGTATGATTTGAGCATATCGACGACGTCTGCGAGATCCGCTAATTTTTGCGAATTGGATTGTGATTTATTTACGCCGTACATATGCAGTGTGTCTTGCGATGCAAATGGCTTAACGCCGTTTGCTGGAATCGTGACTTCGCGCTTTGTGATGCCTTGGTAGTCTTTCACTAATGCATCCAACGCTTGTTGTGCGTCTTTTGGCAAAGCGTTGTTGATCGTGTTGTAATATTGCAATTCCGCTGATGTCGACGGTTTGACTCGCACGTATGAAACGTTTTGCTGCGTTGGCGTCGATGTGCTAGCGTTTGGATTACTTAGTTGTAATTGTAACGACGTGTTTCTGAGAGGTGGAACGTATGTCGTAAGGAAATCTGGCGTCGGGATTGAATATCCTTGCAAAATTCGCGCGACTCGTTCTTTGGATTCTTTATCTTCTGAGACGGATTGCTGAACTTGCTGAGCTGGTTGCTGAGCTGGTTGTTGAGTTGGTTGTGCAGCAGGTTGTACTGGTGCTAGCGTAATAATTGGTGCTTGTACTTGAGCAGGTTGTGATGACTGCGCTAATTCTCTTTTTTTATGAGCGTCACAACTCATGCTATAGCCTACGATACCGCCTAGAATTGCTGCGATTGGAAGTCCAACTGCCAAGTATTCTTTATACTGATTGAGCTTACGTCGCAATGATGCAACTGTTTGATCCAATCGAGTGATGACATAGTGAGATGCATTCGTGATTGCGCCTTTGTGAATTTGTTCTGTCTTGAGATCGTAATCGGAGGCTTTGATTCGTCTTTCAAGATTGGAATTTTGATCTTGTAATTCAGTATTTTGATTACGATACATATCTGCGATATATTCGTGATAACCGCTTCGGTATTCTTCTCGGCGAAGATCTTGGCGAAGGTCAGTATTTGCTTTGCGATACTTTGCGCTTTTCTCTAATGCGGCATCGCGTGCTTTGCGCGCAGTTTTCGCTGCTGCAGCTTGTCGAGCAAGGGCTTCATTGGCGTCATTACGCTGTTCGCGTATTTTCTTTACTATTCCTAACGCATCATTTCTAGAAGCGGATAATGATTGATACGTCTTTGTTTGTTGAATTGGTACTTGGCGCCATGCCATATTATGTTTCCCCCTTATTCAGTTTAGAGAGACTTGAGCGTATATAAATGTTACTGTTTTGTTGTTACTTTACAGTAAAAACTATTTGAAGTTTATTTCGTTTTTACTGGGCTTTTATATATGGATTCTATTTGGATTTGAGTCCGGTTTTTGGCCACTAGCCAGATGAATTTCAATCTCTATTCGAAATACCAAACGGATATAAAAGAGGAAATATTCACCGCATTTATGAAAATTGGGATTATTGGGACTGGATACGTAGGTCTGGTATCTGGCGTTTGTTTTGCGAGCAACGGAAATTCTGTCACCTGTGTGGATACTAACCCAGCAATTGTAGACAAATTAGCTCGGGGCGAAGTAACTATCTATGAACCGGGATTAGAAGGACTTTTGCAGCAAACTATCAAGGACAAACGAATCTCATTCACCACGGATGTCAAAGGCACAGTTCAGAAAAACGATATGCTCTTTATCGCCGTAGGCACTCCAATGAACCAGGACCGATCAGCGGATTTGTCAGCAATCAAGACAGTCGCTACGGATATCGGTCGCTACGCAAATGGACATAAAATCGTGGTCACAAAATCCACAGTTCCTGTTGGTACTGGCGATCAAATAGAAAAAATCGTGCAAATGCACACGCTGTTTCCTATTGATGTCGTATCAAACCCTGAGTTTCTCAAAGAAGGTAGCGCTGTCGAGGATTTCATGAAACCAGACAGAGTTATTGTCGGTTCCAATCCAGGAAGTTCTTCGGATGCAATCGAACAGGCATTCTCGACGCTGTATCGACCATTTACGATGAACGGCAGCGGCATATTATTTACCAACAGAACAACTGCGGAGCTCATCAAATACGCAGGAAACACGATGCTTGCGTCTCGCATTTCATTGATGAACGAAGTTTCAAGACTCGCAGATGCGTGCGGTGCTGATATTGACGCAGTCCGTAGAGGGATTGGTCTAGACAAGAGAATTGGTCCAGCGTTCTTGTACGCAAGCGCAGGCTACGGAGGCAGCTGCTTTCCAAAAGATATACTTGCTCTCGCAGCGACTGGCAGAGAATATGGTTTACACATGCCATTGGTAAATGCTATTTCACAAACAAACGATTTACAAAAAGAGTGGTTTGTCGATAAGATTTTGTCTCACTATAATAACGATGTAGCGCGCAAGACTATCGGAATGTGGGGACTTGCATTCAAAGCAAAAACGGATGACGTGCGATTGTCGCCGGCGTTACATGTAGCGCAGCAACTCACGCAGCGCGGGGCACGGGTAATCGCTTATGATCCGAAAGCGCGAGATACTGCGCGCACTGTTTTGGGCGATTCAATATCTTACGCACCGTCGCAGTACGATTGTTTCCCAGCAGACGCACTCGTCATTATGACGGATTGGAATGAATTCAAAGCTCCTGATTTTGGCGCATTGAGATTGCATGACTCCGTTATTTTTGATGCGAGAAACTTGTACGATCTGGCGTCAATGAGAGAGCAGCCATTCAAATATATCTCCGTCGGTAGACCTTCAATCAGCGGGCCATCGCAAGACTAGATTTTTTGGTTAGATATTTTTGATGCAAATAATATTGCGTCAATATATGTGCGCGATCAATCCTGCGAAGTAATTCATATTCGCTTAACCAAGCTTCGTTAGATTTTCTGTCTTCGACAAGCATTCCTTCGAAAAGATGCTCTCGTCGATTACCAAGCTGATATTCTCCAAGATATTTGAGTCCGACCGCGTACGGCGTAATTGAGGAGACTGCACTGAATGATGCATCAAGAAGACCTTGATTAGGACCTAGCGTCGTTCTGGCTTGAGACTCAAGCGTATGCGGATGCAGAAGATACTGAGAATCTTCGTCACAGACAATCACCGTCGTGCCAACGTGAGGCAGCTTATGAAAGTCTATGAATTTCTCTGCACAAAATCCCCAATGATTTTCATCTCTATCTACTATTCCCACTAATTTTTCTGATCCAAATATTCCTGACATAGATTGCGGAAATTTTAACGATTTAAGAACCTTGCTAACAAAACAAGATAAAAAAAATAATTTATTTTTACTTATTCATGACTTTGCCGAATTTTACGCCTTCGACTGTCCATAAGCCAGCATCATCTGCTACGATGAATACGTAGTTATCCGTTGCAATTTGCCCGTCAGGGAATTCTGCGGAAAATGCTGCCCAATTCTCATACGAGACTAATGGATCGTTGCTTACGTAAATTGTGCATGTTGCGTCGTTTATGACATCAACAAGTCCTGCGCCGTCGTTGCAGTAATACGCTGAAACATATGCCCAGAAGTCAATCAAGCCGTCGTCGTTCGTATCGATCGGGATACTAAATCGTGGCGAGCCTGCTGTTGCGTCTCCAGTGTACTCGAACTGCAATTGTCCTACGTCAGCCAAGTTCTGTCCATACATGACGCTGTTCATCACATATACGCCAGAATAACTTCCGTCAGGGTCTCCATCCGTGTTGTCCAAGGTTGCTGGTCCTCGTGCACCATTGCCCATTAACGTACAGGTACCGCCGTATCCGTAGCCGTCAGTCGTTCCATCAAAGCAGAGCAATTTGTTATGCCCTGGCGCTGTTGCCACTGGAGCTGCCATTGCTAAACCTAATGTCATTATTGCACATACGAGTGCTATCAAAATTGTTTTCATTTTTCCCATAGTTTTTTTACCTCTTGTGTCGTTGCTGTTGTTCTGTCATTGTATGAATGATTTTGGTAACCACCCCCTTTGAGCATGAAGTATATATTTGAAGTACTGAACAGATGTATATGAAAGTCGTTTTTGCGGTATATTAATTCTTGTCGCATATATGGCAAGTGAAATTAATAAAATAAACGAAATATAGATGCGAGATATTTGCCGTCGGCGGTAAACTATTCTTTTGTAGAAAAAGCTTGACCAAAAAACTGTTTGATTTCATGGCACTAATTTAGAAAAAAAGTGTAAAGCTACGCAACCTTTTCAGGAAAAGCTTGACCAAAACATGACTTGTGGCATGTCAAAAAGAAGTTAAGGGTAAAAGTAATCTCATTTTCAATCAATCATTTTTTACTGGTATTTAACTAGAAAAAAAGTGTAAACAGCGAAACCACATTCCCGTACATAAGTGCAGTACTAATGGTAACGTAACCCTGCTTAACTACCGTGTTCGAGATGGGAACGGGTGTACCCAGGGTGCTATGACCGTTTACAGTACGTAGGATATATGACCTCTTTATAAAGGTTTCTATTATGTGCTTGACCGATGCCTTAAAGTAGTTACTGAGGAGTGGTGATTATTCGATACTTTTATATACTCTTAAATCTCTCTAGAGTATGGCATGATTAAGCGAGCATACATAGACGCAACGGACTTGAGTACGTATAATAATATGAGAAATCTCGTATTTGAAATCCTCAATCAAACGCCTTTGGATGTTGTCATTTCATGTAACGATTACGCAAAAGTCAACGCATGGCCTGAAAAACTTAATCAGGATTTTGATGGTCGCGTTACGGTAAATGACGAAGTTCCGACTGAATCTGTCCACGATGACAGCGGGATCTACATCAGAGCGCTCCACACGGCACAGTTTCCGTTTAAGAAGACCAAAAGAGAAATCATTGCAAATCTCGAATATCTCAAATTCACTAACAAGAAGCCGACATCTGACGTTCGAATTACGGAGTTAGGCGAATTGTTACAAACGAATAAGCCAGTAGTCGTATTCGGCTCAATCTGCATGGAAGAGTACAAACTCGTCGCAGATACGGCAAAGCTACTTCAAGATTCGTACAATATTGTCATTGCGCCACGACTGTTAGAAACATCATCACTTGACGAATTGTGCGGAACGCTTATCGAAAATCAAATTACATTAGGTATGAAAAGCTCACGCGCGACATTCAAAAATAATAAGATTATTTTGCTCGATACTGTCGGCGAACTCGTCGAATACTACGGAATCGGTGCAGTCAATGTAATCGGCGGCGGTTTTGGAGATTCCAAACACGGTTCACACAATCCTCTCGAATCACTCGTATACTCAGTTCCAACAATAATTGGAAAATCACATGATCGCCAAAAGAAAATTGTCGATGCGTTTAAGGAAAGCAGTCTTTTGATTGCTCAGAAAACAGATTCTAGTGAAGATTTAGTTTCAGCTATCCATTACGGATCGCAGTTACTGAGCACGCCACGAAAAGAGGATATCTTACTTACGCACAGTAAATTACTTGAGTCAACTTCTCAGATCACTCGGCAAACCATCCAAGATATTGTGGACTCAATCCTGAAGCCCACTACGAAGAGGTAAGCCAATGGCAAGCCAAATCCAGGCGCTCAAAGACCAGGAAAATCTGGTTCGACGAACGCTCGACACGGTTATGGAATGCGCTAGCACGCAACGTCCGTTCATGTATATTCTCGACACGGGCGGTTTCATAGATTTGTACAAATATCATCCCGCCCTCATTCCAAATTCGATGATACATGCAGAATGTGTCACGACACAAGCTGTCTTCAACGAGCTTCATCTTCGAAAGAATCACAAGATCATAAACCAAGTGTATCAGCTTGAAGCGAATCGTGACTTTTTCACACCGCACATCGAAATAGTGGGCGTCACACCGACACAACGATGCATCGACATGTTCCGATACGGTCTAAAAAAGGGATCATTCAACGGGAACAGACGACTTGGCGAAGCAGACATGTCCATTTTGGCACTTGCTGACGAAATGAAAGAACATATCTACCCAGTCATTGTGAGTCCTGACTCAGACATCCCACGCGTTCTTAATGGAATCAGAACCCAGATGATCGGCTACTTACCTGCTCCTCAATTTATCAACTTATATGCGGCACTCTACGAAAAAACGCCGCGGAGTGGTTTCTAATGGAAATCACTATGTTCCCAAAAACGCCTCACCTCGTCTGGTTTGGCGATAAGCTGAAGGATGATAAACTCCTGACCAAAGCGGAGCAAAAGCAATTCCTCTCCAAACCAGTCATCGTCCAAGAGAAAGTGGATGGCAACTGCATTGGTTTTGCATTCGACAACGACGCGACGGCGTATATCAGCCATAGAGAAGGATTAGTAGATCGAGATGACTCTGCGTTCTATAAATTGCATCAATGGCATGCAGAACACGAAGACGCGCTCTTTGATCTGTGCTCGAATCGTTACACGCTCTTTGGAGAATGGTTGTTTTTGCGACACACTGTCGCGTATTCGCGCCTTCCATCATATTATTTGGTTCACGATATTTTCGATCGTAAGCATTCACACTTCCTTCCAACTAAGAAAGTCGCTCGGATGGCGAAAGAACATGGCTTTTCACATAATCCGATTGTGTACGAAGGCAAAGCAACTCTGGACGAACTTGTCGATTTGACTAAATCCCAGTCACAATTCAGCGACTCGCAGCGAGAAGGTATCTACTTGCGTGTCGATGATGCAAAACAGAATTTGTACCGTGCAAAAATTGTGAACGAAGCGTTCCATAAACAAGTGAGCAAAACCGGCCACTGGAGAAATCAGGACCAATATGTCAGAAATGTCAGTATGCATCCGCAGGAATCACATCTAGCGCCGTATAAAAAAAGTAATTGAGAATTATTAACTCAGCCGCATGAGTTTTCGGATAGTTATCGAGAAAAACACCGACGCAAGGATGTATGTCCAAATTGCGTTGAACTTGATGAATCCAAAGTCAACGATTGTTTTCTTGTGATATGAGACACGCAATTCTTTAAACGCGGAATTTGCAACTCGCTGCACTGGTTTTTCGTAGCCGACTTTTGATGTAATCAATACTGGTCGACTCTGAGTATCATACCCGTGCGAGAATTTCATGGTATACTTGCCGGCTTTTTCCGCACTAATGTTCCATGTCGCAATGTGCGTTTTAGGATCTATTGGTGCAGTAAGAGGCGAGTATGCGTCGATGTTTGTACTATCAAAAGATAGGACAACAGAACCGCTTTCGTCTGAATCCATCAATGCTTGCACTGTGAAATTTTGACCAGGTGCAATCGGCACGTACATGAGATTTGCAGATATCCAGCCAAAAATGATAAGTGCAGGCAGCATTGTTGCAAGCGCTGGCTTGAAAGACTGCATGAAGTAGTCTTTGTTCTTGGACATGAGCTTGGCATTAATCTCAAGCATCTTTTCAGTATTGTCACGATATTTTCTGACTTGCCCTTGGAGTTTTTTCATTTCCTCCTTTAGCGCTTTCATGACATGCTGATCAGTCAACTTCCAATAGGCGATTGCCGAAAGAAGGGAAAGACAGAATGCAAGTACAAGGATTGCAAAGAGCGGATCGATAAGAATCAGCGGGTGAAATACCGGATCCAGTATCGAAAGCGTCGCGTCTACAAAACCCATTGTTTATCTACCACCCATGAATTTCTTCATCATTGGGTTCATGTCAGTCATGTGCTGTCGAGCTACGTCTTCATATAATCTGTAGACGATCATGATTGTCAATAATAGACCTGTTCCGCTTGTAAGTGCGCCTGAAATATCTGCGATTGCCGCGAGGAATCCGACAGTAAGACCACCCATAATTGTCAACGGACCAATGTATCGTGCAAGAATGTGTTCCATGATTCGCGGATCGTTTCTGAATCCGGGGATTTGAAGTCCTGAATTCATGATCTGCTTAGCCTGGCTGTGCGCGTCCATACCTGAGGACTGCATCCAGAACCATGAGAATACAAGTGCGCCAAGCATAATGACACACATGTAGAAGAGCGCTTGTGCATAGAGAGTCCAGCCGATGTTCAACGTTCCTGAACTAATGATTGTCGTCAAGAGCGGTGGGGCTTGGAACCAGTTTGCAATAGACTGTGCTTGTGTGAGTCCAAACTTCGAATTGAGCAGTGCTGCGCCGAGTTGGACGTTTGCAAGCAATGCTGCAATCAAGATGACTGGTGTGTTTGATGTGTACAAGAAGTTCAAAGGCCATCGCATACCGTATCCGCGGACACGTCCGAAGGAGAGTGGGATTTCCACTTTCATGGACTGGAAGTAGACTGCAAGTCCGAATACGAATATTGTAGCGAGAATTGCCGCGACACTAAGCAGAATTTGTGTAAAGTCTGCGTTTGACAATGCTTGGAAGATTGTCGGAATCGCACCTACGACATATTCTGGGTTTGAAGGCGACGCGAACATGGAGAATGTTTTGATGAACAAACTCTTTGCAACACCTGCTGCGATGAAAAGACTGATACCTGAGCCTAGACCCCATTTGGAGACGAGGTCGTCAAGCAAGATGATGATAAAGCCACCAAAGATAAGTTGGAGGATAAGTACGGTTTCTAACATTGCGTACGTCGACGTGCCGGCGAGTTCTGCAGCTGGTGCTAGACCGCCCATGATAACGTAGATGATTGATTCAAAGATAAGGAATCCGTACGACATCAATTTGTTCGTGCCCTGGAATCGAGCTTTGCCTTCTGCAGTGTTCGTGTTGAACTTTACGAGGCCTGAACCATTAAGGAGTTGGAGAACGATTGAAGCTGTGACGATTGGACCAATACCAAGTGAAACGAGCGAACCGAATTCTGCACCAAGGATGACTGAAAGTGCTTCGAATTGCGCAAGTGCGGACTGTCCAAGACCGTACAACGGAATCTGAGTCAAAATATAGAACAACGCCAAAACGATGAGTGTCCATTTGAGTTTTACTGTGAAATCGAGCTTTTTCTGCTGCGGTCCTTCGACTTGTGGAAGGTTTTGCAAAAGTGTATCATACCAAGACATTGTGCCACCCTTATACCCGAAAAGAGCCGGGGGTCATTTATAAATCTATGGGATTTTTCATATATTTTATACTTCAGAAGTTCACAGTTTTCCTAACGACAAAACAGAACTATATGCAGCGTCGACATCAATTCTTAACTACGGCAGCGAGTGTCAAATGAAAGTCAGGCGTGACTAGGCCGTCAGAATAATTAGTAAATATATCAAAGCGCATCTTCTCGCCGACACTTGGTTTTTTTGAGCAATTGAGTTGGAGCAGGAATTCTTCGTCCGTCTTGAGCGGAACGATATTCGTCCAGTTCATTCCATTCGCGACATACCCTGTGATTTGAGTACACGTTTTTGAGCCGGATACTTGTATGGTCGGTTCTCCGGCCATGATGATGACGCGCTTGCCAGTATACTCTAGTCCGATGCTAATCGTTGAGCCGGCACTCTTGGATACATTTGTGTCCGTGCACTTGAAATTGTCAGAAACTCTGCAACGATCGATGACGTCCGTTCCGACCAACGCGACTGCTAGTGATCCGAAAATAACGGCTAATGCGACAACGACAAAGACTATAGGAAGTACAGCGACGTAGCCTGAGAGTTTCACTTCAGAAGGATGAGGTTGTGAGAGGTCTTTTGGATCAATAACGATGGTTTCGACGGGAGTCTGTGGCAGCGTCGGTCTGTTCGTCGGATTTTGTGCTAGGCCAGCTGTCGAGACTTTTATGACTTCGAGCGCATTTGGATCGCTTACTGTTTTGTCATTGACTGCATCAGTGACTGCATCAGATGTGTTTTGAGTTTGAATTGATTCTTGGTCTTTTTGCGTTTGGTCCGTGTCTTTGTCTTCGAATACTTCTGGTTGCTTTGGAACAACGGTTTTAACCGGTTTTTGGACAGGAAAGACAGATTTTGGCGCAGGCTTTACAGGTACTGCCGGCGTGGTTCGTGGCGGCGTCGGCGGTGTTGACGAACGGGACGGATTTATCACGCGTACGTACATGTCTACCTTAGGCGTATCCTTCTTTTTTCCCGCTTTTTTTATTGCCACAAAACCCTTTTTGAAATTCTGCATTTATAAATGCTTTTGGAAATCGTGCAGAATTTAGCTTGTTTTCAAAAAAATAATTAATTGGAGATAGATTCTGTATTACTTAATTCAATAAGAAAAATAAGAGAAAGAAAAAAATTTACTTCTTCGCTGGTGCAGCCTTTGCTGCTGGCTTAGCTGCTGGTTTTTCAGTTTCTTCGACTTTTGCCGTCGTAGTGACTGATCCGCCTGCTGCCTTGACTTTTTCAGCTGCTGATGCAGATGCATACTTGACTGTTACTTGAACTGCTACTGCGATATCGCCTGAGCCAAGCAACTTGTTGTACTGCGTCTTCGTCAAATCAACAACATAAGCCGTTCCTTTCTTCTCAGCGCCCAACGATACGAGGTTGGATGCAAGAGTCTGAACGTTGATTGCGTTGATTCTTTCGATTGCAACTGGTCTGACGAAGCCCCACTTACCGAAGTATTTAGGATCTTCTTGAATGGAAGGTTTGTTAGTATCGGCTCGCTTACCTGTACCGGCCATACCACGTCCACCACGGCTACCTGCGCCTCGGTGCTTCTTCTTTTCTCCCCAGCCATGAGTCCAGCTTCCGCGGTGTCGGCTGTTCTTTTTTCTTTTGTTAACTACCATATGTTCACCTTAGTGGACCATGCGTTTGAGCAAGTCGTTGATATCGTCTTTTCGATCACCGAGTGCACCGCTTTCTTGGTACGTTCTCTTGATCCCTTTTCGGCCAAAGCCCTTGAGCGGAGGCGAAAGGTGGTAGACGTGTTCTTTCTTTGATTTCTTTGTTTCTAAGAGCTTGATAGTCTCGTCGGAAACTGTTCCGAATGTGACGTAGCCATGCACTTTTCTGCACATACCGCGAATGACTGGTGTGTCTTTTACGACAGTACAGCTGTTCTGGGATGGCAAGTTGAGCAAATCAAGAGTCTTCTTGATTTCGTGGCTGATATTTACTTTACCACGTACTCGTACGATTGCGATCATTCCACTCATTGTGCGCCTCCTTCTTTGGAGATTTCATCAGGTGTCATGATTTTTCGTGATGCAGTCATGCCGAGTGCTTCCTTAGTACCTGCAGCTACTTTCATATCTGCGAGTTTTTGGAGTGCGTCAAAGCATGCCTTTACTACGTTGATCTTCGTTGCAGTATTACCTGACATTCGTGACCAGACGTCTGTGATGCCTGCGAGTCGGAGCATTTTAGCACATTCCTTCTCGATGACAAGACCAGTACCGACTGGGGCTGGGATCAAAGTGATTCGAATTGAACCTGCTGATCCAGTGACCTTGAATGGGACGGAGTTATGCATCGGCGTTGCCGTTTGCCAGCTTCCGTTTCCGCGAAGTACTTTGATCATGTTGAGTTTTGCGTTTCGCACTGCCTTTTCACGTGCAGGGACTGTTTCCTTACTCTTACCTGATCCTAGACCAACATATCCGTTCTTGTTTCCAACAACAGCGTATGTCGTGAATGAAGGCTTGTTACCTTCTTTCGTCTTCTTTTGAGTTTGCTTGAATGCTCGTCGTTGACCGCCGCCAAATTTACCTTTGGACTGACCGATCATCAATAAGTCGCTTTCTAGGTTTGGTAAAATCATGTCTGCAATCTGTGCTTCCATGATCTTGTAACCGTTATTGAAAAGCAAATCTGCGTCCTTGAATTCGCCTGCTTTTACACGTCGACCGAGTTCTGTCTTTGGCTGCCATGCTTCTAATGATTGAGCAAGGTAAACACCGGACTGTTCGTCGTCTCGCTTCGTTTTTCTTGGAGCTCGTTTTTTATCTCGTGATTGGTATCTTGGTTTTTCGTTCATGTGATGCCTCTATTTTACAATCGCCGCTTTTACCTTTGCGTAGAGTTGTGAGATCGTTGAAGGATCTACATTACTCTTGAGGTATGCGCCGAATTGTTTCTTGTATGCATCCGCATCGCCTTTGAGCGTAGCAGCGTACTGTTCAATGTGTTTACCATTGATTCTGTCTGCCGCTGGGAAGACTTTCTCATCTGCGTTTATCTTAAGGCCGCCTTCGCGTGCTCCTTGGATAAGTGCAAATGTTCGTGATTTGTCTGTGAGTTGGTGTAGACCTAGGTCGACAACTACTTCAGTGATCTTGTGTGCCTTTGCTTGTTTAGCCGCGAGCAATCCTGTCAGATAAGCGACTGGAATATTTCCATTCACTATAGGCAATCCAAACTTCGTGAGTTGCTTGGAATTTACTGTGATGAGGACCTTATCGCCATCTGGCTGGTATTCTACTACTTGAGCAATCATGCCAGTCAATGTCTTTCTGATGACTAGTCGTGGTTTTCTTGCGAGGAGTAGGTGTAAGCGCTTCGTGTAGTTCGTTCGTCCTGAACGCTTTCTTCTGAATTGGACGTTATATCTGCTGTTTTTTGCCATTTTGTTTCACTTATTTCCCTGCTTTTGGCAAGAAGAGACTGTGCTCCTCTAGGTATAGCTTGATGTGGCCACGAGTTCTGAAAAAGTTACCCTTGACTTTGTCATACAACGAGCGATACAAAGTATTGTCGATTCTGCCATTGTCTTTGAGTTGCTTGATGAAATCTCGTTGTGTTCGAACTTTGTTCATCCACACGTATTTTTCATCGGCACGTGCTTTTGCAGTACCTTTTCTGGAACCAGTTCCTTTTCGAAGGCCCTTGGATTTTTGAGCTTGGATGTGTCTTGCACGGACTCGTGAAGTGTTCTTCTCAGGGACAGCGTGGATGATGTTACTGTTGATCAAATCACGGATGTCTGCTCGAGTAAGAGCTTCTTTGATTGTTGCAAGCTTTGCTGTGTCAAAGACGATTCGCTGCGGTGAGCATTTGAGGACTTTTGCCGCAAGTCTTTTTTGTAGTTTAAGATCCATACGTCATCACTCCTTCTTTGCAGGCTTCTTCGCCTTTGGTTCAGACTTCGCTTCTGTCTTTTCGGACTTCGCTTCTGCCTTGACTGTTTCAGTCTTAGCTACGTCTGCTTTTGATTCTGCTTTAGCCGCTTTTTCTTCCTTCTTTTCGGATTTCTTTTCAGCTGCTGCTGCTGCGTTTTGCTTCTTTTGCAATCGAGCTTGGTGGATTTGTTCCTTGTAGTGCTTCTGCTCTTGCTTGCCCTTTGTTGCTGCAGTGACAAATGCTTGTGCATCTTTCACGTTTGCGATTGGGACTTGCTTTGCAATAAGCGCTTGGACTACTTGGATCTTTTTGAAAGTACCAAGCTTTGCGCTGATAACTGCGACGTCAGTCTTTGCGTTTGCGTTTGCAACTGCTGCGACTGATTCAATATGAACGATCTTTCGACCTTTTCGATCAAATCCACGAAGGTCTTTTGGGTAACCGTAGCCAGTTGCAATACCTGGTCGATGGCCGGCTTTGTTGTCGCCCATCTTGTTGTGCAAACCTTTTCCTGCACGGTAACCTGTTCGGGAGATTCTCTTGATCTGATTCGCTCTGTGTCGGCGGAATACAGGTCTGATCTTTCGAATCTGTTCTTTTTCTTTGAGTAAGTTTGTCATGTGATCCTCTATACAGGCTTACCAGCCTTTTTTGTCATGTAGATTCCGTCTTGGAAAATACGTCGGTCTCGGTTCGCGATTCGAGTAAGCTGTTCTAAGTCTGATGCTACTCTGCCTGCGAGTTCCTTGTCAGTCGCTTCGACTGTGATCATTGCGCCACTGACTGTGACTTTTGCACCTGGCTTGATTTCAAGGCTTCGTGGGTGTTGTTCTCCCAAGAAATTCTTGAGTTCGAATTTGGAGCCTTTGAGTGCTGCTGTCATAGGGAAGTGACCTGAGCAAATCTTCAATTCATACGAATATGGCTTTTGAGCGCCAGCAATCATGTTCTTGATGTGGGCTTCGAGCGTTCGGATGTGCATCTTCTCGCGTTGGTTGCTTGAAGTTGCTTGAAGGACTACTTGCTGTCCGTTGACTGTTACAGAGATCTGTGGATTCTTGTATGGTCGGGAGACTGCGCCAGCCTTTCCTGTGACTGTCAAGACTTCGTTTGCATACGTTGCTGAAACGCCGCTTGGCAATTCCACTGTGATTTGGTGATTTTTCTTTTCTGCCATGGTCAACCTTAGTAGCAATATGCGACAAGCTTACCGCCTGTGTGCGCCTTTCGTGCTGCGTCGATAGTCATGATGCCTTTTGGCGTCGAGACTATGATGAGTCCGAAGTCCTTTGCTGGAAGGAAGTGTTGTTCGTGTTCTATGATCTCTCCAATCTTGAAATTGAAGCGTGGCTTGATAACACCACATTTGTTGATCTTCTCAAATGACTTGACAACTGCGATTTTGCCTTTGATGCTATCGTGGACTTCTACTTCGCCGATGTAGCCGTGTGCTTTGAGTAGCTCGAGTACTTGGAGCATCAATCGTGAGACTGGAGTGATTTGAATTTCAGTCTTGCTCACGCGTAATGCGTTCTGTATCTTTGAGAGCATGTTTGCGAGTGGATCGTTTAATACCATATGGTCACCTAGTTATACTTCTTGAAGCCGATCTTCTTTGCGATCTCTCTGAATGACTGGCGACAAACGCCGATGCCATATTGTCCAACATGACCACCGATTCGGCCGGTGATCTTGCAACGGTTGAGGGCTCTGCCGCAACTTCGTTCCTTTGGACCAGAGTGCTTTACGAACTTTGCCAACTTAGTTGGCTTTGCTCGCAACTGTTTGAATGCCTTTTTGTAGTAGCTTACTGTCATGATGTCACCTATTCGGATTCTTCCTCATCAGATATCTTTACGCCCCATTCCTTCTTTGCGAAGTCGATGGCTTCTACCTGTGTGATGCGGTGTTTCTTTGGAACAGCTCGATTCTGGTATTTTCGAACTTTCGTTCTGAATCCTGGTCTCTTGAGCGTAACTGCTACTTCAAGACCAATGATACCAATTGTCGGGTCGTATTCTACGCCAGGAATATCGATATATTCGTGGACGCCAAACGCGATGTTTCCGTTATTGTCAAACATTGATTGTCGCAATTTCATTTCTCGTGCTTCGATAAGTCGCTTGAGGACTGCTGTTGCTTCTTCGCCTCGTAGCGTTACCTTTGCGCCGATTGGTAGACCCTTACGGAGTCCCCAGCCTGGGATACGCAATTCTGTGATCGTCTTGACTGGTGATCGGCCAGTGATGATCTGCAAGAGCTTGACTGATTTTTCTAATCGTGTGTGATCAGTGCCGCAACCGCAGTTGAGTGTTACTTTTTCAACGCTGATCGCGCGCATTGGTTGTGTTGTTGTCGTTGTTGTCATGGTGAGCCCTATTTGATCGTTACCGCCGCTTTGTCTTCGCCGACGACGAACGCGTATTTCTTGAGCGTTTCGACAGATTTGCCGTCAATAGTGACGACGATCTTCTGTTCGTCGATGGATTGGATTGTTCCAAAGCTTCCGATGTGTTTACCGCCGATGAATTGTGCAGTCATTCCTTTCTTGAATGAGAGGTGCGACTTCACAGCGTTCTTATCGTCGAGAACTACTGAGTCGCCGACTGCATAAGAGTGTTTACCTGTTGTTGAGAGAACGTGGCCTGAGAGGAAGTTAAGCTGCATCTTGCCGCCTTTAACCAATCTTTTGCCGACGATCTTTTCGAGTTTGTGAGCTGCGTCGCTTGCTGATACTGCAACGAGTGTCATTTTACCTTGTTCGCTGATGCCAACACGGAATGACTTGTTCTCTGCAACGAGTGTAACTGTCTCAAACAATCCGACTGATTGTCGAAGGTCTGTTACTTTCTTACCGTTGATAAGGACGTTGCCAGTCTTGATGATGGACTTTGCTTGCTTGCTTGTTTCAGCTACGCAGAGGACTTCCTTGAGGACAAATCCAATAGGTAATGAAAGGTCCATATCTTTGCCTGCGTTTGGTCGCATGACGAAGATGTTTGATTTTCTAGAGATAGGCCATGTTTTTGGGGCTGCTATTCTTTTCAAGTGATTTTTTACCATGTTACACCTATTTCTTCTTGGATGACAGTTTTGCTGCTCGCAATTTGTCGTCCAACTTGAGGTCTAGTATTGTGACGTTTGATGCGCTGATCGGGTACAATGACTTAGTACCATCCTTTCGGATTTGTTCGACTTTAGCGACATAGATTCTGCCGTCTTTTGCTTCGACTCGTTCAACTGCGCCTACACTACCTGAGTATTGGCCTCGAACTATCTTGACTTTGTCTCCTACACGGACACGAATTGATCGTCGAGCGTATTTTGTTCGGAGTTCTTTTGAAAGGTGAGCGTTCAAATTCTTTGACTGAACGTGCAACGGAGCCTTGTGTTGTGAAAGTCGTTGCTTTCTTGGTTGAGTTGATTTTTCTATCATGGTCGTTATAGGATTATGCTCGCTACTTTGCCGATACCTGGCCATCGTTCAACAGCTTCCTTAGCTACTGGGCCTTTGAAGATAGTTCCCTTAGGGTTACCACCTTTTTCATCTTTCATGATGACTGCAGCATTGTCTTCGAATTTGACTCGCATTCCGTCTGGTCTGCGGTATTCTTTCTTCTGTCGTACGATGACTGCTTGGACAACTTTGTGTCTCATGTCTGGTCTTCCGGAAACAACAGCTACTGTGACGAGGTCACCGATACCTGCTGTCGAGCGTCGACCTTTTCTTGTCTTCGCGTTTACGACTGAAATGATTTGGACTACTTTTGCACCGCTGTTGTCGCATGTCGGCATTTTTGTACCAACTGGCAAGAGTCGAGTGATGTTTGCTTTGATGCCTTTCATGGTATTACCTATTCTTTTGCGACATGACCGACTACGCGGACGATGACGTTACTCTTTGTCTTGCTGATCGGTCGGCAGCCCATGAACTCAACGATGTCGCCAACTTTTGCGTTGATGACTGCAGGGTTGTGGACGCGGACTTTGCTTGATCTTTGCAAGTATCGCTTGTACTTTGGAATGAAAATTTGTCGAACGATCTTAACTGTCGCTGACAAGTGTGATGCTGCACTTACTACTTCGCCGCTCATGACGTTGCCACGAACTTTAAGTGAGCCGTAAAATGGACAGTTCTTATCTGGCGTAACGTTCTCGCCAAGTTTTGGTTTTTCAAAACCGAATCCGATTGTTTGTGTTTTTTCCATGATGATTACCTAGTTGCTTTGGATAACGTCGATGACTTCTGGTGGGAAATCGAGTTCAATCAATGCTTTGCGCATTCGCGCCAAGTGATCGCCCTGAAGTTCGATGATGTTGTCCTTGAATGTTCCGCCACACGCAAACTTTTCCTTGAGCTTTCGTGCGATTTCCTTGATGTCAAGTGATTTCGCGTCGATGCCCTGGACCGTCGTGTACTTCTTATTGAACTTTTTCTTGATGACTTTGACCGTGATTCGCTGACTTTCCTTGGCGATTGAATCGCCAACCATCAACTCTTTTGGTAGGCCAAATTTATCGAAAAGTTCATCATCCATTCGCTGGTACCTCTCGAGTTCGTAACTCTGTAAGGATTCGCGCGATGGATTTTCTCATCGTACGGATCTGACCTGCGTTCTTTGGTGCAGCGCCAGTCGCTACTGAGCCGTTTAGTTTTACAAGGTCTGTTCGTAGTTGTACGAGTTTTTCCTTGAGTTGTGGAGTTTGCATTTGTTTGAGTTCTTTTGCATTCATGGGAATACCTACTCAGTCTTTGCTGGAGCTTCAGCGCCTTCTGCTTTCTTTGCTCGTGGCTTTCGGGCTTTCTTTTCCTTAGCCATGTCTTTGATATTTGCTGGAGCAGCTGGTGCGTTAGCATTTGCTTTTGGAGCTTCAACCTTCAGATCGACTGGAACAGGGTTTGATGCTGCGTCAGCTTCTGGCGCAACTTCAATCTTTGAACCTGTGTCTTTTGCGTGAGGAGTGACGTCCTGCATTTCGCTAAAGATTTGGATTCTGTCCGGCAATACTGTTGATGCTGGAAGGATACTGACTTGAACACCGATGACGCCTGCTTTCAATTTAGCTTGAGTGTAGGCTTTGTCAACGCCGCTGATTGCGATGTCGCCGCATTTCTTGAGGTAACCCAAGTAGAATCGCCAGCTCTTTGCACGTGCCGATGGCAACTTGCCTGAGATGAGGATTTCAATACCGAGTACACCGCCCTTCATTGCATTTTCCATAGCTGCGTATCCGATACCCTTGAATCGTTGTGGGCCGAATTTTTCGAGCTGGAATGCAATGTTTTCTGCGATGAGTTGAGCGTTTGTCGTTGAGTTTGTGACTTCAGCGATTTCGATTTGTGGGTTGTCGAACTTGAACTTAGTCTTGAGGACTTTTGTCAATTTCTTGATGTTTGAACCCTTTGAACCGACGATGAGGCCTGGTCGTGATGCGTGGATAACGATTTTTTCACCGACTGGAGTCTTTTGGACTTGTGTGTGTGAGTATCCTACTCGGCTCAAGCTTTCGCCGATGAATTGTTCTACCAAGTATTCTTGGAGTTTTTCGTTGACTACTTTTCGTTCAATCATTTGATCATCACTTATTGTTTAGCCGCGGACTTTGCAGTCTTAGCGGATGCATTCTTTGATGCTGCTTTCTTTGGATGGAATTCTTCGAGGACGATCTCAAGGTGAGTTACCTTTGACTTAAGTCCGCGAGTTCGGCTTGGCTTGTATGACTTCGGGCCGCGTTGTGCGACTACGTTGAAAATTCGAAGTCTGCTTGTGTCAAGTGATTTGTGCGCAGCGTTTGCGATTGTCAACTTGAGCAATCTGAGGAACTCAGCTGCTGCAGTGACTGGATATCGACCTGGACCGATGCCTGGTTTGTGACCTGCATTCCAGTTGAATCTCGTCAATTTAACTGGTCTGTCCATGCTGATGACTTCTTCCAAGTATTTTTGAGCGACTGTTGTCTGCTTGCCTCGGATTCGGTTCGCGATTTCAATTGACTGCTTAGTCGAGATTGCAAGACCAGTTCGTGATGCACGAGCCATCTTGTCAGTCATATTTTGAGTTGCGTATTGGTATGCCATTTTAGTTCACCTACTTACGCTCAGCGTTTGCACTTGATCTTGATGCTCCAAGACCCATTGCGCCGTGTACGACTTTCTTTCTCGTCGGAACGAATTCACCTAATCGGTAACCGATCATTTCTGGTGTTATTCGAACGTCTTCGAAAGTGCTGCCTTTGTGGACTGCGATTACCTTGTTGACCATTGCTGGAAGGATAATCATGTCTCGGCAGTGCGTTCTTACGTTGTCGCCTTTCTTGACAAGTCGCTTAAGGAAAGCTTGCTCACTTGGTGAGAAGCCGCGCTTGATCTTTCGGCGTGCTGCTGAATTAAGGAGAGGTGCGAGTTCAACCAATGATAATGATTGAAGCTCTTCGATTGTCTTTCCTTTAAACGTGAATATTTTTTTTGCCATCGTTCACCTTATTTCTTCTTACGTCCTGTACGTCTAGCTGCAATCATACCAACCTTTCGTCCTGGTGGTGCGTTACGTGCAACTGGCATTGCTTTGGACTTTCGTGAAGATCTCTTGTTACCGTATGGGTGGTCAACAGCGTTCATCTTGGAAGCTGAAGTCTTTGGATACAAGTGATTTCGTGCTTTGAACTTGAAGAACTTGTTACCTGCCTTGAGAAGAGGTTTGTCAATTCTTCCGCCGCCTGCGAGAACACCAATTGATGCTCGGCAGTTTTCGTTGAAGAATCGCTGCTTCTTGGATGGAAGTCGGACAAGGATTCCGTTTGCTGTCTTTGCAACTACTCGTGCGAAAACACCGGAAGCTCTGACGAATTTTCCACCGTCACCTGGCATTGATTCGATATTGAATACCAAAGTACCTTCTGGTACGACTGAAAGTGGCATGATGTTACCTGGGACTGCTTCTGCAGCTGCTCCTACTGTAACAGTGTCTCCTACTTTGAGTCCTTCACATGCGAGCATGAGGCATGCATCACCGTTTGAGTATTCGACTTGTGCAAGTGGAGCTGTGTGAGCTGCACACTTGATGAAGTCGACGATCGTTCCAGTGAAAACTTCAGTCTTATTGTTCTGAGTCAAAACTGGGTGAGTCGCTTTTCCTGCGAAATTGAAACTGTGCGCGCGATATCGGCTTGAGCCCTTACCACGTCGTTGTGCAATGATTAATTTTCCCATTGTCTATACCCCTAAATCATCCCTAGGCTTGTTGCGACGTCAATCGCTGGCGTTGATGGATCAAACTTGACGAAAGCGACTTTGTCACCGTCACGGTTGATGTGACTGTTGACTGAGACTACTTTTGCCTTGTAAGCAGCTTCTACTGCTTGTTTGATTTCTGGCTTTGTCGCGTTCATGTCGACGACAAAAGTGAGTTTGTTTTCCGATTCCATAAGGCGGATTGCCTTTTCATTTGAAACTGGATGTTTGAGGACTGCGCTGATTTCCATAGTATTCACCTACAAAAAGAGATTGCCCTCTTTGATCTTTTCCACTGCTGCTTTCGTGAAGAGAACTGCTCTTCCTGCGACGCAACCTGGTGCGAGATCTTCAACGTTCAATTGTGAAACTTTGACGACATCCACACCTGGAATGTTCTTTGCTGCTTTTGATGCATTGCAAGCGTCTGATACAACGACAAGTGGACCCACTGTTCGTTTGTAGCGTCGGCCTCGGAGTTTTCCTTTGCCTGCTCTGATTCGCTTGACTGATGATCGTACTAATTCGTTGTCGAAGCCGATTGTGTTCAATGCTGCAAAGAAGTCTTTTGTCTTTGCGATTGATTCAAACGATGAATCGAGTAAGAATGGATAGCTTGCTGGGATTTTGTGTCCTCGCTCGCCTACGATTTTCTTGTCGACAACTGCTGAGAGAGCGCTTCTGATTGCTTTCTTTCTTTCGTCGTCATTGATTTTTTGAGTCCAGTCCTTTGATGGCTTTGGAGGGTGAGCGTTTCGACCACCGACTGCCTGAGGAACATTAGCTGCAACGAGGTGCATCTGCGATCCGTTTCGGCTCATGACCTTTTTTGGGATTCTTGATGCTCCTTTACCGTATACACCTTTGTAGTCTCGTCGTCTTTTGGAGAGATCTACTGCGTGTCGCATACCTGCATGTTCATATGCACCGTATTGCTGTCGGTTGTTGTTCTGGATTGCAAGGACTGCTCGTTGGATGAGGTCGTCTCTT
>DATGWN010000041.1:0-8418 GCA_035299465.1 Acidobacteriota bacterium | reverse complement strand
AATAATATTCTTTTTGCCAATCCTACTGCGACGCGAGATCAAGTAATGCGCGCTCTATCTCTCGCGCAATTGGACGATGTCATTGCGGGGATGCCGCTTGCGGAAAACACTATTGTTGGAGAGCGCGGAATCAAATTGTCCGGTGGAGAAAAGCAACGAGTCTCTATTGCACGGGCAATTCTTGCGGACAAGCGTATTCTTGTTTTAGACGAAGCTACAAGTTCTTTGGATTCTGAGACGGAATTCGCTATTAAGAAAGCGTTGGCTCATCTAACAAAAAATAGAACTACTATTATCATTGCGCACCGATTGTCTACTATTATGAACGCGGATAAAATTGTTGTTTTAAGACATGGGCAGATTGTGCAGCAGGGTACGCACGCTACGTTAATTAAGCAGGCAGGCGAATATAAGCGTCTTTGGAATTTGCAGAAAGGCGGATACATCAAATAAGTTTACAGAGCGGTCTTTCGTTCTGATGTGGTCGTCGCTACGCTTTCTGTACGTGTTCTTGTTTGTGATTGTAGCATCCAATATACTTCATAGAGGTCAACTGCGTTAAAAATTTTAGAACCGTCTTCGCCTATGTTTCCCTGTATGCGATATGGGTTTCGTTTCCACTGATATGTATCGCCTGAAGTCGCCCAAATGGGGAGGGGTTGTGTTGTTTCTTTTTCAGCTTGATTTTTGACGAAGCGAGGTATCAATCGCGTTGATGCGCCAGTGCTATTGATTACTTCTTGAGATGTGTTTGTGATAGGATATGTCTGCAGTCGCTCTAAGGCAATTTGTGCTAATTTCTTTTTTTCTTGCATGGACTCGTTTCCGTGCTGCAAGTGCATCGTGATAAAAAACGGATTTTTGTCGTCAGCATATGATTTTGCAAGGTCTACTATGTGTTTTGCATACTTCTCATGCTTTGTCGTGTGATATATTATTGCAAGTTTCATCAAGTCAAGCCAAGATGTGGATGGCGTAGGGACGCGGTAAATGCCAAGATTCACTTTCAATAACGCCGGGCGGGTGTCGTAACCATAGGTTACGCGAAGTGTATGCTCTACTGATTTTAGTTTTTCATGAAGTCCTGGATTTGTGTATTTATCGACCAGATACCGGCCAGCTGTAGCGAATGCGAGCGATTCTATATGTGAACTGGTCAGCATAAATGTCTTTGTCGGCGATGCGTCGCTATACTCAACTTGCTTTCCTTTGTTATTTTTGACGATGAAATTGTCTTTGGCAAGTCGCTCGAAAATGAGATTTGCGTGAAAAGCTATATTTTCACTCACTGATGTATTAGCAAATGATTCTTTGGCCAGGACATATGCGTAGAATAATTGTGTATAACCAAAAGATGGCGTATTTGGTTTGAGTAGATAAGTCTTATCGTTTTGTAGGCGGACTTCCATGGGTAGAAATCCGTCAAGGTCGTTGAGCTTGTCCATGTACAAAAAGCCGTCTATCAATTTTTTTGCACGTGCTAGCGTTTGTTCATCCTTGGTGACTTCGTACTTTTTTGCAAGTGCAACGAGCAGATGTGCGTTTTGTTCGAGTTGTAAAGGGCCTTTTTGTGTTTGCTCGTCTTTTCTTTCGTTGTAATGCGATATGAGTCCTATGTCTGGGTAATAAAATTCCGAGAATAATCGATCTTCAACAAGCTGCACGCGCTGTTCTAGAGGAATTTGTGTTTCCATGCGCCGCAAGTCGCAATAGTCGACTGCTGTTCTGACTACGGTGCTGCATGCTGTTGTACCCAGACATGCGGCTGTCAGTATGGCTCTTGTAACAAATGTATGCATCTAGGCATACTGTATGCGAGGTTGTTTTTATTCCTTCCTACAGTATGCTATATATTTGCGAGTGCCACTGCATAAGTCATTTTAAGGATAGACATATTCTTCGTACATGAGCTTGCACCCAAAGATTCTTGATGAAATTCCTGCGCAGGGGATATTCTGTACTGGAATTGAGAATTCTGATCCGTGGGTTAATGGTGTACGTCGTGATCAGCTCACAGAGGCATTTGATTTTTATAGTCATTACGAGACGAGAATTCGAAATATACACGCCCTTGGTTTGCGCTGGTTGCGATTTGGTCCTTGTTATTCGCAGACACACCGAGGAAAAGATACATTTGATTTCTCGTTCTGCGACAAAGTCATGGAATTATGCCGAACACTCAATATCACCGTACTTGCGGATTTACTGCATTTTGGTTTGCCGCGATGGTTACATGAAGAGGATCCCTCAAAATCATTCTTTCAGAATCCTCACTTTCCGGAACATTTTGCATCGTATGCGCGAGCGTTTGCCAAACGTTATCCCAGAACACAGTTTTTCACTTGTGTGAATGAGCCGTATGTGACTGCATTTTTTTGTGCAAAGATTGGAATTTGGAATGAGCAAATACGATCTGAATGGAATGACGATGTGGCGTTTGTAAATGCTGCAAAGAATATATGCAAAGCCGTGCTTCTTGCCCGTGAAGCAATACTTACGGTCTGGACGCAAGAGCAAAGGCCCTTTCATCCTGTTTTCTTGCAAAATGAAAGTTTTGAATTAGCCACATACACGCATGAATCTCGTATTGCAGAAGTCACGCTTTTCAATACGCGACGATTTGTGATGCTTGATCTTATTTTTGGAAAGCGAGATGATGCGGTAAATGCATTTTTGATGGGTGCAGGTATGTCTGCTGAAGAGTATGAATGGTTTATGCAGCATGGATCGCGCGAACACGCAATTCTTGGAATTGATCATTATCCAACATGCGTTCACATGTACGGTTTAGATGGTGTTGTGCATTGCGACCCGACGCATTCGTCACAGTTTCTGACGTTGGTCAAGGAATATTATGCCCGATATCAAGTACCATTGCTGCACACGGAAGTTAATGCGTGGCCAGACCATGCGCTTACAATGTGCCAGCAGACGTATGATGCAATCGAAGCGTTACGCAAAGACGGTTTTCCGATCCTTGGGATGGCGTGGTACGGGGACGAATATCAAGTGGGTTGGCATCAAGCTCTCGTAGGCAATTATGATGAAAATCATGTAGGGTTGTTCTATCGCGGCACACTGCAACCAGTAGGTAAGCTTTTTGGTGAACTTGCACAGAAGGGTTTTTCGTCAATTAAACTTTAGGTTTTTGATTCTTGAATTATATTTTTAGCGCGAGTTGTCTGTCGACTATTTGTGCGCGACGCATGTTCGTATCTACATATGCAACTCTCACTTTTGTCGGTTCGTGAACTATTCGGTGAATCTGGACTTCGAATCCGAGGTCGGTGAGTTTTTGCGCGCAGATGCGCTGTCCTGTTTTGATTGTCTCGTATGCAAGTTTGCACTCGACGAACAAGAATCGGCCGTCCTTGTAGCAGATGAAGTCTGGCATTCCGTGATGAACGCGACAGATGTATGACAAATGATCGCGTACGTCTGGATGATATTTATCAAGCAACTGGGCAAGAAGCTCGTATTTCTTTTGCACGTTGGGATATTCGTGTTTTTGTCCGGCGTAGTGGATCAATCCGCCGCGCCAAACGAGCCAGCCTTTTTTTTGGAGGTCTTTTCTAATAAGTTGCTCGGATACGCCACGATAATCTTCGTATTTTTTTGGTATCGGTATGTAGACTTCTTTGAATCGTTGATATTCTTTGAGCTGTGTCTGTCGTTCTATCTGAAGATATTCCAGCAATTCTTCTCGTTTTATGCCGAAGGGTTGGCAAATTTGATGGAGTGCGCGAAAAAGCATTTTTTGATATTCATCTTGATGAGGATTTTGTTTGTATTCTTCTGGTAGTGCAACTCCGCGGGTCGTGTAGATATGATATATAACTTGTCCGGGCTGCAATTGTATTCCTTTCTTCTTGTATTTTTCAACAATCGCTTTTTGCGGGATGTTTGTTGAATACTCACTTTCGCCAAGCGCGATCCGGACTTTAAGGTCGTCTGCAGTGGCAAGACTGAGTTGCTGTACTGCGTCATTGTAGAGTGTCTTTAGCTGCGGCATTTTCTTTTTGATATCGTGCGCTCGTTTGATGTCCAGTAGCTCTAACAAAACTTTTGTCTGAAATGTCCTGACGTATTTTGGTTTGCCGCGTTCGCGGATCTCGATACCTCGCGCTTTTACGTCGCCGTTGGTAAAGACGCCAAAGTGTTTTGTAGGGACAGGGATGTCAGGATTATTGACACTGGCACAAAAACAGATCCAGGAAAATATCCCTTCAAAGCTGACGGGTATGCCGCTGAGTTGGTGCAGCTCTTCGCAATATTTTTGCACTTCTTCCTTTGTTATTCCTTTCTTTTTGATGTAGAGTGCGTCTACTATGCCATGCACGACCTGGAAATCGTATTTTTCAGCTAATCTGACTGCTTGTAGCAATATTCTTCTGGCGTATGCGCAGATGGCCATGTGTGCGCTTGCAAGTCCGAGTTTGAATTCGCGAAATCGAAGATATCCGTAGCTTGAGACGAGGACCATCTTTAGTCCGACGGAGCGTTCTTTGTTTATAGCTGTTGGATTTTGTTTGTAATACATACGTCGGTCAATGAAAGGTTTTAGGACTTTTGGCGTTATGCCTTGAAAACGCGTGGTTATGCTGATGGTGGTCCCAGGCACTTTTGCAAATGGTCCTTTGTCTGTCAGAATTGTGTCGGCGGATATGTTGTGATTATAGATGATGTGCGGGAACATGCTGGCAAAGTCAATCTCTGCGACGTCAGTATGAAATCCAGTTTTTGGATCGAGCGTTTGACCAGCTCTATCTGCTTTGAGCAGCCCTAACAGATGCATTGGTTTGTCAATGGGCTTCTCTTTATACGGGACAAGAATGCTTTTGGAAAATAATTCTTTGATGACGGCGAACTGGAATACTGCGCCATAACTTCTTGACGCTATATGTGAAAATCCCATGCCGCACAATTCGCTGAGTTCGATGATTGCGTCTGTTTCGCAGTCATCGCCAACGGTTGTGCTTAAGTCCACTAAGAACCGTCCATGCAATCGTATTGCAAATTCGTGAAATCTCACTTTTCCATAGCTGTGGAAAGATTTTCCTCCTTTGTATTTGATTGGAGCTTCGTCCCATCGGTGAAATGGGCATCGTATGTTGTGTTGCAGCAACAAATCATTTAATTTTGGGAGCATACTGAATGCTCGCTCCATAAAAATAACGTCGGGGTCTTCGGCGATGAATGTTTGTGTGAATCTATTGAGATAGTCGTCTCCGATGAACTGCGTTTTTCCTAGTGAAATTTTTTTGAGGTCACTACTCACGGTGATTCTTATCGATTTGAGATTTGCGTGATCTTGCGTTGGTATTCTTTCTAACGACTCGGGATGTATTAGACAAAACGGTTGCAGATTTTTTTTGTACAGATACTGATACTCGGGTGTGACGTCCGCATTATAGAGGACTGCGCGATATTTTGTCTCTTGTTCAATCGTTCGTATTTGTTTTTCGTAGTCGTTGCATTGTGTATGGAGTGCGAAGACGCGCTGTTTGGTCTTCATGTATGTCTGTTTTCTAACACAGACTTCTGGGATAGCATGCCGCTTGAAAAACTTCTTGCTCTCTTGGTCTATTTGGACGTAGAACGTTGGTTCAAACGATTTTTCAATCCGTATGTTTTTCGATTGCTGTTTGAGCCAGAGTATAATCGAATTGTTGCTCCGATATGCGTCGATCAGCCACGTCTTGTTTTCCATGCAGTCTCTCCAATGTGTCCACTCTTTCCTCAAGTTTCTCGCATACTTCTTTTAGCATCATCAGTTCACGATGCAACTCGACATCAATCGATATATTATGCAATGCCCATGCGTGCATGCTGCTGGCAAATGTTATACTACCTATGTGGTGCAGAGGGTAGATGAGTAATTTTTCAACTACTGCTCTTTGCTCTGGCGACATTGTTTGCATGTATGCTCTGAGCTCTTGCTGTAGTATGTTCAGATTCACTCGCTGGCTGTATGCTGTGTGTCCCATGATTAGCTCGTCGCAGTATATCTTTGCGTAATTTTCATGTATTGTTCCTTTGTTCACGCCGACGTATATGGTCCCTTTGTGTTTACGTAAATTTTCCCACGCTTGCGAGTACATGTGCATGTTCTCGTTGTTGTCATGATAATTGAACAGGATGTCAATCGGCGTGATGATGATGGATGCAAATTGCGTCGGAAGATTTTTTGTGATGTCCCTAAAGGCGTATAATAATTCGATCGGAATGATGTGATAGTCTGTCAATTGTTCTTGAGTTATCTTGAGTCTGTGCGGATTAGCGGCGTTAGCACAGTCAATGACGAGTGCCGGTGTTTTTGCTTTCGCGAACAATTTCTGTATGACGTTTCTTTTTTCCCCTACAATGCCGATGAGCATACGGTTGGAATGTTTCGTTGTTTAAAAAAAGAAGTTGGATGGTTGGCGAGTGGGTGTGCCATGAAGTTTTGATTATGCATTATGTGGATTTTTTACGAATTTAAACGGTCGGTTTTATATATAATTACTACTTCTCAGTGTCATCATGCGTGGATTACTTGATTTTGTAGGCGATGAGGAGAAATATTTGAAACTATTGAACCATCACATGAGTATTTACACGCAGATTCCGTACTATCAAGTATCTCATTATCCATATGTCCGTGCGGCGTCTAACGCGCACACTGCGCAAATGATTTCTTGGAAAGAAGGTGTTACTGTCGTTACGAGGCCTGTCGGACAACCTGATATGGATATCATTCGCGCCGCAAAAGAAGAAGGCATCATGGCAAATCCAATGATTCACTTTACTGCATTTGATGCAACGCCGTCAGACACAAAACCGTTAGAAATCGACGAGGTATTGAAGGCTGCAGACTTAAAAGAAGTGAAAACCAAACAAACAATGGTTACATACTTAGTACAGAATCCAAAAGAATTTGACGCAACATTAAGTGGCCCGCATCATCGCAGGCTTAGAAATGCACAAAACCGCGCTGAGAAAAACAATTGGACGGTTCGTTTAATGACAGCTGTCCAGTCTCCTATTGTTGACAGACTGCGCCAAAAATGGTCTGCATGGAAACAGAAGGTCGACCAATCTTTATATCAGGCTTCTTTTGTTGGTATGCCGACGCGTGAAACGTTTGAATTATACAAACACGCGAACTTTCGGGTGATGGGAATTTTTTCTGAAGATAATACATTAATGGCTTGCGCTGGATTTGGACAATATAATACTCAGGCAGCTCACGTATTTCGATGCCATGATCCTACATATTCTGGAGCGATGGCTGCGCTTGATATCCAAAGTACAAAACTACTCAAAGAGCAAGGTGTTTCGCGGTTGTACGTCGGTATTATGCAAAAACAAACTCCGTCATTGCTTCACTACAAAAACCAGTTCGGTGACTTTAGGCATATCACTCTTGCAAATTATTTATGCCATGTTTCGCCAAAATAGTGCGACCATTTGATAAAGGGTCTGCTATTCTCAACTTTATGTCAGACGCAGGAAATAGTTGGAGAAAGATGTTGTTGAAGTCACGTGTAAATACGCATCACGTCGTTTCACGAAAGACGACACATAATCTGATTAAACAGTCTGAAAAGCAAGCGCAAAAACGGCTTGAATCTAAGAAGGAATAATTCTTCTCATATATTTTGCAGGTAATCCATGGTAGTCAATTTCTGAAACTGTCACAAATCCCTTTTTTTGCCAGAACGAATGGCTGTGCTGGACGGCGACAAGTGCCTGCGTTTTGAAGTTATTTTCTTTGGTTATTCGCTCACAATCGGCAAGTAATGCTGTGGAATAGCCTTTTGATTGCATACTTGGACGTATTGCAAGGTCGTGGATGTACATGCAATTCTCATCGCCAGCGAGATGCAGCTGTGTGTCTAATGGTTTAATTTTTCCGTCTGTGAATGGGTGAAAGAAAAGATAGCCTGCGAGGTCATCTGTGAAAATCCCATTGCAGCCTGTGGGATAAATTTGCATCATTGTGCGAAACGTATTATCATGCTCAAGTAATTCGGGAGGATAGCATTCAGATTGGATGGCAAGAATACGTTCTATGTGCTCGTTTGATAGCTGTCGTATCTGTGCCATACTTTTGGAAATACGAACTTACTCTTATAGATAACGAGAAAGCCTCTACTGACGTGCGAGGAGAATAGGTCACTATGCCGAGCACAGTGCGTAGATAATTCCGACTCGCCAAAATGTCTAGTTCAGGGAAATTTTCGTGAACTAAAATAAGCCTCGTGAGGACATTGGCATCCGAAAATTTATGAGAGTTCACGACTGCTGTCTGAGAGATGCAGACACTCTACTGTAGATGTATGATAAACTTGATTGGTGGAGTATCAAGCCAGCTCTCATTATTATACGCTGCCAAAATAATTTTGTCCTGAAATTCGTTAATATTTTTAATTTGAG
>DATGWN010000040.1:0-2468 GCA_035299465.1 Acidobacteriota bacterium | reverse complement strand
CTCATCGACGATTTAGCAAAAGGAAAGCCGATAGAAAAAATAATTCAGTAATTATCTGTGTGGACAACCAGGCCAACAGCACGGTCTGCGTTTTCCTTTTTGCAACATAGAACACATTCGTATTATGTGCTCTTTTCGCGTTTCTTCTTTTTTTACAGACGTAGTCCAACAGATCCATTCGTTGCGTGCTAATGGCGTGAGGTCGTTCCACAGTGCAGTAATCTTAGGAACATTGAGTGCTTTACGCATATCTGCAGGAACTTTGTGTACGACGCCTTGTGAAATTGCCATACTAAGATACTGTCGCCGGGATTATTAAAGTTTGTCAGTTTTTATCGGCACGGATATGACTTTGTCGTCAATTGATTGGCGCGGCTTTAGGTCGGAACAGCCATGATATGACTGTCAAAAGAATCAAGGAAAGTGCAGGTATGGTTGCAGTCAGCGGATCGCCTGCAGCGACGTGCGCTAATATCGCGCCGGATAGCACAAAAAAGATTCCGGCATACGCCCATTCTTTGACTGCGGGTTTTACCGGTATGACAAGGATTATTGAGCCAAGTATTTCCCAGCTGCCTAGAATGGTGAGAAAATAGACAGGAAATCCTAAATTTGTGATGAGGTCAACTTCTGCTTGGCGATGAAACGCCTGTACTAAACCTATGAAGAAAATGCTACCTGCAAGAATCACCGTTGATGTCCAATATATGCGTTCGGTTTTTTCCACAGGTTTTTTCTCCGTCTTAGTCTATTTAATTTTTGTGAGTTTTCTGCTCTCAGGTCGTGTATACCATGAGACGATTGTCAGTACAGTAAGGAGTAAACCTGGCAGGATTGCGGTGAGAGGATCTTTTACTGCAAGGTGCGAGAAAATTGCGCCAGTCATAGTAAAGAAGATGCCTGCGTATGCCCATTCTTTTACCAGCGGGAATTTTGGAATCAAGATTGCGACGACCGACAACAGTTTCCAGACGCCAAGAATGATTAGGACGTACGCCGGATAGCCAAGGGCAACGACGAAATCGACTTCCGTTTTTGTCTGCAATACTTGCACTATTCCTGTTGAGAACATGCCAAGTGCGAGCCAGAGCGTTGAAATCCAATAGATAATGCTTTTTGCGTTTGCCATACGTTCTTATTGAGCGTATTCACTTATAATTGTTTTGAACGCCATTAGAAAAAATTATTTGATTTTGTCTAGCATCGTTTTTCCGATATCTACAACTGTGGCTTGATCACTTTCCACGCCTTTAGAGGTGACGTGAATCATGTACATATCCTTGACGATATAGAAATGGTAGTAGAATGTGCTTGACTCATTCCATTTCTGCAACTTGCTCATGTCGCCGTATGCGTCTTGTTGTATAAGCCAATCTGAGTTGATTAAGTGCGATGAGGCGTATTGATATGAATCGTTCAAATCATTGAGATTATTGTATTTTGCAAGTTCGATTATAATTTCGCTGTCGCCTTTGGTATAGCCGCAGAGTGCATATTGCGTTCGCGAACTGTCACTTTCCTCGACTACGCACGGCAAATCAACGTCGCCAGTTTTGTATTTTGGCGTCATCTGCAAGTCTGTAATCTCTTGCGTAGTAAGCATGATTTCCTGAATGCTTTGCGTTGATTTTTCGACAGTGCATCCTGTCAATAAGAGCATTGCAACGATTGCCGTGAAGAGTAATGTGAGTCTCATACATCGTTATACTGTAGACTCAGTTTTAAATGTTATCCAACAATTTTGCCAATTATTGTAATTATTTTATGAATTCGAAGTGTAATATTGTTATTAACTTTTCTTGCGAATAGCGCACACGCCACCAGGACATGCTGGTGCGATGTCTGGTTGTCTGAGTATGCCCATGTGAATCAGCCCGTAGTATATTTTACAACCGACGCAAATGCCACACGATGTCTCAAGCCAGAGAAGTGTAAGGCAGACCAGACATAGGATTCTAGTCCAGATGCCTGTGTATGCTGCAACCCATGTCAGCACAATCATCGTTATTGCCATACCAAGACCAAGGCTCCATGCAAATCGTTTCTGCACTGCGCCGACCCACTCTGGCTTTTGGTTGCGGGTGAGTAATTTTCCGATAACGTAAATAGGCGCAAGACGAGGATTTACAAGGACTCTGATAGCAAATTCAACAAAAAACAACAGGATGAAATACGAAAGATACGTGCGATTGTTGACGAGAAACGCTTGCGCGAATGCAATACCTGCGCCAACGAAAAGAACGCCAGCGGATGCTCGCGCCACTCGTTCGTCTATTACTGGATATGGTGCGTCTTTGCCGTCAATTTGCAGATCAGGTATAATCTGTCCGAATTCAAAAATCTTCATAGTTGTTTTTCTTTTGTGTCTCATTTAAATTCCTTACCATACTACCATTGATGGCGAAATTTTATAAGTTTGAAAATGCGTCAGTATTGCATGACAACAATCACCGTACAAACAACAATCA
>DATGWN010000039.1:0-24588 GCA_035299465.1 Acidobacteriota bacterium | reverse complement strand
CTGTCACGCCAGCCATGGGCGAGAGCACTGCAGGAGATTTCAATTTCTTGAGCGGGAATTCCATACTATTGGGAGAAATAATCGATTTAAGTGTTTACCTGTAGAATATAGGGTATTAACGAATCCAGGCGCTGTCGGCATATGTATGGTTTGGCGCCAACGAAGGAGATCGGTATGATTTCATCAAGTCAGTGAGAACGCTTGGAACACAAGACATGATGTAGTCGATTCTTGCGCGGACCCATTCCTGCGGATGGTCGTGCAAATTTTGTATTCGGAAAAAGAGATATCGTTGTTTACTTTGTGCATCGACTGGCGCGTGCACGGACATTCGCGTGCCGTTGTGGTCAATCCAGTGCTCATAACCACAGCCGTCTTTCAATGTTTCGGACCAGACTCGGGTATTGTCTAATCGTCTGAGTGTTTGCTCAAGAATACTCGGCGTGAAATACTGCGGTACGTCGGTGATAGAAAATGTCGGTTGTAACGGGAATTGTTCGAATGAAGCAGATTGCTGTGGCTGTTTGAGATGAGATGATATGTCGTCCACAATAGCTGAACTTCGCATCTAGTGTGGACTTTTGTATATTGATATTTATAAATGTTCTGGGACTTTTTTAGTTTGTCATGCACAGTTTCGTGAACGATAGTTATAAAAAGCGATTTTTAATCTTAGATTTGATGAAAGTATTACTGTTTTACAAATTCGTGAAGATTAAAGATCCACAAAAGCTGTGCGACGAGATGAAAGTCTTTTGCAAAGCACGAAATCTTCTTGGCAGAATACTTTTAGCCGACATGGGTATCAACGGCACGTGCGCAGGCGCAGACGAAGATATCGCGGCATACAAGAAATATATGCACGAGAAAAAAGAGTTCAAGGATATTTGGTTCAAAGAACAATCTATCGAACAACAGCCTTTCCCTCGAATGTCCATACGAGTACGGCCTGAACTGGTCACACTTCGCATTCCTGATCTGCATCCATCGGCAGGCGGCAAACATCTTGAACCATCGCAGGTCCACGATTTGATCAATAAATTCGGCAAAGATGTTGTCTTTTTGGATACACGAAACGAGATTGAATCACGCATCGGAAAATTCAAAGACGCCGTGACGCCAAACATCAAAACATTTCGCGATTTACCGGCAGCATTGCCAGCACTTGAAAATCTCAAAGACAAACACGTCGTCACATATTGCACAGGCGGAATCCGTTGCGAAGTCGCAACTGCGCTCTTGAAAAAAGAAGGATTCAAGAACGTCTATCAAATCAATGGCGGCATCTATAATTATTGTCAACAATATCCAAACGGTTTGTTTGAAGGCACTTGTTTTGTCTTCGATGACAGAATGCAGATCGGCTGGGGAAATGACGCGGCTGTTAAGCTTGAAGAAGAAATGCCTACGGATAAAATTATCTCATCATGTGAATTCTGCGGTAAGAAAACGGCTCGCGTCGTGAACGACGAGCGTGTGCTTGATCGCGTATTGCGCGTATGCTGCAAAGAATGTGACAAGAAGCTTGATTTATCCAGACTTCGCACACCGCAAGAACGAGAAACATTATTTGCTAGTGCAAAGCAGAAATCGACTGAGCATACGCTAAATTGAAGTTATAGATATGTTTTTAAGCGCTTGCGCTCGTATATTGTCATGCGCACGATTAGCATTCTTTGTTTATTGATGGCAACTGTATTTGCCGGATGTTCTGCTCGCGTAGATAACAATCAGTTGACGGAATACACTGCGTGCGGTTGTGGCTGTTGCGGCGAAACAGGGCCAATCCAAGTCTGTTTGAATGAATCTGATTCATTGTCAGATATCATTGCGGCGGACCAAAAGATGAGCAAGAGTAGTTCGTGTGCCGTCGTGGGTTGTAGTATAGGGACGAGATATTCTTACTGCAATTAGCATAGTTTTTAATAGATAGACGACAGAATTCTATAGATAGGTGCTTTCATGAAAAAAATACTCGTTATCGTTCTGACACTGTTCGCTTTACTTTTGATGGGCTGTGGTACTATCAATGTGAACCACAAGTTGCACAGCGATTGGACATCAGATATCACGTTAGAAGTCGTTTCTGAAAGCGAACCATTCATCAATCTGGTCAAGACTGGACTTGAATCAAGTCTGCCTGGCGCAGTTGAGATCGAAACTGAAGATGGCGTCATGTATCAATTAGAAAATGTCAAAGCGTCGGATCTTGCAATCAATCAAACGACGGTATTCAACAGTTTTGGAATCAAAAAAGAATTCAAATTCCCGAATTATTACTACACGCTTACATGGGACATGTCAGGATCTGAAGAAGAAGATTCTGCGTCGCAAGTCGCAGGCATGGGCATCGGGTTCAATTATATTCTTACACCGTTTGGAAAGATTACGGATACTAACGGCGTGTATGTCGGCGAAGACAAAAAAGCGGTGAAATTCAATATGCTCTCACCAAAGAAATACTACGTCACTTTCAAGCAATCATTCGTTTCTGCATGGTTAAGTGGATCGTCAAAGGTGACTGATCGTGATGCGGTAACGGTTGCAGGGTCTCCAATCGGTGAAACAGACTCAGAAACGCTTGACTGGTAAGGCGGCAGTTTATTTATAAACAAAAGCAGAAAACTTATATAGTTCTGTCACCACTAAGTAGTTATGACTTCGGAGCAACTTACCTATAGAATCAGTGGCGAATACGATAACCATGTCTTCCCAGGTAGTCCTATTGTTCGCTTTGATGTGCTAAAGGCGTCATTTTCTCCAAAGACTGTGTTCAGCGGCGATATGCGCGATGGACGATCACGCGGCAGTGTGCCATTTGTCGGATTGTACGACAATACGGTGGCTATGCCGTATCTTTTGCTTTTACAAAAACCATCGATTGAATGTAACGACGGCTTGTTGCTGTATTTGATGGAAGAAAAGCCATGCGTGCAAGACGATCTTTATTTTATGAAGGGCACGGCGTTTCGTGTACCAGCCCAAATCAATAACACGCTTTCGTTACATGACTCAGCAAAGCTTGATGATTTAATCATGAACGCGACGCCAGGCCGGACAAATGCCGGATTGCAGCTTGTTGGCGACGCGACGGCGCGACTCAAGGGTCGTTAGTTTCTTACCGAGAACCATTTAAACGGGCGTAAGTATTTTATAACACCACTAGCGCAGTGGAGGTATGAATTTGGAAATCAGAGTTCTTCAGACGCCAACTAACACTGGTATTTTCAATACTGCAGTTGATGTTGTGATACAAAAGGCTGTGGCTCAAAAAATTTCTCCTCCTACAATTCTTTATACAAATTGGGAACCAACCGTGTCTATCGGATACGCACAAAAATGTGACGCTGATGTGGATTTGGCAATCTGCGAAAAAGAAAATGTGCACCTCGTACGTCGCAAATCGGGTGGACAAGCGGTATACTTAGACGAAGAATACATCGTATATTCAGTAATTGCGCCTCGTGCACTGTTTCCAGCTGACGTTACTCACCTGCGAAAAATTTTCTGTGAAGTCATTGCCAGCGCCTTACAACAGCATGGCGTTCCAGCGTCGTACTATACGCCAGACAATATCGTCATCAATGAGAAAGACAAAATCCGCCAGATTGGAAATTCCGGCCAGTTAATCGGAAAAGATGCAGTACTTATCCACGGTTCCATTCGATATGCGCGCAATAATTTGCACCGCCTGGTCAATGTCCTTAAGATCAACGGAAATCCATTGCATGTATACGAAGATAAAATAAAAAACGCTTTGGCCTCCGTCGATCAATTTAGCGGTGTGAGCAAATCAGATTTGACTCATACTCTCACACAATCATTTGCCACATATCTTGGCGGTATTGCAACAACAGGAGATTTCACCGCGTACGAAAAAAGTCAACTTGTGGACATAAAAGATTATGTGCTCAGTATCGCCGATGAACCTCATTTTTCGCCGAAAGGTGTTTGCTACTTGTTTTTGAACGGAAAGAATATCGTTCCAGAATTGATTCCTCTTCTTGAATACAACAGACCGAGTGGAACTTAGAAACGTAAGGCAATCTTTGCCATGGCTAATTCTTCATCAGCCTTGACGATAATAACACGGACTTTAGAAGATTTCGTGCTTATGATTGGCGCATTTTTCGCATTCTTTTTCGGATCGATTTTAACGCCTAGCAACGATAGGTTCTCGCAGATTTTTTGTCGAATCATCGGTGCATTTTCGCCAATGCCTGCTGTGAAGATGAGAGTGTTGCAACCGCCCAGAACAGTTGCGTAGGCGCCGATTGTTTTGACAACGGTGTAGACGAACAAATCGATTGCAAGCCGTGCGTTTCGATCTTTGTTATACTTTGGCATTAAGTCGCGCATGTCGTTAGAAATTCCAGACACGCCAAGAATTCCCGATTCGCTGTTGAGTATGTGTTTGATTTTCTTTCGCGAATATCCTTGGTCTTGCAAATATAATGGGATGCTTGGATCTATAGTGCCGCAACGAGTTCCCATGACAAGGCCTTCGAGCGGTGTGAAGCCCATGGAATTTTCAACGCAACGACCGTTTTTGATGGCACTGATCGACGAGCCGGAACCGAGATGGCAGGAAATGACGTTGCCTTTGTGGTTTTTTGTTGCGTACTCGTGAGAGATGCCATGAAATCCGTATCGGACAATGCCTTTCTTGGCGAGTGAAATTGGTAAGCCATACATGGCTGCGTGCAATGGTTTTGATTGATGGAACGCTGTGTCAAAAATGGCGATGTTCTTTTTTGCGATATTTTTTTGTGCGAATTCAATGACTTCGATTTCAGGAATGTCGTGCAGAGGTGCTAGTTGTGCGATAGATTTGAGATTCTTGAGTAGTTTTGGATTGATTAGACTGTGCTTAGTCAACGGTCCGCCGTGCACGATTCGGTGTGCGACAACGTCGACGGTTATTTTTTCTTTTTTTAGAAACGATGCGATCTGTCTGACGATAGCGTGGCGTTGTTTGGTTGTGGTGACGTATTCGAAATTCTTTTTCCAAAAGAGCGTCGTGCCCACGAATAGCGATGCTTTGACGGACGAACTTCCGACATTGAATGTGAGGATTGTCTTCATTTCTTTTTCTCGGTGATTGCTTGGACTGCGGTGAGCGCCGCGGTTTCGATGATTTCTTCGATTGTGCAACCGATTGAAAGATCATTCACAGGTTTGTTGAGGCCTTGTAGCATCGGTCCGACTGGTTTTGCGTGCGCAAAGCGTTGTGTGATTTTATACGCTATGTTGCCGACGTCAAGATTAGGGAAGACTAGGACGTTTGCGTTGCCTTTAATCGGAGATTGTGGTGCTTTTTTCTGCGCGACGTCAGGGACGACCGCTGTGTCAAATTGCACTGGTCCGTCGACGATAATATCAGGCCGTCTTTGGAGTATGATGTCGGTGGCTTTTTGGACTTTGTCTACGAGTGGATGCTGCGCGGAATTATGTGTTGCGAATGAAAGCATCGCAACTTTAGGTTCGTATCCGAATGATTTTGCCGTATCGGCAGTTGTGATTGCAATGTCTGCAAGCTGTTCTGGCGACGGGTCGGGATTGACTGCACAGTCTGCGTAGAAATACACTTGCGAGTCGACGAGCATCAAAAAGTAACTTGACGCTATTGCAACGCCGGGTTTGGTCTTGATTATGGTGAACGCTGGTTTGAGCGTTTCAGCGGTTTTATGCATCGCGCCACAAATCAGGCCGTCTGCATCACCGCGTTTAAGCAACATCATGCCGGCCCAGACTGGGTCCTTTGTGAGTTCTTTCGCTTGGTCAATCGTCATGCCCTTGTCTTTTCGCAATTCGTAAAGTTCGTTGGCGAGCGCAGGGAAATGTTGCGGATCGATAATGGTGACATTCTTTAATTCAGGATGGTGATGATGTATTATGGCTTTGAGAATCTCTTTTTCGTTACCCACCAGAATTGGAGTGAGTATTTTGTGTTTCACTAAGTAGACGAGTGCTTGGAGAATGCGTGGCTCTGTTCCTTCTGGAAATATAATACGCTGCGGTTCGGACTTTGCTGTCTGGAGAATCTTGTCAAGAATGTCTCCTCTTTTTTTGTGAACATGCACTTGTGTGAAAGGCATATTTGTGATTTTTTGGGAAAACGCTATATAAATATTGTGAGCGTGGCGAATGTACTTTGTTTCGGGCAAGATTTATATACGGTATTCTCGCGTACATCCACATGCAACAGCGCAACGTTTCATGGATTGAATTGTTCTTTGATCTTATCTTCGTTTCAGCTGCACACCAACTTTCGTTATTGCTCAGCAACGCTACGTCTTTCAAACACGCAATGCTCTTGATGTTATTGTTCATTCCAATCTTATGGTGTTGGTTTTCGCACACACTCTTCACGAGCCAGTTTGCCGACCGTTCATGGTTCTACCACGTCACGACGTTTGTGCAAATCATCGGTGTTGTGACGCTCGTCATACTTATGCCGACGGCAACGACTATTCATCAGACGTACTTTGCGTATGCGTATGTCTTGTTCAAGGCATTCTTGATTGCGCAATATATACTATGGTCAATACTTGAGATTCACCGATTGTTGCACATGATTCCGGTTGTGATCGGGAACATCGGTTCGGGAGTACTTTGGTTTTTGTCGACGATGTCTGACCACCCGTACATTTGGTGGGCACTTGCGATGACAATCGATATACTTACGCCGGTGTTCACAAAAACGAAGGATCTTGCGCAAAACATCAATCCGCACCATCTTCCTGAACGATTTGGTATGCTTACTATCATCGTCCTTGGCGAAATGATGCTTTCATTCATTATCAGTTCAATGGGCGTTCCGATTTCAAAAGATCTTATCAGCGTACTTGCGGCAGGCATACTTATCGCCACGATGATTTTCTGGACGTATTTCAGATATATCGACTACGCCATCCTCGGATTTTCCAAAAGTACAAGTCGCGTCTATATCTATAGCCACTTGCCTCTTGTTCTGGGTATCATTTGCATCGCGTCTGCATACAAAGCAATTATGCGAGGTGCGAGCGGAGAATGGCTCCTTGTCTTTGGCATTATTTTGTTCACTCTAGCGTTTCGCGTACTGCGATTCATCCAAGATCAACGACTGCTCAAACGGCAAATTATCTGTATTTTCTTGCTATTGCCGATTCTGGGCTGGTTCTACTTTTTCTCCTCGGACGCACTCTTGTTCAACACTGCAATCTTGACTGGTTGCTTTGCGGTATATTTACTAATCTCAGAATTCTTCTTGGGATGGATTATCCAACAGTCTCCGGCTAATATGCCGGCAACGGGTCGAATACAATGGGACAAATAAAGAAATGGGTTGTTGGTTTGATTATACTTGCAATACTTTCGTTTGCACTTTCTTTGATTCCGATTAAATATATTCCATGCGAGCGCGGTTCTATGGTGCCGTCTTTAGAGCAGGTTCAAACTGAGTGGCATCCAGAAATTTGTTCATATGGGGAATGGACCGGTTTAGTGAAATGGGTCGGCTCAGGAGTTCGCTTTTCAATTGTCGGAAGTCTGATTGGTTTTGTAACGGTGGTCGTTCTTTCTTTCATCAGCATCGCATGCACTCGACTAATCATTAAAGAAGAAAAATAGTTTTACTATTGTCGTCGCAGATTATCCATGACTTCAGAAAGAGTCGGATGCGTATGGATAGTTTTCTTGAGGATTCTGATGTTTGGCGACTTGCTATTCATGAGCACCGCGATTTCGTGGATGATGTCGTCTGCGTGCGGACCGATGATTGTCGACCCAAGAATGGTGCCGTCGGTTTTTGTGAGTATTTTAACGAAGCCGTGTGTTTCTCGCATGATCTCAGCTCTACCTACGCTTGAGAAGTTTGCTTTGTACACGTGATACTTGAGTTTCTTTTCTTGGATCTGCTTTTCAGACAGACCAATTCCTGCAACAACTGGATCAGTGAAGACTGCCCACGGTATTCGGTCAAAGTCAAATTTGTCTTGTCGACCGTGCGTGAGATTGTGCAAAATGAGTTTTGCTTGTCGCTTGGCTGCGTGAGCAAATAATGCTCGGCCGTTGACGTCGCCAAGGGCATAAATGTGCTTTTGCGATGATTGCAAATAATTGTCGACTACGACTTCTTTTCGTTTGCCAAGAGTTATCTTTGCTTTGTCTGCGCCGATGCCGTCCGTATTCGGTCCGCGACCAGTTGCAATGACAAGAGTCTGTGCTTTGACTGTGGTTGTTTTCTTTTTGGCGTCTTTATTTACTGGTACAAAGGAAAGCGTTGTACCTGACTTTGATTGATTGATCTTTGTTATCTGTGCGCCCGTGTGAATCGTGATTCTACCGTCGTATGCTTCTCTGAGCGCTTGTACAACATCTGCATCAAGCATAGTGAGAATTTGTGGAGCATATTCAACCACGGTGACTTTTGAACCGACGCCAGCAAAGAATGTTGCGAATTCCATGGAGATATATCCGCCACCAATGATGATGACTGACTTTGGAATTTCTTTGAGATTGAGAATGGACACGTTGTCTAGATATTTGAGCGATTGTGCATTTGGCAACGGAGGAATGAGATTTTTTGCGCCGGTCGAAATGACGATGTTCTTCGCACGGAATCTTTTTTTGCCGACTTGTATTGTATTCTTGTCGATAAAAGAACCTTTTCCGCGGACGATTGTCAGATTTGGTCGTTTGAGCGAACGAACGATATGTTCTTGTGCTTCGTCAATTATACTATGTACCCGTTTGAATACGGCCTTTGGCTGAATTGTACCTTTTGATTGTATGCCAAATGATTTGGATTCAGATAACGCTTTGTATGTGTGGGCCGCTTGGAGCAACGCTTTTGTTGGGATGCAGCCTGTGTTGATGCATGTTCCACCGAATACTCCGCTTTCGATTAGAATCGTATTCAGACCTGCCTTTGCGCAATCAAGTGCCAGACGAAGTCCGCCAGTACCGCCGCCAAGAACTATCAAATCCCCCTTTTTTACGTTATTTTGCATTCCAAGAACCTTTTTAAAAAAGTTTATAAACTTTCCGTAGCAAAAACGACGTAGTGATTAGTTATGGCTGAAAAAAAGAAAAAGAAGTCAAAAGGATCTGGCGACGACGGCTGTCCATTTTGCTAAGAGTTAACACATGAAAAAAAGAGGAATGCTACTGGCAAGTTTATTATCAATGGTTTCTGTGAGTGCTGCCGAGTCATCCGGCGCAGCTGTAGACTGGGTCGATCCAGTTACATACATCAGCTTGGCACTTTTCATCGTCGCATTCGTTCTCACAATCGTTATCGTCAAGAAACACCCGATAAAAGAAAAAAACAAAAAATATGTGTTCATGCTCATCGCGGTGCCAATCATGCTTTCCACTCTATACATGGCAGGCCACACAGTTTACGAAAACGTGCACTCTCTTACTAAAGGTCCAATCCACTGGCACGCAGACTACCAAGTTTGGGTCTGTGGCGAACGACTTGATCTTGTCAATCCAAAATTCCCAAGCAATAAAATCGGAAGTCCATTGTTCCACGAACACAACGACGACAGAATTCACGTCGAAGGCACTGTCAATTCCTACGAAGATATCGACTTCGAATCGTTCTTTAGCGTCATCGGCGGAAAATTGACAAACACAGAATTACGATATATCACTAACACAGAAGTCGTTGAAAAAACAAACGGCGATGCATGTAATGGCGTACCAAGCCAACTTGCAATCTATGTAAACGGCGCACGAATCGCTGACGTCACTAAATATATGTATGCTCACGAAACACTAGTCCCACCAGGAGACTGTGTCATCGTCGAATTCGGACCAAACATGGGCCAGACTACAGATCGCATCTGTGAAAGCTGGGATGTCATGGGTTGGACATACGAAAACGCTGATGAAAAGCGAGGTGAAAACTAATGTCAATCGAACTCGCACTCCCAACATTAACAACGATCGTCCTCACAGCACTGGTTGATTCAATCAATCCGTGTGCAATCGGCGTACTCATCCTTTTGATTTCTACGTTAATGGTATCTAAGAAGAAAGAGAAGATGCTCAAAGTAGGAATGCTGTATATATTCGCAATATTCCTCACGTACTTCGCGTATGGTCTTGGTTTGACGGCATTTATGGCAAGCATTCCGCTTGTTGTCGCAGAATACATCTCAATCGTCGTAGGTGTCCTTGTCGTTCTTGCAGGTCTTTACGAAATCAAAGACTACTTCTGGTATGGTCAAGGTTTCTCTTTGGCTATTCCACACGAATATGTCGAAAAGATCCAGAAAAAGATGCAAAACGTATCAATCAGCACGGTTGTATTCTTAGGAATTTTCGTGGCATCTGTCGAATTGCCATGTACTGGCGGTCCGTATCTTGCAATCACACTCTTGTTGTCGCAGAACTTTGATATGACGGCATTCTTGATGCTTGTTATCTACAACATCATCTTTGTATTGCCACTCGTCGTAATCCTTGTTGCGGTATTACTTGGAGCAAAACTTCAGAACATCCAAAACTGGAAGCAGAACAACAAATCATTCATGCGTGTCGCAATCGGTTTGTTACTCGTCGGACTTGGCTGGCTATTAATGCTTATTGCAAACGGAACTTTGAATCTGAACTGAGGCAGAACATGAAAATAGTAAAGCGTAGGGGACATGAAGAAGCATACGACGAGAAAAAAGTCTATGCATCGGTTTTTGCAGCAGCGATAAACTGTCATTATCACGAAGAACAATCTGAGCACATCGCACAGACTGTGATGACGAAGATCAATTCGTTCATGAAGTCTAGAAAAACGGTCACATCAGGCGAATTACGAGCGCAAATCATCGAAACGATTTTCGATGAAGATGTGCGACTCATGTATAAACATCATTTGGATGTCTGCTAATGCAACCGTATGCAATGTCTGTTAAGGATACGCTTTCTCATACTCAATCTATTGCAACAGGGTTGACGAACAAAGACGCAGCCCAACGACTTGCCATACACGGTCCAAACGAGCTTACTGCAAAGAATGGAACAAGTCCTTTCGTTCTTTTCATCAATCAGTTCAATAATTTCATCATCTATATTCTCTTGTTTGCAGTCATTCTTTCCTTTATCTCAAAGGAGTTCATCGATGCATCAATCATCCTTGCAATTTTGCTTTTCAACGCAATATTCGGATTCTTGCAAGAATACAAAGCTGAGAAAGCGATTGACGCGCTCAAGAAACTTGCAGGTCTGAAAGTCACTGTTATCCGCGATGGAAAAAACGTCGTCATCGACACCAAGGATCTTGTTGTCGGCGACATCATGCTTATCGAAGAAGGTACTAAAATATCTGCTGACGCAAGACTTATCGACGTCAACCGACTGCATGTGATGGAAGCATCATTGACTGGAGAATCCGTGCCGGTTTCCAAGCACGCAGACACACTCAAAGTCGGTATCACTATCAATGACCAGAAAAACATGGTCTTTTCAGGTACAACAGTTGCAAGCGGCAGAGCCAAGGCTGTCGTCGTAGCAATCGGTATGGAAACAGAAATCGGAAAAATCGCAACGATCCTTGACAAAACCGAAGACGAACAAACGCCATTGCAGCAAAAACTCGAACAACTTGGCAAATACATCGGTATCGGCACTCTTATCATCTGTTTTGGTATCTTTCTCATAGGTGTTTTCAAAGAACACTTGCTTGACATCCTCTTACGAGGAGATATTGGCGGATTCATTTTCTCCTACGGTGTCAAAGAATGGCTTCTCGTCGCTGTTTCACTTGCGGTTGCGGCAGTTCCAGAAGGACTACCAGCTATTGTAACAGTAGCGCTTGCGATCGGCGTCAAACGCATGATCAAAAGAAACGCTCTGATCAGAAAACTTCCTTCCGTCGAGACTTTGGGTGAAACGACAATCATCTGTTCTGATAAGACAGGAACATTGACGAAAAACGAAATGACTGTCAGACAAGTCTGGACTAATAATATCACATTCTTTTGCAGCGGAGACGGCTATGATACTCACGGCACAATCACTGGAAAGAAACGCGCTCTCAAAGAAATAGATCATATGCCACTTATCATCGGCGCAGTCTGTAACAACGCGTCGCTTTCACACGACGGCATCGTTGGCGACCCGACTGAAGCAGCACTCTTGGTGAGCGCGGCAAAAGCATCAGTCAAACCGCTTATCAGTTCATACAAACGCTTAGATGAACAACCATTTGATTCTAATAGAAAGATGATGAGTGTCTTAGTGGAATCCAAGAAGAAGAAATTCGTTTTCACAAAAGGCGCAGCAGAACATCTCGTCGAACGTTCCACACACATTCTTGAAGACGGCAAAGTTCGCAAAATCACAAACGCAGACAAGCACAGAATTCTTGATCAAAACGATACAATGGCACGCCAAGCACTTCGTGTCCTTGGATTCGCATATCGACCGCACAGAAAGCAAATGGAGTCGTCGTACGAACACGACCTCATCTTCGTTGGTCTACAAGGTATGATCGATCCGCCACACCCTCAAGTCGCAGACGCAATCAAGCGATGCAACCAAGCCGGTATTCGAGTCGTCATGATTACAGGCGACAATAAGACGACAGCACAAGCTATCGCTCACGAAGTCGGCATCATGGGCGACGCGCTTAACGGAGCGGATTTCGCATTACTCAGTCTAGATCAAAAGAAAGCTATTGTCAATTCTACAAGTATTTTTGCACGCGTCGAACCAGCGCACAAGATGGAAATCGTCTCATTATTACAGGATCAAGGGCATGTCGTCGCAATGACGGGCGATGGTGTCAACGATGCACCAGCAATCAAGAAATCAGACTTAGGCATTGCAATGGGTATCACCGGCACTGATGTTGCCAAAGAAGCAAGCGATATGGTCCTTGTCGATGACAATTTCACAAGTATCGTCAACGCTATCGAAGAAGGCCGTGGTATTTTCCTTAATATCAAAAAGTTCGTCAACTATCTCTTATCTTGCAATCTTGGTGAAGTATTCATCGTTGCATTCGCAATATTCTTTGGATGGGATCTTCCATTGACTGCAGTCATGTTATTGTGGCTCAACTTGGTCACGGACGGTCTTCCAGCGCTTGCGCTTGGCGTAGACCCGAATCCAACGAATCTTATGTCATTACCACCAAAAAAGAAATCTGACGGTGTCATGAGCCCCGTAATGATTCGAAAGATCGCAGTTACATCGGTTCTTATCACCGTTTCCGTACTCGGATTATTCGCATGGGCTTTGTCATTCTATTCCAATCTTGCAGGGCCAATACAATTAGAACGCGCGCAATCAATCGCATTCACGGCACTTATCTTCCTTGAAATCGTACGACTTCAGAATATCAGATCAGAATACAAGCTTGGCTTATTCTCAAACAAATACTTGGTAATGGCCATTGCCGTATCGTTAGGCTTGCAATTACTGGTCCTTTACACGCCGCTTTCAATACTCTTTGGCGTTGATGCGATTTCACTCTTAGACTGGGGAATGATCGTTGCAGCGTCTGCAATCGTAGCATTGCTTTCGACGTTCATCAACAACGTTTTCCAGAAAATCTGGCCTTTGAGCGGCGATTAGACGGTCAATAGCTGGTTTGGTTCTGTTTTTTCACACGTCGAGTTTATCGTCGAAATATTTATAAAGATACAATTAAGGTTTCTATATAAACACTTTATCAAAAAAAGAGGGCCAGCAGTGGCCACGGGGAGAGGCTGTGGTGCGTACAACAATCGGGAACTTTTCTATAGAATATTCACAAGTATTAGATGAACAAGGAAATATTGATTCTTCGTTGGCTCCGCAATTAAGCGAAAGCCAAATCAAAGAACTGTATCACTTGATGAAACTCACACGAACGTTTGATGAAAAATTCTTCTTGCTTCAACGCTCAGGAAAAATCGGAACATACGCGCAAGTCAAAGGCCAAGAGGGCGCACAAATTGGCTCAGGTTTCGCACTTGCAAAAGAAGATTGGATGGTTCCATCGTTTCGAGAAATGGGCGTCTATATCACTCGAGGCGTCAACCGCGCTAAATTAGTTCAGGCTTGGAGAGGCGACGTACGGGCTTTCGAAGGCGAAGTACATAACACGCGAGATTTGCCAGTTGCTATTCCAATCGCATCACAATGTCTGCACGCAGCAGGTATTGCGTGGGCTTCTAAGATCAAAAAAGAAAAAAGCGCAGCAATTGCATACTTTGGTGACGGCGCTACAAGTGAAGGAGACTTTCACGAGGCTCTTAATTTCGCCGGTGAATTCAAGCTTCCAGTCGTATTCTTCTGCCAGAATAATCAGTGGGCAATCTCAACACCGCGAACAAAGCAAACAGCAGCACCATCCATTGCACAAAAAGCAATTGCGTACGGTATTCGCGGAATCCAAATCGACGGCAATGACGTACTAGGAGTCTATGCTGCGACAAAAGATGCATTAGAACGCGCATATCGAGGCGAAGGACCGACTTTAATCGAAGCGATGACATTCCGTATGGGCGACCACACAACATCTGATGATTCGTCTAAATATCGTTCTCCTGAACTTGTCAAACAATGGGAAGCAAAAGATCCACTGTTGCGACTCGAATTATACTTCAAGAAAATCGGCACATGGAGTGACGACTACGGTAAATGGGTCGCAAGCGAATGCGAGAAAGAAGTCGCTGCCGCAATCGACGCTGGTCTTGCAATCACGGCACCACCAGTCGAAAATCTCTTTGCTCACGTGTTTGAAAAACCGACGCCAGACCAAATCGAACAATTAGAAATGGTCAAGCGAGAAATTGCACAACGAGGTGCAAAATGACTAAAATAAACATGGTCCAAGCGATCAATCAGGCTCTGCGATCCGAAATGACTAAGGACAAATCCATCGTTCTGATGGGCGAGGATGTCGGTGTTGACGGCGGCGTCTTTCGCGTCACTGAAGGTCTGCAAAAAGACTTTGGCGAAGAACGTGTCATAGATACGCCACTCGCAGAAGCAGGTATCATCGGAACAGCAACTGGTATGGCGATCAACGGCTTGAAACCAATTCCAGAAATGCAGTTCAGCGGTTTTGCATATCAAGCATTCCACCATTTCGCTCAACACTTAGGTGAGATCAGACAACGATCAAACGGCACATTCTCGTTGCCAATGGTTGTACGTGCACCAAGCGGCGGCGGTATCCATGCACTTGAACATCACTCGGAAAGTCCAGAGACGTTCTTTATCCATGCACAAGGTATGAAAGTAGTCATGCCTAGCGGTCCGTACGACGCGAAAGGACTTCTGCTCGCATCAATACGCGATCCTGATCCAGTCATATTCTTTGAGCCAAAAAAGATTTATCGATCATTCAAAGAAGAAGTTCCAGATGAAGAATACGTGATCGAATTAGGCAAGGCAAATGTAATCAAAGCGGGCACTGATGTGACAATCGTCGCATGGGGTGCAATGGTGAGACTCTGCCAAGAAACGCTTGAGAAAATGCCAAATGTCTCTGCAGAATTAATCGATCTTCGAACGTTGTGGCCTTTAGACATGGAAACAGTACTCGCTTCAGTGAAGAAGACAGGACGAGTCGTTATCGTGCAGGAAGCGCCACTTGCTTTGGGTCTTGGTTCTGAGATTGCTGCGCAGCTGGCATCAAAAGCAATCTATCATCTAAAGGCGCCGATCGAACGCGTCGCAAGTCTGAACATCCCATTCCCGCAATACGCATTGGAAGAGTATCACTTGCCAGACGGCGTGCGACTCAAGAATGCGATTGACACCGTGCTCAAATGAACGTAGTGCCATTTCCCGACGTAGGCGAAGGTCTTATAGAGGGAACTCTTGTCAAATGGGTTGTTTCTGTTGGTCAAACTATCAAGAAAGACGACATCATCGCACAAGTTGGCACAGACAAATCTGTCGTCGATATTCCATCGCCGATTGCAGGGACGATCACTCAATTGCATTACAAAGCGGGGGATACAGTTCCTGTCGGTTCACCGATGCTCACGTTGGACGGCGATGTATCCGCACCAGCGAAAGCTGCGGTTTCGATACCTCAACAAAGCATTGCTTCGCCGAGTGTAGCCCGTGTGACATCAGTCCGACAGCAAACTTCTCAAATCCTGGCCCTACCATCAGTCAGAAAATTTGCGGCAGAACATAATATTGATCTTTCAAGCATTAAAGCAAGCGGCTCTCGAGGAGAAATCACGTTAGCAGATGTCCAAGGAGATGTGCATGCAACCATTTCCAGCCATGTTGCGCACGATGCACAACCTGTCGCAGTTCACACGACAAAAGAAATCCTTGCAACGCCTTATGTCAGGCAACTTGCACGAGAACTTGGCGTAGATATCACAACGGTTGTCGGTACGGCAAGCAACGGACGAATATCAGAAGACGATGTACGAAACTTCAAGAAGTCAAGTGTCGCTTTGCCTGCGGCAATCAAACAAACAACTTCCTCGACTCAAGTACAATCACAATCGTCGGGCGATATCATCGAAGTTCCACTATCGCAAATCAGAAAAATCATCGCACAACGAATGACTTTATCACGACACACTGTTGCACACGTGACAATGACAGATGACGCCGACGTCACTGAACTTGTACGCATTCGCGAGGCGGAAAAAGAATCGGCCGCTACAAAGGGCATCAAGCTCACGTATCTGCCATTCATCATCAAAGCGTGCACGATTGCGCTCAAAGAACATCCGGACTTCAACGCGACTTTAGACGATGCACGACAAGTATTATTGCAGAAAAAGTTCTATAATGTCGGATTTGCAGCAGATACGCCGGACGGATTGTACGTTCCCGTAATTCAAAACGCGGACAAGAAATCAATCCTCGAACTTGCAAGCGCAGTTTCCGAATTGGGACAGAAAGCTCGGGACAAGAAATTAACGCCTGCAGAATCATCCAACGGGACATTCACCATTTCAAGTGTCGGAACTATCGGCGTAGAAGCGTTCACGCCAATCGTCAACTATCCAGAAATCGCAGTTTTGGGCATTGGACGAATCGAAGATCGCGCAGTCGTAATGAATGGGCAGATCGCCGTTCGAAAACGTGTAACACTGTCGCTCAGTTTTGATCACCGTGTCGTCGACGGCGCAGATGCCGCACGATTCCTACAACACATTATCACACTGCTGTCACAGCCACAGCATATGCTTTTGGAGATGAAATAAAATGGTCGTTGGCTCACTAACAGTAGAAACAGATGTTGTCGTCATTGGTTCAGGTCCTGGCGGATACGTCGCGGCGCTACGCGCAGCACAACTTGGACTTGAGGTACTTCTTGTCGAATCAGAATCCGTTCTAGGCGGCGTCTGTCTGAACAGCGGTTGCATTCCGACCAAGGCGGTCATTAATGCATCGAATTATTTTAACGTTCTCAAAGAGCTCGATTTAATGGGTGTTGTCGTCGAGAAATATCATTTCGATGTCACAAAAATGCATCAATGGAAAGACAATATCATTTCGAGATTGAACAAAGGTATCGAAGTCTTGTGCGCAAAACATGGTGTAGAAGTCATCACTGGCCGCGGCATTTTCACAGATAGCCATACACTTCACATCGAAGGAAAAAGCGATGTAACAACAATCAAGTTCAAACGTGCAGTCATTGCGACTGGTTCTACGCCTATCCAAATCCCACAGTTTCCTTACGACGGAAAGTATGTCATCTCATCGACAGAAGCATTGAAGATGAATCCGGTCCCGTCACGACTTGTGATCATCGGCGGTGGATACATCGGTACTGAGATGGGTACTGTTTTTGGAAAACTGGGTTGCGACGTTCACATTTTCGAAGCAGGAGACAGACTTGTTCCATCGCTTGAGAAAGATGTCGTTTCAGTCGTCGTCAGCAAAATCAAACAATTCAAAGTTTCATTACACTTGAAGACAAAAGCTACTTCGATGCAAGTGGTCGACAATAAAGTCAAAATCCAATATGAAGAAGATGGTAAGGCTTCAGAGATGATCGCTGACGCAATGCTTGTTGTCATCGGCCGAAAACCTAATTCAGCAAATATTGGTCTTGATGCAGCAGGCATCAAAGTCGACGAGCGAGGTTTTATCGCTGTCAATGAAAAGATGCAGACAAGTGTCCCACATATATTTGCTATCGGCGACGTTGTTGGTCAACCATTCTTGGCTCACAAAGCGTCACGGCAGGCGAAAGTAGCGGCAGAAGTGCTTGCAGGCAAACCGAGTGCATATGACAACAAGGTCGTCCCATTCGTCGTTTTCAATGACCCGGAAATCTGTTCTGTCGGGCTTACGTTCGACGACGCAATTAAGAAAGGATACGATGCTGCAGTTTCACAATTCCCGTTCAATGCGCTAGGCAAAGCAATGATAATGAACGAGACGGAAGGATTTGTCAAGATTGTTATGGATAAGAAAACGCGACTTGTTCTTGGCGTGCACGCGGTCGGTCCAAAGGTATCCGAACTCGCTGGTGAAGCTGCGCTTGCCATCGAAATGGGCGCAACAGCAGACGATCTGGCATTGACGATTCACCCGCACCCGACAGTGTCTGAAGGTATGGTGGAAGCGGCAGAAGCTGTGCTTGGTGCTGCTATTCACATCTTCCAACCGAAGAAATAGTTTGAAAAATCTTTTTTATTTTAGAATTTGAAGGTCTGGCCGTACTTTCTTTAGGGCAGCGATAAAGTCGTCGTTATCGTAGACTTTCACCATTTTATTTGGAAATTCTTTGTGTGATGTCTGAATCAAATATCTGTGGAATTTCTTATGTGGAAGGTGCAAATGATGGTGCAGCGTGTGATGTACCGTATTGAATATTGTATCTTCTTCCAAACCGTATATTTCTTCGAAAGGGAAGTACCATTTCCACCAGCTGATTCCGTGCTCGTACACTTTGACGTTGTGTATGTGCGGCGGAGTGTCTTCAAACACAGCCGGACCCTTTGATATCGTCGGGTCGAAGTTTCCTTTTGGATAACGGACTAGAAACGTGATGAGTACTATGAGCGCATAAATAGAGTATGCAAAGGATGTTATGAGTAAATTATGCGTAGTCAAATACAGACCGGTAAATGAAACGATGACGCCACAGACTAGCCACCAAATGAGGTCTTTGTCAAACGAAGTCAGCTTCATTCTCCTGTTTTCGGAGGAATTACATAAAAAGGTTGCGTTTTTAGGCATTAGTTTACGGTGCGCATACACAAAAAAGAGAAATTACTGAAAAAAAACATTTAGACCAAGGCTTGCTTAACTGTCGCCAAGAATCGGTCGATGTCTGCAATCTTGCATCGTGCTCCTGCTGCTGGTGCATGACCGCCGCCGTTTGCGCCTTCAAAGCCTGTTGAGATCTGTCTCATCAAATCGCCCAGATGCTTTTTCGGATGCTGTCCACGGACGCTAATATGATAATATCCGTCACCTGCGTCTTGATAGAGCAAGAATTGGTATCTGTCATGAATGTAGGAAACGATTGATGACAAATAGCCAGCCAACATGAAGTCTCCTTTCAGCTCAATAACGAAGAGGTTCGATGCTTGATCGTACGTTCCCATGTCCTGATAGTGGTTTACCAACTTATCGTATTCTTGTTTTACGACAGCGGAGTCTGGACTCTTTTGGAGCAGGTCTTGGATATTTGTCGCGTCACACAACAGTTCGAATGCTTTGTGAAGATCGACTGCGCCTTTTGCAGCTTCAAATGCGACAATCGCGCCAAACTGTCCGAAAGGTGACTCAAAGAATGCGTCTTTTCGGCTTGTGTCGATACTGATACCGTGTTTGAGTGCCTGTGATTGGATGTACTGTGACCATGCGATGATGTTCATGTCGCCAATCATACCTGGCAATATTTTCCATTCTAGTTCGTCGATTCGTGCAACGTTTTTGCAGATGTCGTACGTCAATTTTGACGTGCAGTATTGCGACGGATTGTCACAGTTACTGACGTTTGACGGATGGATGAACAATCGATTGTACATGGAAACGGATTTGTCATAGACTTTCGTCATATCTTTATGATGATCGATGATGACCAAGCCGAATGGCAAGACTTCTAAGGATGGAGCTTGGAACATATTCCAAGAAATCGGATCGAAATCTAGGCAAAAGATAGTCTTCACTTTTTCATCGTAGAGTCTTTGGAGGAATTCTTGAGTGAATACCTTTGTTTCCTCTGCTTTTGGAAAGATGAAGATGTTTTGCAAGCCAAGTTTTTTTAGCGTCTGGTAGAAGATTGCAGCTGCGCAGATTCCATCCGGATCGTCGTCATAAATGACCGCGAGCGGTTCGTGTTTTGGAACAGAATTCAGATAAGAGTTTAGCAGTGGAATTCTCGTATTACTAATCAGCGAATATGGCTGCCCTGGCGTGGGAATCGGTGTTATAGACATATCATTGAAAAACGCAGGTCAGGGTTTTAAAACTTATTGGTTATCCTTTCGCAATGGTAAATTCTGGGTATCCGACTCATGCAAAAGGTACTTGAGCGGGAAAATTACGTTGGACAATTTTTCGACACCGAATTTGATGTCGCCTTGGATGGCGTAGTAAATGCCAGTGTCTGAGACGTCGGATTTTGAGGTTCGATCGTACTTTTTCTCGGCGCGGGCGGAGATACCGTGACTTCCATTCTTGTCGTGATTGATGACTTGAAACTCGAGTAGCTGTGCAGCGGGCTTATAGGAAAGCATTACCTTGTTATGACCTTCGTTTCTTAGAATAAGCGATGCTCTGGTGGAGCTGAATTTCATTCCCATGCTTGCGGAATCGCTGTTGAACATACGTGGACCAATACCTTCGTCGATTGCACGAGCGGTTGCTTGCAGGCCCGCTTTGTCTAGTACATACGGTATCCAGTCCGAGGCCCTGTTTATCGGCTTGACGTACATAATCGGTTCGACAATTCTTTCCCGTTTTAGGTCAGTATTGGATGGTGCCGAAAGCGGTTGTGCATTCGATGCATGAACTGCAGATCGTGCAGGTATTGATGATACTGAAGAGGGGAATCTGAGTAAGCCAAGCGAGCTGTATTGGTTTGATGGGTTTAGTAGCGGATTTGCAGGAGTATTCAGACTATTTTCAAAGAGTAATGGTTCTGGAGCGTCCGGAGCATCATTCCCGGTATTGGACTGCGTATTTTCTTGCACTACGTGCACTACAGGCGGACGATAGGAAAATCTTTCTCCGATGTATTTTCGCATTTTAGACTGCTGTGTCTCTTGCGGTGATTGGCTTTGATTGTCCGCCGCACCGACTACTATGGACGTGCACAAGAGAATACTATTGAGCGTGCGCATCGAGTATCTTAGCATGCGATTTTGCATACAGTATGGAATGGTCGCTTCTTTTTAAAACAATGGGTGAAAAACAGCCGAAACTTTATAAAACGCTCATTCGTCATATATGCCATGGTTATGGTATCCAAAAGCAAGAAAACAACGGGCGCTTCCAAGGGCAAATCGGCCAATCCTGCTCTCTTATCTGCTTGGATTCACAAACGCTACTTGGATGAAGATACTATCAAACATCTGGCGTTAGTCTACAAACGGGCTAAGCCATATCCACATTTGCAGCTGGCTGATTTCTTCAATGAAAAAAAGATGCTTGCCGTTCTTAAGGCTCTGTGCAAAGAGCATTTCTTTGTCAAGGAATCCGATTTATTCAAATTCAAGCAGACGGCTGATTTGAAAGGCACGCAATCAAAAGTTCTCAAAGAATACATTGATTTTCTGTACTCCAAAGAGTTCGTCGATTACATGCAACGATTGACGGGACATACATTCACTCAGACAGTTGACATTGCTGGCACGTTATACGAAGATACGGATTTTCTTTTGTGCCACGACGATCAACTCGATGACAGAAAGATTGCGTTTCTTTCGTATTTGACGACGATAAAAAGTATGCACGGCGCAAGTCTTGCGCTTTACTCGCACACAAAGAAAGGAAAAATATTCCTTCCAAAAGATGTAGTCAAACGCATTCACCCAACATTCAATAAATTAGCATTCTTCGAAGTGTCGCCAATTTCATTTCACGAAGTGGAAGAAGTCACTGGAAATACAAAGCGCATCGCTGTAGGAGGTTGGTACTATGGTAAGCGTTAATGATCAATACACGCACGTAGTGCCGCAAATCAGACAAGCTATGGCCGAACATGATGAGTTGCCTAACGTGAAACTGAGCCACTTCTTGGATCGTCCTAAAGAACTTGAAAAGATGCTGGACAAATCCGAGCTGACATTAGTCAGAGAGCCATTATCATTCACACATTACACGCATACATTAAGCAAAGCAGAAATTTCTGCCATCATGAAAAACGGATTACAGGATTTCATTTCAGCAGTTCTTGGAAGAAACGTACAGATAAAGTCTGCAGAATTTGTCGCACTCTCACATAGATCATTTAGCATGATTCTCGACCACGGTCCGCTTGAAACTCATACAGCGGAATGCATCATCGACGTTACGAAGAAATGGGTTTCTGGGTCTGGCGGAGATATCGTGTTCATTCCTGAAGGCGGCGAACCGGTACGAATCGAAGCAGAATACAACGCTTGTGTTCTGTTGATTCGCGATAAGAAAACCAGTTCATTCTACCAATATGTCAATCATAAGGCGAAAGGCAGACGCCAATTCCTGCGTCTGAGAATTGCATGAAACTTTCTGAGTTCACGTACGAATTGCCTAAGGAAAAGATTGCGCAATTCCCGCTTGAAAAGCGCGACAACGCAAAACTTCTCGTGTACAAAGGAGGAAAAATAACAGACTCTGTATTTTCAAAACTACCAGCAGTTATACCGGACGATTCATTTCTGGTTCTTAACGAATCAAAAGTCATCCATGCGCGATTATACTTTCCTAAAGTGGGCGGAAAGGACATTGAAATATTTCTGCTAAGTCCACACGATCCAAAAGACATTCATCTTTCTCTTGGTGCAAAGAAGCATTGTATTTGGGAATGTTACGTTGGCAATCTTCGACGATGGAAAGACGGTATACTGACACACGATGGCGTGAATGTGCGTCGCATATCCACAGATAACGATGTTCATCTGGTTGAATTTACATATGATGGAGTGTTCTCTGACGTCATTCAAAAGCACGGTCACGTCCCATTACCGCCATACATGAAACGTGATGATGCAGTAACGGATGAGGCTGCGTATCAGACAGTGTTTGCGTCGTCCGCTGGCTCTGTTGCGGCGCCAACTGCGGGTCTTCATTATACCAAATCATTACTAACTGAGCTATCGAAGAAAACGACGATAGGCAAAATCACGCTTCATGTCGGTGCCGGCACGTTTCGGCCAATACAGGTCGATGATATCTCAAAGCATGCGATGCATTCTGAAGCGATTGAAGTCAGTGCAGAGTTCATCGAGTCGTTGGCTGCTGCAGTTTCTAGTGGCAAGACAATAGTCTGTGCCGGAACGACGTCGCTTCGAACTTTAGAGAGTCTGTATTGGGTTGCCGTGCACATTCATGATGATAAACCGTTGGACGTACTGCAAGATAATCCGCCGAGTACGCTCTCTGTCGCCGATGCGCTTTCAATTTTGAAAAAATATGTGAAGACTCACAAGATCATCTACACGACGACGTCGCTGTTTATCACGCCAGGATATTCGTTCAAATTCGCAACTGCGCTTCAGACTAATTTTCATGTCCCAAAGAGCACATTGCTTGTTCTGGTGGCGGCATTTATCGGCGACGATTGGAAAAAAGTGTACTCGCACGCGCTGTCAAACGATTACCGATTCCTAAGCTACGGCGATACGAGTCTTTTGTTTAGAAATACTCATTTGTAATATTCGCGAATAATCTCTTCAATAGGAATTTCTTCTATTTTGATGTCGTCGTAGTCCTTGTCCAACATCGATTTGACTTGCGATTTTTCGATAACCATCGATTTTTGCGAACTGCCTTTTGTCAACGTGACTTGCACTTTTGAGGGGCGTATCTTTTCAAGAAGACCGTCGTACAATATTTTTTGATTTACGATGATTATTCTCTTACAGAGTAGCTCGATTTCGTGCAAGTCGTGGCTTGTGAGTAATATGGTTGTCTTCGCTTTTTCATTCACTTTCTTGAGCAACTCCATAAACTCGGATTTTGCGACTATGTCCATGCCAATTGTAGGTTCGTCCAAAAACAATATGCTTGGCTGATGGATGATTGCGCCAGCAAGCTCTGCTTTCATCTGCTGACCTAACGACAATTTTCGAAATGGCTGGTCAAAAAAGGAATCGAGTTTTAGATCGAATTTGACTGCGTCAATTCTTGATTCAGGCGCCTTGTAGATTGCTGCGATGAGCTGCAGGTTTTCTTTCACCGACAGTTCTGGCCAGAAACTTTTTCTTTGACCGAACACCGCGCCAATTTTTGCGACGTGTTTCTTTCGTTGTTCCCAAGGCACTAATCCGTCAATAACCACGTTGCCGCTCGTTGGCCATAGTATACCGCATAGCATCTTTATCGTCGTGGTTTTGCCTGCGCCGTTTGGTCCGATGAAACCTATGATTTCGCCTTTATTGATGGAAAAGGAAATGTTTGAGACAGCGCTGATTGAGCGATAGGATGGCGTAAGCATATCTTTGATGAATCCTTTCTTCTCTT
>DATGWN010000038.1:0-3627 GCA_035299465.1 Acidobacteriota bacterium | reverse complement strand
TATGGCTCAGAAGGCAGAGTACTTCGAATCTCACAAGGCAATGCCAGTATCATTCAAAATCGGACTGCAACGTTTCGCACAAATATCTTCATCTCACCGTGGTATCCAAAACTTATCGGAAATCAGACTGAGTACGAATTTACATGCAATCCAATCGACGGATCAGGCAATTACACATACGACTGGCTGCTTGGAGATGGCGACGCTTTGTACAACGACAACTATAACAAAAAACTGCACACATATCCATACAGTAACAATGAATACAACGTTGTCTGTACTGCGCACGATCTAGTCAGTGGTCAAAGTACTAGTGCGAACATGACGATCAATCCAAGCAAATATATCGCCGAACAGCAATAATTTAGGTGCAATAATTCACAAATAACATCTTTACAATCTTTGGATCAAAAAAGAAATCAAAGATGCAAGCCACTACATTACTATATAGTCAGCAGCGTGAGCTATAGTTTCGAAAAAAATGAAGAGTTAACGGGCGCTAACGTAAGTGAGTGTACCATCAGTCTAAAATCCCGATAGCAGATACAGCAGCCAAAGAGCTTTTTCGCGTTACAGCACTGTGTGGTGTGCCGAGGTCCGTGTTTTGCGAGTCAAAATTCCCCAAACTGCAATATCGTGCTTCGTTAGAAGTGGTTTGTTTCTTCTGTATTTATAATTATCATGCATATGCGCATATTTCGACGAGAATTCGCATGTCCTTAACCACTTTTTTTGAGCATATTGTCATACAAGATATTAATATATGATAACTCTGCGCTTCGAAAGATATGGTCGCGTGTGTAGTTTCTCGTCGTTATTGTGTGAGCTGGCAGGCAAATCAGTCGCGGATTCAGACAATCAACCTGAGAAATGACGCATCAACTGAATCAAAAATTATTTTTCAAATTTCTCGAATTTTTCATAGGCATATTTCAAAATGTGCAGTATGTATTTTCAAAAAAAGTATCTATGGAAAATATTGGCAAAATTGGAAAAATCTGAATTTGTCGTCGAGAAAATGGATTTCGTGCGCTAAATTTAAAAGCACGTGTCAGTGATTGAAAATAAAAGAGGTCCGAAGTTACATGAAGAAAATAATAGCGTGTGTGGTATTAGTTCTGTGTCTGTTGCCATTGGCTTTTGCATCGCCAGTGCTGCAATCCACAGAAAAAATAAATGGTCTTTCAAGAGATGCGATGTTCGAATCAATTACAGATGCCTATTATAGTAATGGCAAGGTTGCATCATTGATTGGCGGCAATATTTTGTGGGTTCCATGGTTTAGTACAAGTAGTGGAAGCCTTGTCACAGACCTTCAGAAAGGCACCAATTGCAATGCTAATGTGATTGATTTTTCACACAATTGCATGGTGACTGATGAACTTTCACAGTTAGGCATTGTCATTGCGATGGGCAAAGATCAGACACGCATGAATCAATACTATAATACTATTGTAGCTACAAAAAGTACAAATGGAAACATTCCAAGTTGGAGAATTTTCAGAGATGGCGACGTCATTGTCCCATGTAAGACTGGAATAAACTCAAACTGTGACACTGCGTCTGACGCGACAGCGCGAATCATCGTTTCCTTGTTCACTGCGGCAAAGAATCCATATTTCACGGATGTAACGCAACGAGCAAAGTACGAGTCCTTAGCACGAAAGCTATCAGACGATATGATTAATTACGAAGTCGAAAAGACCTGCCGACCTACTGACTTTGGAACAGTATGTAACTGGCTCGCAAGCGGCTCCGAATCCAAGCGTGGCGGAGTAAAGACAACGGACTTTGCGTACACAGGATATTATGCGGACGCAATCATCGCAATGCTTGCTGCATATTCCAATACGAACAATAACAAGTATTTGACAGTGGCAAACGACTTCACGAAGAATTATTTGCAAGCCGCAAAATTCAACAACAAGGATTTCAGTGCGCCACCTGGAAGAAGCTTTTCGTGGGTAGTCAATTCAAACGGAGTGCCAGTAGCGACATGTACAAACTCGTGCAGCCCGACAGTATGGGATGGCTTTGACGCTCCTCGTGCACTAGGTATGTGCCAAGCACAATACTATGCAGTAGAAATGGGAGTAGAACTTCCTGGTCTAAAGAAGTACTGTGAAGTATTGAATGCAAAACACATGAGCTCTGCAACGAGTGCGCCAATACAGTTCTATCCTGACGGCTCCGCAAAAGCTCCAGTATCTGGTTACTACGCACAAGGTTTGCAATCACTACACCTCATCGGTACAGATGCTGCTAAATTCAAGACTGCCGTAGATAGCGCAATTTCGCACTATTCAACAACGACAAAGACGTTCGACTACACTGCAAGCATCGGGATTTATACAACGGCATTTGCAGTAAGAGCACTCGGTATGGGTATCGGTCGAGACAGTGGCGCATTCAAAGCGACATCGGGTACGACTGTCACAACCACTACGTTCGCTGCTCCTTCAAATACGACGAACACAACCACTGTCACGAGTCCTACAACGAGTACGGCTTCGGGTATCGCCACGTTAAAGACATCCTGTACATACAACAGCGTATCAGGGACAATGGTGGGCGATGTATCTAGTAACGGTTGCCGTTCGATGCAATGTAGTACGGCGTCCGGCCTCATAGATGTGTATGCGTGTGAAAAAGACAACAACTATATCGAGATGTATCGACGATCAGCGCCATCCAACCTTGACTTCAAGTTTTGCCTTGCGAACGGATGTGTCAACAAGGACAGCGGGTATGTGAAGTTCCAGCCTACGACAACGACGCAGACGACGACTCAGTCAACCACGACAACAACCACTGTCACAAACACATCGACAACTGCTCAGCTAGACGTTTCTAAGCTCACAATAACTGTGAAGCCCTCTGGAACTCTGGTGAGCGATGTGATGGATGGATTGACGTGTCGCAAAGTCCAATATAATACACAGTATGGTTGGGCTGAAGCGAAAGTCTGTCAGAAGGAAACAAAGTATGAGATGTACCTACTCTCTACGCCAAACCAGGCATCAATCTGCGTTGGAAGTAACTGTGTAGGTTCAGCAAGTGGCTTTGCTTCGTTCTCGTCTTAAAAATTTTTTATTTTTTGATTCTTTTTACTTTAGTTTCTCAATACCTCGCATAGTCAGGTGCGTGCGATATAATCCTGCAGCGAAAGGATACTTTCCTGCATCGTGAACTGACCCACTCGAGTATCTTGTGCATAACCTTCTGGGAATGACCCGTAAAGCCATGACTGTGAATCAAGATTCTGGTGTTCAAGCAATTTCTCAATCATCAAATCACTGAATTCTCTGTCGTTGAGGGCGATTGCGGCACGTGCCACCAGTGCATAAACCCATGGCGTGTCGGTAGGACTCAATGGATTGCCTGTTGAATCATACTGGGCGTACAACTCCGAGTCGATGACCATCTTATTCCTGTAGAATTGCAATGATTTGTTTGCTGACTCCATCAATTGAAGGTCTCCTGATTCCGCATTTCTTACCATGATCCATAGTGAATTGATACTATATCCTCCCGCGTCAATGCCGTTGCCGTAGTGTCTACTCTGCGTCAACATCGAGTTGTAGAGTCCGTTTTGAATCTGCGCGCCAAGGACCGCATCTTTCATAA
>DATGWN010000037.1:0-3608 GCA_035299465.1 Acidobacteriota bacterium | reverse complement strand
CCATCACACAGAACCAGGCAGCTGGAACTGTACAATTATGGCGCGGGATTCGTATAATACGGATGGCCAAAACAGTACATTAGGAACCGTTGACTCATACTTTGGCGTCGGTGTACCTACGGCAACAATTGATTTTGGTGCATACGCGCACAGTCAAAACTCTGGAACGACAGATTACTCAGTCCTAGCCAATAATACTGGTAATGTACGAATTGATTTCACATTGGATGCATACTCGAGCAGTGGAGTACCAGCCGACGCAAACGCAATGTCGTGTACATCTGGATCGCTTCCAGTCTCCGCAATCCGATACGCAACAACATCAGGAGTCACTGCAACAGCAAAGACTGCACTTGCCGATGCCCCAACATCAGTCAACGTCAACTTGGACCAGACTCCGTTGGGCTCAACCGCATATACCGGATCGACATTGTACTTTGGCATCGTCATTCCATCGGGCGGTCAATCGGGTTCATGCACTGGCTTCCTAGACATAGGGGCAACAACGCCATAATAATATGAAACGACTCTTCCTCATTCCCGTCTTTTTTTTAGTTGTTCTCTTCATGTCACTTTTCATCACGCAGATAACTGGTTTTGCGATAATTGGCACACGCCTTTTTATTACCAATGAGACAGTCTTCCCAGATGTATCTGGAGGCGGAGGAGGAGGAAGTCAAAACGAACTCAACCTCACACCGACTAACGTAACGGGCGGATCCTGTGATATTGTCATTTCATTTGACAAAACGCCTGTCCATGAAATCAGCATTCCAGATCAAGTAAACGTCTGCGTAGAATATCTAGGCGAATACAAATTCATTCGACTCGTCAGCTACAAAGGATTGGTCCAGACAACAGTCGACGACAGAGACACGTTGTTAGCTACAACGCACCAAACATCATTCTTGCTTGGCGTGCATCCAGTCATTATCAAGATGATTGCATCTAACACCGTACTCATCTATTCATTGGACGGCCTACTCGAACGCGCGCCGACTCAAAATTTGTCTGCGCAAAATGTACAAATTATCGAACTCGATGCAAACGATATCGTTCTTTCGGTCAAAAAAGTCACAATAGAAGATTTCACAGACTTCCAGTTCAATGAAAATACTCGAAAAATACTTATCCGGTTTGAGAACGCTGCAGAATGGTCATTATATGTCCCTGCTACTGAACCCTCTGACGGCAAAGACTTGTCGTTTGATGACTTCCAACCTGCTGGCGCAACCGTAGCCGTCTTGTCCAGTCAGAAAACCGCATTACAAGTTTCACTCTTTAGTTCCATACTTTTCGGTGGCGCAATGCTGCACTCACAATCCATGTCCAATAGAACAAATGCCGCAAAGAAGAAAAAGAAAGGGCAAGATTCTGGCGATTCTGCCGCTCAAACTGAAACTTCAACTACGTCGGATACTTCACCTAATTCAGAAAATCCACAAACTCCACAATCTAAGGAAACCACTGAAAATTCATCTCAGAAATAGATTCTGTGCACCAGTCTGCACATTCATTCTAACCGCAGATACAGCTCCGACGCTCAGAAAGCTAGTCAGATTTAAATAAACCAATCAACCCCCCGACCTTATGGGGGAATCAACGTCTAAGTACAAGGAAATGGATCTCAAACTGGTCCTTGCCCATTATAGCAGACCAGAAGTCCTCGCTGAAATAGTCCGATGTTCGCAGCGTAAAGAAGTGGTTGGATCCTTTGGCGGAGTCGGATATGCCCGTCGCCCAGACATCATCGAGTACCCACAAGACGTTATCGAACAGGTAAAGCGCGGAATAACATCCTTTCACGCATCCGAAGAATTATGGTCAAACCCATCTGCAATCAATGTCGACGCCCAAAAGCAAGACATCGAACGCATGCGAATTGGTTGGGATCTTATACTCGACATCGACTGTAAATCCCTAGACTATTCTAAAATCGCCGCAGACTGTATCATCCGTGCACTGTCATATTTAGGAATCTCATCAATCAGCTGTAAATTCTCAGGCAACCACGGATTTCACATCGCAGTTCCATTCGAATCCTTTCCGAATATGATCAACGGCAAGGAAACACGGACACTTTTCCCAATAGCCCCGCGCGCAATTGCAGAATATCTCAAATCCATCACATGGAAAAATGTCGCGCAAGGCCTGTATAAGTACGAGCAAGAGAGAAATCAAGGAGAATCTGCTCAGAAACTCGTTACGATTATGGCAACAACATGTGGCTTGGACAAAGTAGCCACAGACGCCGTGCTAAAGACATTGCAGCTTACCGAACAGCCGCTCTTTGACGCATATCTGCTTGTCGGCATAGATACCATTCTCATATCATCGCGTCACCTCTATCGCCAAGTCTACTCAGTAAACGAAAAAAGCGGACTCGTATCGCTTCCAATAAATCCATTCAAAGTATTAATGTTCGACAAACGTATCGCGTCAATTGAAAACGCAGTCTTCTCAAAATTCAAATTCCTGGATCGAGAGAAAATCATCCCTGGCGAAGCCTCAGAACTACTCATCCAAGCATACGATTACGTTTCAAAGAAAAAGCACCAATCCGAATTCGTCCAATTCATCGAAGACCAGCGAAAGAAAGAACTAGTCCAAAAGTACGAAGACATAACGGTAAAGATCCCTGCAGAGTTTTTCCCGCCCTCAATCGTCGCGATGTTCGAACCATTGGGAGACGGCAAGAAACGCGCAATGTTTATCCTCTTGAATTTCTTACGGTGCGTCGGATACAACAACGACGAAATCAACGTCCTCATGAACGAGTGGAACCAAAAACACGCCGAACCGCTGCGTGACACTTATTTCAAAGGTCAATTACGCTATTTCCTCCAGTCAAAAGAGAAAATCCCGCCGCCAAACTATGAAAGCGGAGTCTATCGTGACATCACTGGAAAAGAACCAACGCCACAGGAAATCCGAGTGCGAAATCCGATTCCATTCGCAAAAATGCGCTTTGAAAATTTCGTTGCAGAAAACAGTAAACCAAAACGAAAGAAAGCTAGTTCGAAGAAAGATCCCGTGGAACCCCAAAAAGATTCGAAATAAACAATCTTCTCGCAACATCTTTTTCGTGGTCGACTAACATGAGATAATCTGGATTGTAGATCGATTCAAGTTCAGATAGCTTAATAGATAAAATTCCTTTTTTTTGTGCTCGTTGGATATCCGCAAAAAGAGAAAGTGGATAACGTGTCACTAAGTCGTGAAGCGAGAACCAATCCTCAACCGATTGCTTATCCTCGAACGTTTGCACAAGGACTTTTCCAAGATCTCGGTGCGTTTCTTCAATGGACACGCCGGGTTTCATCACATCTTCAAGAGATTGTGCTGCAAATGCGCATGCATGCAAATACGACGTCATATGCTCAGCATACGCTTGCCGTTCACCAGCGATGAATGAGAGAAACTCGTTGTGAGAATCAGTAAGGTCATCTAAAGATTTGTCCACAGTAGCTGCAATGTCTGATATCCCTCGCACAGTGTGATATACTCGTCGATCAAATCGTCTATCGTAATCCGCAAAGACTTTGCGAGTGAGAGGCAAGTCGCGCAATACATCAGATTCGTCCAAAATCTGTCGTTGCACCATGCTG
>DATGWN010000036.1:0-25514 GCA_035299465.1 Acidobacteriota bacterium | reverse complement strand
GTGCAACTTCGTTGTCAAAGAATGTCGTGATGTGGTATTGCAACAAGTCCCAAAGGTCTTCGATGATGATCTCTGGCGCACCAGCGTTAATGTTTTCGAACAATCGCTGGTTGATTCTGACAATGTCACCAAGCTTGTGTGTGAGGTCGTCTTCTGAACGTTCACCAGTTTCAAGCGTGATGGATGGTCTCATCGTTACTGGCGGGATCGCCATGATTGTGATGATCATCCATTCTGGTCGAGCTGCTTTAGGATTGATACCAAATAATTTTAGATCTCCGTCTGGGATTTTTTCAAGTCGGCTTCGCACTTCGATTGGCGTAAGTCGTCTGTCGTCTTCCATGAACGTCGATGGTTTTTCAAGCGCGATTGGCAATTGTTTTGCCTTACAGTGTGGGCACTTTTGGACGGACTTGTTTGATGCGATGATTTCCTTGAGTTTTCCTCGTCGGGAATCTAGACTTCCGTCTTCTTCGTCGCTGTCGATACCGTCAAGCATCGTTGTGACTTTGTCAGTTGATGACAAGATTCGACCGCAATCCTTACATGTGCATCGCAACAAGTTGAGGATGACTGGAACGAACTTGATATGAACGACTGGTCGTGCAAGTTCAATATAGCCAAAGTGACCTGGGCATTCTTTGAGCTTGAGGTTACATGTCTTACATTTTAGACCTGGGTCAATGACACCCATTCGCAAATCCATAAGACCACCGTCAACTGGATAACCTTCTCGGTCATACAATTCTGGCGTGACTACCTTGACGAATGACATCTGTTTGATCGTCTTTGGTGAAAGGAGGCCGAAAGAAATGCTTTCGACTTTTTTGTAAACGTAGTTTGTGACTTCCATCTTTTTCCACCTAGTACTTATTCTTCAAGTGCAGTCTTGGATAGATACCCATGCTCTTGAGTTCATCGAGGAGCAGTTTGAATGCGTATGATACCTCGATATTTGACGTTGAATCTGCTTCTGCCGCTTCTGGGCACATCGAATAGGATTTCTTCTTGAGTTCTTCATCCGTTGCGATGATGCCGCACATTTCAGAGACTGGAACGACAACTTTGTCTGAGTCAAATCGCTCTTTGAGGAGCATTGACGCGCCGTGCGCGACAAGAGTATCTTTTTCCATCTCACCAAGTCGTAGACCACCTTCTTTTGCACGACCTTCTGTTGGTTGTCGTGTCAAGAGCTGGATTGGACCGCGTGCACGTGATTGGAGTCTCTTACTGACCATGTGCTTGAGCTTCATATAGTACATATTACCGACGAAGATTCGCGCTGCGTATCGCTCGCCTGTGATACCGTTGTAGAATGTTTCTGTTCCGTCGTCTCTGAAACCGAAGTTTGCAAGTTCGCTTCGCAGATCATCTTCTTTTTCGGAATTAAAAGTTGTTCCGTCAATGAATCGTCCTGTAAGTGCTCCTGCTTTACCACCGACAAGTTCCAAGACGTGTGACATCGTCATACGTGATGGGATACCGTTTGGTGAGAACAGAAGGTCTGGAACGACACCGCTTGCCGAGAATGGCATGTCTTGGTGTGGTACGATAAGTCCGATGATACCTTTTTGTCCGTGTCGTGAAGTGAACTTGTCACCTACTTCTGGGATTCTGAGTTGTCTCATTCGTACTTGTACGAGTTTGTTACCTTCTTCGTTTTCTGTGACGAGAACGAAGTCGACTCGACCGCCCTCTTGAGGTTTGATTGAAAGTGAACTTTCTCGGTGTTGATTTGCCGCGAGGTTGTACTCGTCGCCGCTGGACAAGAATCGTGGAGGCGATGTTCGTCCGATGATGACGTCGCTTTCACCGACTTCTGATTCGACTGAGACGATACCATCTTCTTCTAGGAATCGATAGTCTCGTTCAATTCTGTATCCTCGGACATCTTTGTCTGGGACACAGATTTGGTCCATCAAACCACCGCTGTATCGCAGTTCGCTTACAGATGATGGGTTGTAGTAAAATGATCTTCCTAGGCCACGCTCGATTGAGCCTTTGTTCATGACAATCGCGTCTTCTAGGTTGAAACCTTGGTATGACATGACTGCAACCGTGTAGTTCTGTCCTGCAGGGTGTTTGTCGAAGTGAGAAACGCCGTGCATGATTGATCGTACGATTGGAGTCTGCGGAGTTGCCAAGACGTTGACGTCAGTGTCAAATCGTGTCAGGTAGTTTGCGACGTACAAACCGAGTGCTTGCTTCTGGTTTTTTGCACCCATTGAAATACGCGCACCTGGTGAGTGGTTTGCAAACGGAACGTAACTGCCACATAATCCGAGAATTGCGATTGGAGCAACTTCAAGGTGCGTGTGTTCGTTCGTGATTTGGTCTTGTGTGAATGCAACTAGTGCGTTTTCTTCTTCTGCTGCGTCAAGATACTCGACGAGACCTTGTTTGATGAGGTCAACCCAGTGAAGTTCGCCTTTCTGAAGCATTTGCAAATGCTTGTCAGTCACGAGTGGCTGTCCGCCTTTGACTACAATCAATGGTCGTCGGAGTCGGCCTTTTGCAGATTCTACGAATACTGCATTGATTCTCTTATCGAAAAAAACGTTAACGTTTGAATTTAATTTACTTTTTCTTCTGTCGTCTAGAAGTTCGTTTCGGAATTCTTGTGGATTCGAAACGTCGCCGACATATTTACCATTTAGGAATACTTCTGCCATAGTGAGTGCCTCGTACCTATGCTCGCTTTAGACCAGCGTGTTCTAGGGCTTTGTAAACTTCTTTTTCTTCAGCATCCAATGATACTTCTGAGAGGAGCGCAAGGTTCTTTCTCAAACCAATGTTCGTACCTTCTGGAGTTTCGACTGGGCATAATCGTCCGAGGTGAGTCGGGTGCAATGCACGTGCTTCGAAATTTTCCTGAGTAACTGACAATGGTGAGACGACACGCTGCAAGTGAGAGATTGTCTCAAGGTAGTTCCATCGTTGCATACGCTGGCTGATACCTTTTCTACCGCCGACCCATGATCCTGTTGCCATAGCGCTGTAGATTCTGCTCGTCAAAAGCTTGTCTCTGATGATAACTTTGATGCTTGGGAACTTACCGCGCTTTACGATTCGCTGGAAGTTGTAGATCAAGTCGTCGATGAGGACTCTCAAGTTTGTCTCAAAGAGGTCTGCGAGAAGGTCTCCGGCCATCTTGATTCTCTTGTTCATGTAGTGGTCCTTGTCGTCTTCGGGAGTGTATCCTGCGCTGACAAGTGCAAACTGCTTGAAGTATTTAGCAAGGTTCTTTGCTTTGAGAGTTCTTGCGTTTTTATCGATGCCTAGGTGAGGAAGGAGGAATCTGTCAAGTAGGTCAGCAACTCTTTCAAGTCTGATGTCCTTAGTCTGCGTGATTCCTGCTCTCTTCGCAAGTGCATCTTGTGCGTCTTCATCCTTCTTCAAGGATACGAAGTCGTAGAGGTTTACGAAAATTTCATCTTGGATCTTTTCACTGTCGATTGCTTTGACAATGTCTTCATCCTTAGTCATGCCTAGTGATTTAATGACGAGGAAAAGAGGAACTCTCTTCATTCGAGTGAAGCTGAGATACGTGATTCCGTCGGAAAGTTTTTCCAATGTGTGAGGAATCTTGTATGATGCGTACTCTGAGAAGATTCTACCGTTCAACTTTGATGGACCGATTGTCTTCGTTTCGATCATGAACTTGTTTGGTGACAAGTCTTCGATGTGGATGAGGACTTTTTCAGTACCGTTGATGATGAAGTATCCACCTGGATCGTCGCCGTCTTCGCCGTGTGCGATGAGTTGGTCGCGATTGAGTTTTGAAAGGTGGCAGAATTTTGACTTGAGCATGATTGGCATGTTACCGATCTGCGTCGTGAAAGATTCTCGTTGGATGTCGTTGATATGGACACTTACTTCCAAGAAGATTGGAGCTGAGTAGCTGAGGTTTCGCAATCGCGCTTCTAATGGATAGAGGTCTCGTTTGGAACCGTCTGCTTCTGTGATTTCTGGTTTTCCTACCCAGATCTTGTCGAGCTTGATGACGAACTTGTCAATGTTTGACGGAATGATCGTCGGTTCAATCGTTGAGTTCTGCTTGATTATTTCTGCGAGTCGTCGTTCGATGAAGTCGTTGAAAGAGTTGATGTTTGAATTAAGCGGAGAAACTTCCGTAAAGTATGTTGTGAGTAGTTGGCTACCCATATCAACTGGTTTATTCATTTACGACACCTCGGTAGAATACTGCTGTTCCGGCAGTCAAACTTTTTCTGATGATCTTGATGACATCGCCTTCTTTCACATCAAGCGTGGCAAGTGCAGCATCCTTTAGTCGGATCTTAGGCAGTGCTACAAAAGTGATATTGTGCTTTTTGTACAATTCATCTTTTTCTTTTTGAGAAAGTTTTACGTGTTCTGGAACCAACACGTGCTGTTTTACGTCGAAAGTCATGCAAGTCACCCGTGCCTTATTTCCGTCGAGGGAATGAGCCGCGCGAGATTTGAACTCGCGACCCCTTGATTAAAAGTCAAGTGCTCTAGACCAGGCTGAGCTAGCGGCCCCTACGCCCAAGCCGGGATTTGAACCCGGGTCAGAACCGTGACAGGGTTCTATGCTAGACCACTACACTACTTGGGCAAAAAAATCTGGCTATAGCTCAGTTCTGGCTTTCCTCGACGGAATTATGCGCACACTACTGAAAAAAGAGCCCCCTTTATAAAGATTGCTTTTTTAATGTGAAAAACGGCATTTTTGGATGCCAAAATCTTTGCTTTTCCGTCATCACTCTTTAGTGGCGAAACATTTATATAGATAGGATCCTCCATTAAGGGTATGACAACTACGGAAGGTATAGCAACAGAGCACTCATCAATCTCATCTACTTTATCCTCACCATCATCACATTCATCCTCAATGCCCCAGGCACAATCGCCTCACGCAAAACCACAAACTGTAGCTCCAACTAGACGAAATTATGTACAAAATTTTCATCCAATGATTGAAACGACTCGCGGCAGTACAATTCTCAAAGGAATTCTTGGCTACTCTAGACTATTGGATCAACTATCACGACCATGGTTTGAGCTCGAATTCCCCGCAGGAATGCTTGACACTTCAAAGCACCCCATATTATTCCAATATGATCATCCAGCGTCACATTTGTCTGATCACGACATAAATGCAAAGCCCACTTTCAACGCCCACTATATGATTCCAATAAAGACAGGACACGAATATGGCGTTTTATCCGGCACAAATATAGACGTTCGAAGCGTGAAAAATAAATTCCGAGCTACATATGGTCGTGTAGTTCACGAGCAGATTCCGCCACAATATCGAACTATGTTCAAAGGTTTGGACGACTTAGTTCAGTAGAATTTCATTATTCTTGAATAACTTTCATACTACTTCTTGCTAAAAAATTTACAAGGCCAAATCAATTGTAGATTCTCGTCGGCAAATTTGAAGAGGTACTCAAAGAAACTATTTAGAAAATATATTATTTAGAAAATCCCCCCTCCCGGATTTGAACCGGGAACCTTTCGGGAACTGCTTCGACTGGCATCCGTGTCATTCCTTGCATTACTGCATATGGTCGCGGATTAGTAATTAAACTTACAGCCGAACGCTCTAACCGTTGAGCTAAGGGGGGCTACCTTCTATGCGACAAAATGTTCATATATAAATCTTTGGTTATCACTCGTATATGTTACCTATTATATCATAGAATATCATCGAATTTATCTTAGAATATATCTGCGATCGTATCTGCGATTGTAGATCAACACCTACAGCCTCCGTCACACACGCACGTATATCTACGCACCTCTATCGTCGTCTTTATATTTCACAGAGAAATCCCCATTTTATGAGTTGGTCACGCTTTCATTGCCCACACAGAAAAAAAGAAATCATGGAATTTCGACACGGACGAGAACAATTAACATTGTATCCTGCCTTTGATTCAGTCGAGGAGCGCCACGAGTCACTGAAATTTGCGCAACCGCATCGATATGTTGCACGTCAGCTTAATGCAGGCGACATTGTCGTCGATGCAGAGGTGATTGTCTTCAACCCAAAAGTAATTGGTGCGTATCAATGGCTCTTGCATAGAACAACGCAACACGAGCTCGCTCAAATACGTAGTCGTGCGCACAGCGATATGGGTTATCATGAAGAAATGTCCATGCGCCAATTTTTACGATCTTTAGAAGGGTTCCACGAATATTGCAAAAAGAATCTTGATGTTATCGCGCAACAGCAAGGCGTTGGAATAACCCGATACTGCAAATCAAGATTGCAGAGTAGCGGACTCGTCGAGTCAACAACGCTTACGACACAAGAAAAAGATAAGATGTCCTCTCGTTTGACTCAATTATTGCAAGTGATGCCGTCGACTTCGTATCCGTTTGCAGACAAGGAATTGTATGTTTCAAGCGCGAAGCAAATCGCCAATCCTTTGTTCCCGCTCGTACCTGTTAACGATCTTCACGGGCGAAGCGTATCGCCATACACGCGTGCGTATACTGAAAGATTCGTACGAGAATCTCTCTTGAATGTTCTTTCTCAGTATGCACGGAAGTGAAAAAATGCTGGACGAAATTGTTCGTGCATTGCCGCGACTGCCTATTGTGGCGAAGGAATCGTTCATAGACACATCTGATATCGAACGTTTTCTCACAAATAATGGGTTTTGCAGACTTGGCGAACCACTGCAAGCGGAGCAAAAAATCCTATCTGCATATTTTCCCACAATTGAGTCGGATCCCGTAGACGCACTTGCAAAGCATTACGTGAAGGTTTTTTCTGCCCTCGCACCGACATGTGTGAGCGCGCCGTCATCACTACAGGTCAACTCTGATGCACTCAGTGACGAAATTCTGTCACAATACATTCTTGCTCGCGCCGTACACGCTTTTGGTAAACGCACATTTGCGCGATATCCTCATTATTACTGCGGATGGTCGTGTATGCAATTATTGCAGGCAAATGTACGACGAGGATTGGGACATGTCGCAATGGCGGTCTACGAGTCGCCCAGTGAGGAGAACTCTTTTATGCACTCGATAGAGGAAAATCACGCGTTCATGATGGGATCTTATTACTTGGAACAAAATGATTCATTTCTGCGTCTATGGCTTGACCCAACGTACGAGCAGACACGTATTCACAATCTTCCAATCGGCACATATATCCTCGATAACAGGCACGGTAACATCAAATCACCTGTCATGGGATCGCTTAATCCGACAACATTCTACACGTTGCGACCTGAGGGTGAGCTTGATTGGATCGACGCGACTTCAGTGGCTGAATATCAAGAGAGAGACATATTCAATAAAAATAAAGAGAAAATAAAAAGAAATTTTATTCTTTAACTGTCGAATTCATCGTCGGCAGCGCCTGGCTGTGTAACCGTTCTTGTCTGACCGTACGTGTCGTATTTCACGATTGAGGCAGGCAATCCGATGTCGCCGAGTATTGATAGTTTGGAATTGATTATGTATGTGATGATGCGCTCTTCGTATGGTTCAAGCGTCGCAAAGTCCCATCGTACCAATGTTCCCTTGGAGCCGTGTGCAACAATCTTCGTCGGTTTGAGTGTGCCGACCGCGAATTGTTTATCGACTTCAGTGATATTTGGTGTTCTTTCAATGACTTTGACGTTCTCAAGCAATTTGCCTGTTCTGTTCTTGACGTGCAAGAGGACTTTCATCTTTGAAACGCCTTCTTCTTGTTGTTCGATGACGCGGACTTCCTTTCTGATGACGACTGCGCTTCGTAACAAGTAGTAGAGCGTTACACAGACCAATACAACTACCAACAAAATTGCCGTTGTAATTGCGAACGGTTGATAATTCTTGACAACTGAGAGTTGTAGTCCAGTACCTGGCGCTAACGTGACGTCAAACACTGAATAATATTCGCCATCGATTTTCTGATATGTCGGTTCGATGTCAGATTGTGTGAACAATCGTTGCAAGAATGATGATTCAAGTTGCACTTTTTCAGTCGCTTCAACGTTACCGTTGTTGAAAAGTTTGACTACGTAGACTTCTTTGAGCCATTCTTTTTCTTCAGTAACTACTTCTCGTTCAAAGCCTGGCAAAGCAGGGATGACTTCGAGCTGGACGCGCTTCATTGAGCCAAGACTGATATTATTCGCTTTCAATGCGATGTCAACATAGGCTTTTTGTGGCGGAGTCTGAGGATTGATTTTGTATGACAAGATCTTTGTAACTTGGTCGTTTGGTGCAAGCTGCGTGGAGAACTCTTCGTTGAAGAGCGGGCTTGTAAGTGTGACAACCAATGAATTGATGTCCAGAGGATTCTTATTGATGAGTCGCAACGTTACATCAATTGGTACTGTCGGGTCGATTTGATTGTTTTCATTAACTACCGCATCGATAAATACCGACGGTGCATATGTCTTTTGTGATTGAGATGCGAGAAGGACGCTTACTTTTACAGAGACTGATTCGTCATCTGTGAGCGATCGTAATACAAGCGGAATGGAGTGCACTTTACCAACTTGTACGGATGATGATGGGTCGAGGAGAACGGATATTGTTTTGGATTCTTTAGGACCTAATCGAATGATGCTGCCTTCAAAGTAGACTCGCCATTGCGGGTCTGTTGAGTACAACGTCAATCTGTCGCTTTCAGCGCCTAGATTTGAGACTGTAAGAGAGAATTCTGCTGTTTCACCGGGAAATATTTCTCCTTTAACCTGTTCGCCGACAACTGTGAAACTTTCTGCATAAGCTGATGCCATGACCAGCAAAGAAATAATTGCTACTAATAGTACTCTCTTCATCCTACCCTCTCCAATATTTAAATCGCCCTCTTTTCGTATTTATATACTTTTCTACAGGGCACGACGATGACTAAACTATGCTTTTTAAAAGTAAAACAATTGTTGCGATGTGCAGATACTGATTCGTACGCGTTAGTACCTATTTTTGTACCTATTCGTAGTCTCGCCACGTGTGTTTGCACTTGACGCATTTCATGAATTTAGTCGCCGGCTCGTCGCTAGCTCTTGTCTGAACTAGCCAATAATATGCTTCTTTATGACCACATTTTTCACAGTCTACTTTTGTCGTAGGAAGTGTGGAGTCAGCGGACGCTTCGTCAACAATTGAGATACTGCCTTTCTTGGACAAATCTTCTGAGATCTTGACATCTGTCACTTGCTTGTTTGTGTACTTGCAATTCGTACAAGCCATAATGGTATTCTTACCGTCTTTTCGTGGCAACATCAATGAGCCACACTTTGTGCAAAATTTCATGTTCGATTGGGCTTGCTATGCACACCTATAAAAAGCTATTGGTAGAAGAGATTTGATAAAAATTGCAATGTCGCAACCATTGCTTGCTGTGCGAAGAGTTTAATGTACCCGATGAATGGTATTCGAAGAACTGCGACGCCGTAATAGGTTGCGCCTGATGTCTTTGCCGGATCTGCAAGACCGTTATGATCTCCTTTCGTAGTAATATCCTGCATCGATTTGACTTGCGTACTTGTGTTGACAACGCGGTGAATGATGTATTTGTTTCCAAAGTAAACGTCCTTGAAAATAATAACATCGCCGGTTCTTACGTAATTAATAGGTTTGCCATAGACGAGCATTACATCGCCTGTGTTAAAGCCGTTTGGGAATGGGAACTGCTGAAATTGCGCTTTTGAAATATTGAATACGTCCACATAATATTTTCCACAATGGCCCCAGTAATCATCGAATCGCGACGACTGATGTTTGTAAAAAGTGATGCCGCATCGTTCAAAGTCTTCTGTCGATTTTCTGACGCAAATGCCTGAATCGTCTTTCGCAAGACAAACACCGGCAGCTGCGTGTTCCATCGAACCGGATACGACGGCGACGACCGGCAATTGTGTGCCAAGAAGTACGCCAATACCGGGATAGACTATGAATTTAATGAGTACGAAGGCGAGAATGATGTTGACAAGCCAACTCCACGGACTATTATCTTCCCATAGAAATTTCCAAAATTTTGCCCAACCGGATTCGTCAGCCATTCTGTATCCGTGGCTCATCCACTTTATAAAAATATGCCTGATAGAAAGTTTTTTATCTCGAGTATTGAAAATAATAAGCATGCTTTGGTACGGTCATATCTCATTTGGTTTGTGCATCTACGTATTGCTTCTACACATTTTTGGGCTAGACTCATCACAGATTACATATTATATCGTTATGGTAGCATCCCTTATTCCCGATCTCGATTTCATTTACTATTTTTTGCGAAACAAATCTGTGCGGCTTAAGGCAAATGACAGTCATCATTACTTGTTACCACACGTGCCATTATTCTGGATTACAGTTTTCGTTATTTCTTCGTTCTTTATACGAGCAGATTATTTACTTGCAGTAGCCGTGGGTGTATTTAGTCATCTGTTAGGAGACTCTATCGAATACGGTATACCTTGGTTGTGGCCAAAAAGAAAATTATATTGTATTCACCGTCTCCCACCAGAGCATATCAACAACCAAAATGTTCTCAGCTACTATTGGACTTTTTTCTGGACGATTTACGTTAAGTCGTGGACATTTTGGATAGAAGGCGTATTTCTCATACTGTGTTTTGTACTATTCGCAATTTAGAAACTAAAAAATAAGAAAAAAGAAGATTTATTCTTCGTCTTTTGCGTCGGATTCTTCAGTCTTTTCTTCCTTCGCTTCTTCTTCGACAAACTCTTCTGCGTCGTCAGCCTTCAAATCTTCTTCATTGATTTGTTCTTTTGCTGCTCGCTTTTCGAGTTTTCTTGCCTTGAGGGCTGTGAAGTTTTCAATCAATTCGACAACGCGGATTTCGCAGTTTCGAAGTGGTGTAATTTTGACTAGCTTATCACGGACGATCTTCTGGACTTTGCCGTCGACGACGTCTTTCATGAAGTCTTCGAATGCAACTTCTGCGACATACTTTCTTACGATCGAGATTGTCAATCGGCGAAGTTTTGTCTTTACAGTTGAAGGTTGGTGATTTTTTGTGATGAAGAGTGGTTTTACTCTTGCATATTGAGCGTCTTTTGACTTGACGATAAATGATTCGTCTACTCGGTCTCGACCGCCTCGAACGAGTCGCTTGATTGAAGCAGGCTGCATTTCAAACGCAACTGCTTTTGTCGTAGCTTTTCCTTCGACGATATCTGTGACCTTGAATGTGAGATTGAGGTTCTGCTTTTTGACGTTCTTTGTCAAGTGCATAACGTTGACTGTGATTGGTTTGTTGAGAACTAATTTGTTTTCCATAACTAGTGTTTCGCCCAAGTATGTATTTTCATATTGTGCTGGTGCGTGGATTGCGACCCATTTCTTTTTCTTCCAGTTTAGTGTATCATTTGTTGCCATTTGTTGTATTACCTTTTGTGTATTTTGTCGGATGCAGTGTCAGGTTTGTATATGCACACCGAGCAGTGGCCGTTGCCACAACGAGAGTATGTAAAAACATAATCTAAAAAGCAGAAACGATGAATGGTTTATAAAGGTAACTGCTGAACAGGCTTGGAACAAAAGTATTTATTGTTATATTCTTCAGCAAAGCACATGAAAGCATTTTTCGTGGCAGACTTACATTACCACAAGGCACATCCTAAAGCACACAAACGCGAACTTCTTACGCAACAAGTTTCCCGGCTTTGCCACGATTTACATGCATACAAGCCAGATTTGCTCACACTGTGCGGAGATTCGGCGTATTTTGAACCAGGATTTAGTCATCATCTTGCGCTACTTGCAAAGATTCGACAGACATACAAGGGAAAGATTGCATTCATCGTAGGCAATCACGAACTTTGGGGTCGACAATTCGGCATTCCTGCACATCAACTTTTGACAGAAGGATATCTGCACTTTGCGAGAAGAAATGATCTGCATTATTTAGAAGACAGGAATTTGACCGTTGAAGGTGTGCGTTTTGCAGGCTCGTATGCGCACTACGACGGATCTCTTGCGCCTGAGTTCAATGGCGCGGTTATCGATTGCCGTGACAAAGGGTACATCAACCTGGGACTAAAAACGAATGCTTCTTTTTCGACTTTTATGTTAGATGAATTATCACATAGACTAAATGCACGCGGCGCCGACGCTTTGGTCACCCACACAGTTCCAAGTATCGCCTTAATCGGACGTGAACAAAATACGGCACAACAAAAATACAATACTTGGGCCGGCACTTCGCATATCCAACGAATTGTGGATAAGCATCAGCCGTTTGTCTTTTTTTGCGGACATTCGCACGCAAATGCATATCAGAAAACTCCGCGAACGACGTTGATAAATATCGGACATTCATGGGACGAAGACAAGACAAGTTATCATGGCGTTGATTTCTCAGACGGCTCAATCACTTGGTTTAGAAATTTTGACTGACTAATATTGGTGTTTGTTAACAAATTCTACGGTTCGTGTCCCATCGTCATCAATTGTGATGAGATTGATGCAGCAATGTTTTTGGTGCACTGTGTCATCGTATACGTTTGAGCCTTTTGCAGATGCGATAAGCGCTTTGTTGAGTCCCGAATGACCGACGATGAGAATTTTCTTATTGCGCCACTGATTGTGAAGGCGCTTGAGTATGTATTCTGCACGTAAACAGAGAAGTTCAAAATTCTCAATTTCTATGGGAGCGTTCTGAAAATCAATTTCCATATAGTCGGCTTCAGATTTCTTAGAATACGGACCCATGAACGCTTCGCGAAAGAGTTCTGAGTAATGTATCTCGGCTTTTTGGAATTCGAAAATCGGCGACGCAGTTTCTCGCGCACGTTTGAGAGAGCTGACGAAGATGACATCAAACTGGATTTTGGACAATTCTTTTGCCAGCGATTTGGCTTGTTCTATTCCTTTTGGCGTCAAAGAAGAAAACTCAGTGTCGATGAACTCGGTTGCACCCGCACGGTTTGTGAAATTCTGACCGTGACGAATGAAATAGATTTGTGTTGTCATATCCACTTATCTTATTCTGATTGCATCCAAGTTCTTTGGAGAGATCGTCTCTACACCGAACTGTCTGTGCAAAGATGCAGCCAAATCAAGGCAACGTGATGCTTCGCCGTGGTTTGTGAGAATCTTTCTTGGCGATGGAGAACATCGCTTGACATAATTCATCAATTCATTTCTATCAGAGTGACCTGTGAATGCGTCAATTGTGAAGATTTCCATCTTGACTTCAATCTGTTCTGGTCGTCGGCCATTGACTGAAACCATCAGACTTCTTTCGCCGCGCTGAACTCGTCGACCAAGAGAACCTTCCCCTTGATATGATACGAAGATAATCGAGTGCTTTGGATCTTCAGCAAGATGTCTGAAATACTCAACGGATGCGCCACCGACCAACATACCTGATGTTGCGAGGATGACACAGGGACCTTGGTTCTCGACAAGATCGATTCGTTCTTTACTTGAACCGACTCTCTTGAACATCTGGTGCATGAATGGATTGTTATCTTTTTGGAAGATTTGTTTTCGGACGTCGGCGTTGAGGAATTCCGGATATGCAGTGTGGATGGCTGTCATGTCCCAAACCATACCGTCGATGTATACGGGAATTTCAGTAAGTTTTCCTTCACGCACTAACATTTCTAGGATAAGCATTATTTCCTGCGCACGACCGACACCTAAAACTGGAATGAGGACTTTTCCTTTCTTTTCCATAATCGTATGCATGATCATCTTTGCGAACTCTTCTTCAGCTTCTTCACGGCTTGGGAGCATGTTGGCTTTTCCACCGTAAGTCGCTTCAATCATGAGCGTTTCGCATCGTGTGAATTTGTTGACGGCAGGATCGAGTAGGCGTGTTTTCCCGTACTTAATGTCCGCTGAGTAGACTAAATTGTGCATACCGTTTCCGATGTGGATGTGAACAACCGATGAGCCGATGATGTGACCGGCGTTGTGAAACGTAATTCGCACGTCTGGTGTGACGTCAGTTACTTCATCATAGTCTAGAGTGACTGTGTGCTTGACCATTTCTCGGATTTCGTCCATGCCATAGAGCGGCTTCTCGTTTTCCGAGTTCATTATTTTTACAAAGTCAATAAGCGAGAGTGCCATGACGTCTCGCGTCGGTTCTGTGCAATAAACTGGTCCGCGGAATCCGAACTTAAACAAATATGGAAGAAAACCAACGTGGTCTAGGTGCGCGTGACTTACAATGACTGCGTCAAGGTCTTCGATTTTGAATTCCGGTGCTTCGAGCATCGGATAGGCATCTGGACCGTGGTCAATACCAGGGTCAATGCCACAATCTAATAGAACACGTGATTCATCTGTCTGTAAAAGGATGCATGATCGTCCGACTTGTCGTCCGGATCCTAGGTAACTGAGTCTGATCCAACCAACTTGCTTTTTGGAACGGATCCAACCGTTATAGATACGTTCGCCAGTTCTGTTCAAGAATTGTCGACGCTCGTCGGAATTTGCATATAATACGGATCTGATATCTTCAATAATTTGAGAACGAATCATTGGCGTTCGTCGAACAGATGGAACCCATGTTGTTTTTTCCCGGATTTCATTCAGAACGGAACCTTGTTTACCGATTAATTGACCGGGTTTTTCTGATTCGATGATGACACAGCTGCGTTGTGGGTCGAATATGATATTGCCCAATTCAGCATCTTCTGGCATGATGTCGCGGATTTTCTTTTCTGCTTTTTCCTGCGGCATGCAAATGGATGGATCTGGTCGAAGTTCGATTCTCTTTTTGAATTTGTCAACAATCGCTTTGATGTCTTGCTGATTCTCTAAGAAGAACTCTTTTTTCTTTGTATAGAGTACGATGTTCGCGCCTTCGAAGACGGCGAAGCTGATGATGTCTTTTGGTAATTCTTTGAGAATTTCCTTAATTATGTCTGTCATTTTAATCCTGTTGTTTGTTAAAAAGTATGAAAAAATTTATTGAGAAAGAATTGATGCGGAAAGCGTTATTGTCTCTACTTTTTCTACACCGTTCTTCGTCAACTTATAGATATCCACGCCGTTACCTGTCGCCGTGTCCTTAGTCATTGATGCATGGAGCGCTTTTTTTGCTATATCCAACGCCTCAGCGACAGCAGTATCCTTTTTGTAGAGCGTTTCTAAAACACCCTCTGCAAAGTAACTACCTGAACCTGTTGAGATGAATCGTGGAATCTTCGTGACTGTTCCGTCTGGGAAGATGTCGAAGAGCTCGAAGCCGTCCTTGCCTTTTGCTGCAAGAAGGAAGTGTGTGACACTGCCTTGGCTTCTGATGTTGTTGTACACAATGTTTCCGATCAAACTTGCCATTTCTCGTGGCGTGTTTTCGCGGCCGAGTCTGAGTTTATTCAATCTCGTTTCGGCTTTGATCAATTTGATGAATAAGACTGCGTCTGCTACGCCGCCTGCGATTGTCAAGACTGCTTGATTATTAATTGGTATGACCTTCTCGATACCTTCTTTTAAGGAGATAAGATTACCTGCCGTCATTCGGCGATCTGCAGCGATGACTACGCCGTCTTTACATAAGATTCCTAGTGTTGTTGTTCCAGTTTTGAGTTGTTCTGTCACAGTGTTTCCCCCACAAATTGGTTTTATTGAGAACAGTTGTCATTATTTTAAGGCTATATTTAAATGTTTTGTTGCCAGATTTTTTTTGATTATCCGGTTCTGCTCGAAAAACTTCCAAAGATTTATAAAGATGAATTCCAAAAAACAGGTCAAAAGAGGTATGTGTATGAGAAAAATTGGTTCAATTAGTCTTTCTATGAACGCTATCGTCGTAGTTGTTCTCGCATTCGTCATGTTAGGACTTGGTCTAACAATTGCAAGCAAAGTCGGCGGAATCGCAGACAGACAGCTCAACAACGCAGACGCAATATTAGATATTGGAAAGAAGGCGACTTCATCTGATCCTATCACGCTTCAAAAACTCAACATCAAACGTGGCGATTCCACTGAAGAACTCATTGGATTCTACAACGCAGAAGATATCAGTCTTGACAACGCAATTCCACAAATCACTAAATGTATTGGAGATGCAGGCACTGTTGAAACTGATGTAAACAAGCTTCCAATCGCAACGACTTTACCGCAGGCAGTTCAGCCAAGCCAAGGTATCGGATTCTCAGTCAAATTCAAGTTCAAAGGCACTACAGCAGCAGATTCTCTCTCAGTTGGTTCATACATCTGTGAAATTGCATTCTGCGACTTAGGCCCTACAGCGGCAGGAACTTGTACGCCAACAAACATCAAAGAAACAAAGCAAATCACTTTGACGGTATCAAGTTAAAAAGAGGAAACATGGTCAAAAAACAACTCACTCAACACGAAGAATTCGAGATTTTCAAATTAGTCATCGATAAATTACTTTGGCTTGGTTTTGGTATCCTCGCATTCGGATTCTATAAACTAACATCCACGTACTTTGACGGCGAACTGCAAGGTCTCTTCTTTGTCATCACAGGCGTCATTACTTTGGCGATACTCATCTTCTTGATGATTAAAGAATTCGAAATCATCCGGTGAGCATGATGAACAAACGGGGAATTGAACTCTCCGTCAATTTTCTTGTTATTTTCATTTTAGCTATGGTCACTTTTTCTATGGGTATTTTCATTGTGCAAAAAATAATGACATCAAGTCAGAAGTATGTCGATGATTCCCAGGAAGAACTTGACGCACGTATCAAATCGTTATCTTGTTCGTCGGAAAGAACAATCTGCATCGCAGGAAATAATGCAGTCATTGAATCCGGCGATACAAAACTCTATAGCATCATATTATATCATCGCGATGACGCGGCGGCTACCGTTTCTGTCGACATTGTGCCATTCAAAGCATACGACTCAACAGGTACAGGATATATTTCTTCATTTACACCGACTGGCACGAACAAGGTTCGCGCACTTATGGTGGATAACACTGTTGAATTGGATCCTAACCAGCGCACTAGTAAGGCAATAATGGTAGCTTCAGATAAAGACGCGCCTGCAGGTCAGTATATATTCACTATAGAAGTTTCAGACGTTTCTGGCGACTGGCAAGATATCGCAGATACGCTTATTATCAACGTGCGCTAATTCCCGACAAAAGATCGAGTAACGCACTTCTTGGATTTTTTGCCTTGGTGATACCAGATGCCAGCAACACGCCTTTTGCCCCAAGTTTTAAGGCATTAGAAACGTCTTCACCTGTTTTTACGCCTGCGCCAACTAGCAATCGCGTCTTTGATTTCTTGAGCATTTGCACTGCTTTGAGGATGGACAGAGGCTTTGTGGTCACCGAGACATCTCCGCCAATTAATTCAGGAGGCTCATATGCAATGAAATCTGGATTGAACTTGGCGACTTCGCCGACTTTCTTTGGCGTATTTGCGCACACGATTGTAACCAGACCATATTTTTTTGACATGTCGACTGCCGCTTTGATTTGTTCAATGGTTAATTGGCGTTCGCTATGATTGATCAGAGTACCTACTGCGCCAGCATCTTTGACACTTTTTGGATGAATTGAACCTGTGAACGCACCAAAATCATTTCCGTCGACATGTTGCGCGAAAGTATTTGAGCAGATTTTTGCGCAAGCAGTTATATCTGGACTGGAAACACAGATTGCAATATCAGCATGCTTCACTTTGAGATTCAATTTCTTTGTCAAAGTCATGGCGTTTGAGCCGACAGCTGTTTCATACGATTTGAAGTTGATCGCAATAAGTGGTTTTGAGAACTCTTTTTTCATATCGATTTCTCGACGATTCCAATTAATAAAGATTTCTGTATGGAATTAGGATTTCAGTAATGATATTCGCCTTAGGCGCGACAGTCATCGTATTATGTCCAGCGCTGCAGGTCCAACGAAAATGGACAATTGTTGATAGTTCTTTTTTGCAAGATATTTGTAGACAAGCATGTAGCCAATTGAACTGTGACATTCGCCCACGCAAGTTGTATCGTGTACTGCAACGGTATATTCATGCGATGTCAATGGAAAAAGACCGAGTGTTCGCACGTGCTGATACGTGTGATTCGTTCGCGGAATGCCTGTCAACAGCAATTGCGGATATTCCCCCGTGTGATCGATGATGTCAAACGGAGCGGCACGCAGAATCTCTTCTAAATACTGTCTTCGACGATTAAACGCTTTTGCAGATGCACGACGTGAGAATGGCATCTTTGCCTGCAGCATCCGAAATTCATTTTTCATACGGAGGGGATAGATAAGGAGTTTTTAACTGTTTATGTGCGACAGGCGTGCTCGGATTTCCTTTACTACCTGGTCGCTCCATATTTTTGGCGTCGTACCTGTTACTAATTGATTTGCCCATTTAACGAACTTTGGATGATAGCCAGTCGTTTCTCCGTCGAGTAATCGTAAGAGTTGGAATGCAAACTCTGGCTCCACGTCTGCTTTTTTTAGGGCTCTCTTTGCTTGATCTTGAAGCGACTCCACAGGCTTTGTTTTCTGTTTTGGCTCTTGCCAGTATTCTTGATAGCTGAAATTAGGCCCCACTAATTCTTTTGTCGCTTTCTTTTCTTGAACCGACATTTCCTTGTATGCAGTACGCATTCTATTGAGTTGGACCATATACTCTTGGCTTTCTGCTGCAGAGAGCACATCGGATAGCTGAGCGAGGACGATGCTTGTCGCAAACGGCGAAGGAATTTTCACTTCGTGGATGAGAATTGATAACTCCTGATTTGCAATTTTCTTTAGGGTTACTTTTGCTGCGTCGACATCCATTGCATCATGCATCACTTCACGCAATGCTTCTGCGACGAGAATGAAATTGGGGTCAATTGAACGTACTGCGCTAAAAAGCATTTGGCTGCTTACTTGTTGGCGTCCGACGCGTTTCACGTGCGTTCTAAATCGTCTGAGAATGAGCATGCCGCGTACTGCGCTTTGACGGAACCGTCGCCTTACCTGTTCTGAACCGTCAAGCGTATTTGCTAAAATTTTTTGGGATTCGTCCGCAGGTATGCGCTTTAGAATTGCTTCGATATCAAGTTTCATCGAGCTGGTAATACAGATTCCGGTATCAGTGACTATACTAGTCATCGCTGATTTATGTGTCTTCACAGCAGCATATTCCACTATCAAAGATAATGCATGATTTGCTCGTCTGCCGATGACTGAGTGAATGACTGTTTGCCATTGTTGATTGAACTCGAATTGTTCAACGAGTAGTTCTGACGTCTTGGGAACTTTTAGAAATTCGGCTTGCGATCGAATATACGTGTTCGCTTGCTGCATTGCTGAGTCACCCGAAGTAGGAATATTTTGCCGGAATGCAGCGATTGCTTTTGCAGCCCCATATGTCAACGAAAGCGCTTGTGATCTCCACCGAGGGACTGTCGGCCCGCGATGATGTGAATCGACGACTTGGACAGTCATGCCATTTGCCCTGACAAATTTGTATGTTTCACCGCCGAGGACAAAGACGTCGCCAGGCCTTAGTAATTCCATGAAATCTTCGTCAATGGAACCCAAATATGCATCGCCGCGTTTGACAGCTATTGCACCTGAATCGGAAATTGTGCCTGCATTCGTACGATATATTTCCGCAACCGTTTTACTTTGCGGTACGATAAGATCGTCTTGTAATCGAATCTTGGGATAGGCATGTAGTCGAGAGAGGGACTCATATTCTTCGCTTAGGTACGAAATGCATTTCATGAAATCTGCGAATTGCAGATCCTTGTAACAATAACTTTGTCTAGCTATCTCGAAGAGATGGCTGGTTGTGTTATGTGGTTCAAACAAACTGCAGCCGATAATCCACTGGCTGAGTATGTCATAACAACTGTTTGGAATTTGTAATTCATCGATTTTTCCAAGCACTGCGTTTTCTCTAAGCGCCAAACATTCTATAAGATCGTCGTTATCTTGGGCGATGAGAATTCCGTGGGGCTGCGCATGCAATTTGTGTCCACTTCGACCGACGCGCTGCAATAATCTACTTACAGCTTTTGGCGAACCAAGCAAAATAACCAAATCGACAAAACCGATATCTATGCCCAACTCTAGAGATGTCGAACAGACGATACACTTCATCTTCCCGTCGCGTAAACGCTGCTCCATCAGACTGCGATGTTCTGCAGATAATGAGCCATGGTGTGCACCAATGAGTTGCGAGCGTTCAAATGGAGGATTTTCATTAATTTCATAATACTGCGAAGGATACTTTTCCTTGAGCGCATAGACGATTTTTTCTGTTGCAGCGCGCGTGTTTGTGAAGACCAACGTCGATGTGTGTGATTGGATATGCTTATGGATTAAATCAAGCGACTGTGTCCAAACTTCGTTTTGTGTTGTATCAAAAAAATCCGGGACCGGCGTTTGAACTTCAAGTTTGAGTGTCTTTGACTGCGCAATGTTGACTAAAGTGCAATCGCGTTTTGTACCAACAAGAAATTGCGCAATAGATTCAAGCGGCGCTGCTGTTGCAGAAAGTCCAATTCTTGTTGGGTTTGCGCCCAGGAGATGTAACTGCTCTAAAAGCAACGAAAGATGCACGCCACGTTTGTTTTCAGCTATCGCGTGGATTTCGTCAACAATAACCCATTGAACTTTTTTGATATGTTCTCGGAATTTAGGCGATACCAACAACAGACCAAGACTTTCGGGCGTTGTGACAAGAATGTGCGGAGGTTTGTCATTCATTTTCGCTCGTGCATACGGAGTTGTATCGCCAGTTCTTGCGGCGACGCGGATATTCAGCGGTTTTTTGGACAGCTTGGACATTTCGCTGAGAGGATGTTCTAGATTATACGCAATATCGTAGTTTAACGCTTTGAGCGGACTGATGTAGATTGCATATACTTGATTCTCCAAAATGTCGGCATCGTCCAGACCAACTAATTCGTTTAATATTGCGAGAAATGCAGTAAGCGTCTTTGATGAGCCAGTTGGCGCACACAATAACATATTTTGTCGGCTATGGACCAACGAAACGCCGTGCAATTGCGCAGGACTGAATGCTTCAAACGTCTGAAAGAACCACTTTTTGACCGTTGGATGTAATAGGTTTGTCAAGAATTCTTCAGAATCAGCTTGTTTTTTCCAGGTCAGAGCCATGTTACGGGAAAAGACTCATCCCATTAAATACGTATCGCGCTGCGAGCTGCTCTGCCACGCCACAAGATGTCGCCGATCTCATGTCCGCCGGTATGATGAGCCGTCTCAGGACAACCATCCAATACACTGTTTATAAAGAACAATCGTGAGAGTATGTGCTTTTTTCAGGCTTTTCTACATAGTACTACTCAAAAGTAGCATCTTTTTGGAAAGATTTAAATACTTTGAGAACTAGTACTACTAAATGATAGCAAAAGAGGGCTTACTTTCAGCATTCGTACTTTTTTGTGCGTTTATCCTGGTAGCCAGCCTCATCGTGCTTTCATCATCAAGCTCGTATCCGTATTCCATCGGCTCGCAAAACAACCCACCTCTCTACCCATACCCAGTTCTGCGAGTCGATGAATCGGATATTTTTCTTTCATCCGACACTCTAAGCATTTCAGTCACTGATCCTCTTTGGGTCGTCGTAGCTAATACTGGCTCAATGGAGCCGACATTACGAACAGGCTCACACGTTATCGAGAAAGTGCCGTCTGATTCTTCTGAAATGCAAGTAGGAGACATCATCTCATTCCATTCAGATTTCTATGGAAAGACATTGATACACAGAATTGTTGAAGTAGGTCATGATCAAATCGGCTGGTATGCTCGTACAAAAGGCGACGCTAATGCAGACGTTGATGAAGAATATGTACGTTTCTGGAATGTAAAAGGCATTGTTGTTGCAATTACGTACTAAGCGACCAAGTAATTTAGACCAACATTTTTCGCTTGCACTTATCTTGAAATCTTACCTTCAAGTACCTCGTCACTCCCTTTCTGCGGTAGCAAACGTTTATATACCCTCGTCAGGCCAAGGCATAGGTTTATATACTATTGTACCCCAGAAACAGGAATTGAGGTTCATATGGGACAACAAGAAGTCTACGACTTTCTCAAAGCCAATAAGGGTAAATGGTATACTTCTCGCGAAATTTCTGAGCAATTAGCGATTTCGATAGGTAGTGTCACGATGAGTCTGAAGAAGTTACGCAAATCTAAGTTGCTTGACTATCAGAACACTGGTAAGCGTAATATGTTCAAGTATAGATACAAGAAATAGATACATTTCTTCCTTGTTCTTCACAGTTACTTTTAAATAGCACCCTCATTCTTTCATAACTATGGCCAATCCCATCTCCCTTAAAGATGCAGCTCGTGCAAACGCTAGCAAACCTACTACATCTGCTGGCAAGCCTGAGCTGAACGCGCGAGATTCTGTCAAGCGCGAAATTGAAGAGTTAGAGAGACAACTGTCTGGCACTAAATACAATAAGTCTTCTCAAGGTTATTTTGCTCAAGTCAAAGCGAAAATTGCTATGCTTAAGGCAAAGTTGACCGCACGAGCAGGGGGCGGAAAAGCTCCAGAGGGTTTTGCTGTCAGAAAAACAGGAGACGGTACAGTTGTTCTCTTGGGTTTCCCGTCAGTCGGTAAATCAACACTTTTGAACACGCTCACTAACGCACAATCAGCGACTGCGGCGTACGCGTTCACAACACTCACCTGCATCCCTGGTCTTCTTGAATACAAGAGCGCAAAAATGCAGATTCTAGACGTTCCAGGTATCATCGAGGGCGCGGCTGCTGGTACTGGACGCGGTAAAGAAGTACTTCAAGTTATCCGAACGGCAGACTTTGTATTAATGGTCATCGACGTCTTCCACCCAGAACACTATGAAAAGCTGCTCAAAGAAGTCGCGGAATTCAACATCCGATTGAATCGACAACGACCAGCTATCAAAATCACAAAAACTATCAAGAACGGCATCCGAGTCGGTGCGACTGTCCCACTCACTAAAATCGATACCAAGACTATTGAGCAAGTCTGTAAACTTTTCAAGATGGTCAACGCAGAGATTTTGATTAGATCCGATATCGACGCAGACGATCTCATCGACACTATTGAAGGGAATAAGGTATACTTACCTGCTCTTGTCGTCTTCAACAAGATCGATATCGCTGATGAAGAAACGATCAAGCGAGCGTGCGAATACGTCAAACCAGACTTGATGATTTCTGCACAGAAAAAGAGCGACGTACACAAATTACGCGATCTTCTGTACGACAAAATGGAATTCATCCGCGTATATCTCAAAGAAGTCGGAAAACAAGCGGATATGAAAGAACCACTTATCATGCGAAAAGGACAAACTGTCGGCGATGTCTGTAACAAACTCCACAAGGATTTCTATAAGAATTTCAAATTCGCCCGCATCTGGGGAACTTCTGTCAAATTCCCTGGTCAGAAATTACTGAAATTAGAACATCAATTAGCGGATCAAGATGTACTCGAATTGCACTTGAAATAAAGAAATAAAAAAATGTTAAAAATTACATAAATTCTAATGCGCGTGTGCCAGTCTGGTTTCCACACTTGTGATTGCGTCGTCAAGCGCTGTTAACACTTCACGATTCTCGCTTTCTGCGTGATAGACTTTTCCGCCCACTAGTAAATTAATTTTGATGTTGTGTACTGCGTTCAACGGCGTCTTATGAATCGCTTTGTGTACGATCTTTAATTCGGGAGCGATGCCAAGTTTGTGTTTTGATTTTATGACAAATCGTTCTACTACACTATCAACTACTGACTTTGTATGTGCATCAACAGTTGTAAATCCAGCTATCTGTACATTTCTTTCCATAGAATCGCACCTCCAAAATTACTCTTTTTTGGGATGTATCCTTATGGTTTTTTGTATTTAAATAGTTATAGAAATTGGGTTACTTTCGCAAATCGATATTGACGAGGAACATACATACTCCAACATATATTTTAGAGTCAATTTCTAGACTTTTCTGTTTTTGGACCGCGTTTTTCGAAGAAGATTATTAAATGAACAATGACATGCAAAAGTAAATGGTTACGATTTGTGGGATAGATGAAGCGGGAAGGGGTCCAGTTGTTGGTCCATTAGTCGTTTGCGGATTTTGCATTACACCTGAGGATGAAAAAATTCTTCGTGAACTTGGCGTTAATGATTCAAAGAAACTCTCACCTGCGAAGCGCGAAGAAATCGCGGGTCAGTTGATGACGCTGTTTACACACAAATATCATCTTATCATTTTCTGGCCTGCAGACATAGATAGTCGTGAAAAGAGAGGACTTAATCTAAATGACTTGGAAGCAATGGCTTCGGCACAAATCATCAATCACCTTAAACCGGACCAGGCAATCATCGACTGTCCCTCGGCCAGCCCACAAAATTATGTCATTGGCATGCACAAGTGGTTGACTCACAAAGTTACCATACGCGCAGAATACAAGGCTGATGCGAACCATCTGGTTGTCGGCGCAGCATCTATTCTGGCAAAAGTAGAACGTGACAGACTCATAGAAGAGCTTAAAAAGAAGATAGGCATTGATTTTGGTAGCGGTTATACGAGTGATCCAAAAACACAAGAGTTTCTTGCGGCAAACTGGAACAAATTCCCTGTATTTCGAACAACATGGGACACCTACAAACAAATTGTCGCAAAGAACAATCAAAAGAACATTTTTGATTTCTAGGAGTATTGCATGAAATATTATATTGGTAGTGATGAGTGCCTTAAAGGCGACACATTTGGCGGAATCATTGTCGCCGCAGTCTTAGTGGATGAAGAACTTCGTGCGAAACTTCGAGCAATTGGTGTTGACGACTCAAAAAAAATAGCAGACAAGAAAATTCCAGTCCTGGCAAAAATGATTCGCGACTTATGCAAATACACTTTCGTCAGAGAACTATTGCCTGAGGAATACAACGAATTCACACAAACACAATTACTCAACCAATTACACGCAGAATGCGCACGGACGCTGAAGGCAAGACATCTTGCTGGAGAAGAAAAGGAATTGGATTCTGATGACGAAGATAAACTCGCATCGTACACCCACATTGTTGATCAATATCCTGGTTGCAAAGTGGGCGATATAGCAAAACCACATGCAGAGGCAGAATTTGTCGAAGTCGCCGCTGCGTCAATTCTTGCACGAGAAGCAGGACTTAAGCAGTTCGATATGCTGTCAAAGCTTGCAGGCTTTACATTGCCGATGGGTTCTACGCATGTCGCTGAAGCACTTACGCGTCTGAAATACAGCAAAAAAGATCCACGAAAATTTGTCAAATTGCATTTTAGAAATGTCCAAGAAGCGTTCAAATGAGAGAAAAAACCGTCAGCGGAACATATCTCATTCAAGGTGAAAGCGTTTGGCTGTTGCATCGTACAAAACATGATTGGTACGAACTTCCTGGCGGAAAACTTGATGCGGGCGAGGCAAAAGACCCAAGTAATCCGACGCTAGATGAATTACGTGCAGTTGCTGTGCGTGAGATGGCTGAGGAAACGACAGGATATACACACGGGCCGCTGACATACATTCGAAAAATCGAGGTCATGCGATCGCCAGATGTGCACCTAAAAAGCCACCAATGGGCGGCCAAAGTGACGCGAGGCAGCGTGCAAATCCAAGA
>DATGWN010000035.1:0-8121 GCA_035299465.1 Acidobacteriota bacterium | reverse complement strand
CATTCATCCAAAATCGCAGTGCTGTACATCATGAACTTTGGCGGTTCAATGTGGACGTTAGTTCTTGGGAATTGTGAACGGATACCGTGCTGATTTGTGACGATGGTGAACTGTCTTTTGTCTATAGATTGAAGATAATCTTCTGAAACGACTGGATTAAGAATCTCGATAATTTCAGAGAGTCGACCGTCTGTGCGATCCTCTACGATAGCAATGTGTAAGTCAGAATCATATGAAAAAATAGAAGCATTCGTCTTTTGCTTCGTTTTGCCAATCGAAACATGGTCGCCATTTTGTCCGTTGAGGCTGTCCATCGCTTTGAGCGCTTCCTCAATTCTCTGACCACCGCGCAACTGATATTCCTTCGTACGTAACAGACGTTCATAGGATTGTGGAATGATGACCAGATTAGGACGTTGGTCCTTTTCGCCTTCTTTTATTTTTCGAGCGAAGTGCTTGAAGAAATTTCCCCCGCGTTCATAAATGTCCGGTTGGGGAAAATAGATTTTGTGATATTTTTGTAAAGCCAAATTCATTTTATCATATGCCCCAATACAGTACGAACTAAGTCGTAATCTCTCTTATTCGCATTGCCTTGCGACAAGGAAACTCCTCGTTCCTTGACAGCGCCGACAAGTGCTTTCCCATAACGTAATATTTTTTGAGCATAAACTTGGTCGTCAGCCAGATATTCTGCAAAGAGCGGCAATACTCCGCTGTTTTTCATGACGACTGAACTAATGTCTGTGAGTGGAAGATTGAAATGTATGGATCGCAATTCTGCTTTCGTTTCGTTTTTGCAGTGATCAATGATTTCTTCGACTGATTTTTCGCTTGCGAAAAGGTCTGTGTGTGGTAAGAATCCGTGATGCAATATATCAACGATTTCAACGTGATCGATGTTTTTGCGGCTGATGACTTTACTTCTGCCTGCAGTGAATGCACTGCCGCGCAAAACAGAGTAGCTGAAGAATTGGCCCCAGATATTCTCGTCGGAAGAGCGACCGCTGATGTAAGATGCAAAATCTGCCAGTTGATAGAAATGCCGTGGTTTTGACAGTTGAAACATTGTTACCATTTGATAATAAATACGCTTTCTTTAAATATTCATCGGTCTGACCGCAGTTCATGAACCTCACTAAATTCCGCGCACGAGCAATCATCAAGCGAGATGGTCAATATTTACTTATCCATCGATGGAAGAATGGCCATGAATACTTCTCGTTTCCCGGTGGCGGAAAAGAAGAAGATGAAACCCCGCAAGAAACGGTTGTGCGTGAAGTGTTTGAAGAGACTGGTTTTATTGTCCATGTCGTTAAATATATTGATACGATTAAACATGATAGGCAAGAGCATCATTATTATCTGTGCGAGATCGACGACGGTGTGCTTGGACAGGGAAATGGACCAGAGTATGATAGACAAAATCCAAACAATGTGTACATTCCAGAATTCGTCGACATATCTACTGTAACCGTGCCAATTTATCACGAGGAGATTGTACAACTTATCCGACGCAAAGATTTATAAAAGAACTAGTTCTCGCACACAGTAACGAGTCTGTGGTTTAACGGTTATAACGCTGCCCTTACAAGGCGGATGTTCTCGGTTCGAATCCGGGCAGACTCATTTTTTCTAAACATATATAATGCATTCCACCATCCTCAAACTATGGAATTCGAAGTTCGCGAAAACTATCGCTGCACAAAAGAAGGTCTAGAACTTCTCGTAACGCGACCTGATTTTCTCAAAGTAACCGTCAACGATCCTGTACAGCGTCAATACCTCTTCACGAAAGGGCCCAAGGTATTTACAAAAATCGCAGGCCAATATATAGAAAAGACTGGTACGGACTGGCGAGAGTTCTTTCCATATCGTCGCATGGCACGCATAGTGCAGGATGACGCGTTAGCTCACATCCGCGTTGCGACACCGTTGTTCGGTAATGAGCAATCAATTATACTCCCATATTACTCGCAACCATACAATCCATCCACTCCAGGTCAAAATCCGATCGAACCTAACGACGAAGCGCAAGAAGAACTCTGGGATATACTCTCCACAGGTATTCCAATGGAATTTTTTATAGAACCTAAAGGCGACCTGATTATAGTCGATCCGCACGCCTAAATATCAAATACGACTGTCGTACTCACGCTTTTAGCGCCGAGTTGAATGTTCATCTGATGATATGTCACAGCCTTTATTGGATTCTCAATAGTTTCGACAATTCTGCCAGCCAAAACGCAGGTCACGCTGTACATGCCGTTCGCCGTCTGAGGTTTTTGTATCTGCATGGACAATACGCCCGTTGGAACGAACTTTTTCACGTCGACACGCGCAATGATGTCGCTTAAGAGATCAAATAATAACGATTGGAGACGCGCTGCTTGCACAGTGATCGTTTTTTGCACAGGGGTTCCGTGCTCGCCGATGATTTGCGTTGCGGCCGCAAGGATGACATGAGACCACGATTCTTCCATCGTTCGTCCCGTGCCTTCTATCATTAAGTCCGCAGGATGGTCTAAAAATCGGTATTTGCCCGGCATATCTGTTTGCATGTCACTAAGTATGGTTGCAAAACTATATAAAAATGAGTGTGAGAAATATGAATATGAGGCGTTGGATAGATATACTTGTCATTATAATAGTGATTTTGAACTTTCTTGCGTTTATTCTGACGATGATTTCTTGGAAATTATTCCTCATAATATTGGCCGTGTGCGCCGCGTATACATGGGTGCTTCGTAAATGACGTATTTTCGATCGTTTGACGGAACCAAACTATATTATGAGTTCGTGAAAGGCATCGATCCAAAGAAACCCACGATAATTTTCTTGCACGGCTGGGTACATAATCATACGGTGTGGAAACATTTTCAGCAGCATTTCCAGAACTTAGGGTACAGTAGCGTAGCATTGGACCTTCGCGGCCACGGATTATCGCAAGTTTCCGGCACAAAACATTTCTATTCGTTCAGTAAACAAAAACATGACGTGCAAACGCTTTGCAATCGCCTCAAACTCAAAGAAATTATTCTCTGCGGTCATTCCATGGGCGGCATGATTGCGCTCATGGCATTTCCTTTCGTCAAGGATCGCGTCCATTCTTTGATTTTACTCGACACTACATATCGCAGTCCGCTTCTGGATACGACTGATCCGTTCGTGCACGGCTTGACACTTGCGCCGCTTGTGTCTGCACTCAATCATTCAATTGCGACAAAACGAAAACTCAAGCAGGAAAAATTGCTCGATTTGAGTAAGCGCGTCTCGCACAACGACATTATATTGTGGTTCCAAAGCGCAACCTATGTTCGCGTCCATGCGTTACTGGCATGCTTTGAAGAGATGACAAAAACCGACGCAAAAAAGATTCTCAGTACTATTCATATTCCGACGCTATTGATTGTGGGTGAAAACGACACCCGAACGCCTCCTATTATAATGATGGAGATGAAGCGTATGATTTTGCACTCGCATTTGCATATCATCCCTCGTGCCACTCATAATGTGCAGATGCAGCATCCAAAAGATGTCATGCACGTCATTGACGTTTTCATAGATAATCATCTCAAAAGCATTATAAAGCCACATATCGATAAAGGACCACATGAAATCTAAGACCGAAACAAAATCATCCCCGCTAAAGATAGTGGGCGTCATCGCAATAATATTTCTCGTTTTCATCGGCATCGGACTTTTCTTTTTGGTTATAGGACTATTAATGGTAGGCTCATCTGGATCTCATGATTCTGGAAATGTCGCATTGATATCAATCAGCGGACCAATATATGTCTCCGGTTCATCAGGATTATTTGCTGAGCCAGTCACTTCGTCCGAATCTATCGTCGAGCAAATCAAAGACGCTGCCGCCGACGATTCCGTCGTGGCAATCATGTTTGAAATAAATTCACCGGGTGGAAGCGGAGTCGCGTCTGACGAAATCGCACAAGCAATCAGAAATTCCGGCAAACCAACCATATCATACATTCGTGAAGTCGGTGCATCCGGCGCGTACTGGGTCGCATCCGCTACTGACAAAATCTATGCGAATAGATTCTCAACGGTAGGCAGCATTGGTGTCATCGCATCCTACATTGAAGTGAGTCACTTGTTGACAAGATACAATATGACATATCAGCGATTCGTAGCAGGCGACAATAAAGACTTTGGAACACCATTTAGAGAACCAACTGCATCCGAGCGCAAACGCTTCCAAGCGCAACTCGATCAATTACACACGCTCTTTATTGAAGAAGTTGCATATGGTCGCAATCTTGACGAATCTTACGTTCGCTCTATTGCAGATGGCTTTGTCTGGACTGGACAATCAGCACTCGACGCCGGTCTTATCGATGAAATCGGTGGCAAAGACGAAGCAGTGCAATATATCGAAGACATGTTCAATATTTCAGTCAACCTCAAAGAGTATTATCAAGAACCATCATTCTTGGAAATGCTCGGCGGCTTCATATCGGACTTTGGACACTCGATCGGCTTAGGTATCGGCGAGAAAATGGCACCGCAGCTATCGCAAGAAATCGTCATTCGCACGTAAGTCGGCTCTGCACAATTTATTTCTTATTTTTAACCAAACATTTATAAATAAACTAAAGGAAAAATCAGCTGGGTAAGGGATGCTTCGGCAAAAAGGGGTAGGTCAGGTTTCTGTATTTATGTTCTTAGGCGTATTGATAGTCTTGATAGTTGCACTCGGCGCACTCTGGTGGTCATATAAAACACAAGCTGACGAGCAAGACATCGCAAGAACGACTCCAACATCGCCAATCGAAAAATTCGTTGACTCGTGTTTGGAATCAACGACGAGAGAAGCGCTCGTATTGTTAGGAACACAGGGCGGCTACACGACACTACCTTCAGAAATAGAACGAAATCCTCGTCTCACATTCTCCGCTCATCCAAATAAACCAGTAAAAACGCCATTGTGGACATATAGTCAACAACAATTCGCACCATCAATAGAGACGATGCAAACTCAATTAGCCAATTATATTCAGAGCCAAATTCCGCAGTGCCTCGATAATCTAGAACCATTACAGGATTTGGACGACATAAAAGCTGTTTCAGAACCGCTTGTCTCCGTAAAAATCAATGACCGAGACGTCAGCGTCAAGCTCGACTATTCCATTGAAAGAGCAAGCCAGTCCGTCGGGACAATGGAGTCAAAATCATACGTATTTGTGCAACCAGTGCAGCTAAAGAAGATCTATCAAAACGCAATCGCACTCACAAACGCGGCAATCGACCAAGAATTCTTTGAATATATGACGATAAATTTGATGGCAAGCGCTGAATCAACTATACCGATGTCAAACATCCAGTTCAAGTGCGGTCCAGCGCCGACATGGACTGAACGCAATGTAAAGAATAATTTGACATCCCTTCTTACCAACGTTGTTCCCCTCATCCGCGTACGCGGCGCAGAGAACAGACCCTTTGAGTCCCAAGACGAAGATCTGTACGAAAGACTGCAAGACGTCACACCAGACGACTTTACAGACGCACGAACAGGCAAAGATGTTGTCCCACGTGTCGTTGCACTTGCACCGGCAGACGCGTACGAATATGCACACTTATACATGGACATTGGTCAAGAGTCTGATTTAGAAAGCACCGATTTATCAGTATCATTTAGATATCTACCGACATTTGGCATGGATTTCGTCGTACGACCAAATGATAATGGCATCCTTCGTGGCACCGCAGGTACAGGAGATGCTAAATATCTCAGTTATTTGTGCATGAAAGTGTATCATTTTACATACGACGTCGTATATCCGATCGAAGTCTCATTCGTTGACGAAGATGCATTCCTCGACGGCAGCCCATTCGTATTCCGATTCGGCGTTCCAGTTCAAATCAACCACAACCTTCCAGATAAGTCCGACTTTTCACTCTCAACATTAGAACCAAGCATTAGTCGTGCGGACCTATGTGAAGATACTGTCGATACTCCTACGCAAATCGCAGTCATAGATGACGCAACGGAAGAATTCATCAGCAATGCACAGATTTCATACAAGTGCTTCAGGTATGCGTGCGACTTAGGCGTCACAAGTACAGAAGGCGTCCGCTCGCAACTTATCACTCGCCTGCCTGCATTCTGCGGCGGCTTCACGATAACAGCACAAAAATCTGGCTACTTGCCTTCGTCGACGTTCGTGAATGATCCTAATGCGCAAAACCAGATTCAACTATCCCTTATACCGACGCAACGCATCCCATACTCCGTCGTTCTTGGTCCAAAATCATCGACACCGACATCGCTCAAGTCAAATCAAGAAGCAATCATCTCTTTGCAGAATAATGACATAAAACATGACGTTTACGCGACATTCATCCCTGGCGGAGATGATAATTATCTAGAACTCATCAATGGAAAAACAACATACAACGCAACAGTCATCGTCTACGAAGACGGTGCAATGATCGGCGGATATGTCGGTACCCTTGACGTTGAACGTCGAGCCAAAGGGCTACGCTTATATAGTCATGATTTCATCGATCCAGCAGTGGATTACGACCAGGAATATGCTCGATTACAATTACTAACTAATGATACAATCATACGTGATGCACATGGACAAGTTTGGCAGTAGATATCAGCGATTGATCGCAATTTTCATGATCGTCCTTATTGTCTCGATGTCGCCTATTTTTGCATTCCAAATCTCAAACGTTCGCGTGGCGCCAAATACTAAATCTGCTGTTTTCACATTTAACACGGACGAAAACGCGACAGGATTCGTATCAATAAACGGCCAAACGTATCAAGAAACCCCGTCAAGTTTTGTCAAGACGCACACCGTCACAGTGTCCGGTTTAAATCCAGACACAACGTATAATTACAAAGTCGTCGCCAATAATCAGCAGTTACAATCAACAGAAACAGCACAAAGCACGTTCAAGACAAAAGCGACAGACGGCCAGTTGACGTTTGAAGCAACTATCGCAAGCGTCGTTACAAATCCATTCACTATCAACGGTAAGACGACGCCAGACGCATTCGTCACTGTCTATATTAATGGCGTCCCTAAAAAATCAACTGCGTCTGACAGCACAGGAAATATTACATTCACGAATCTCTTTATTGATGAAGGAAAGGAAAATGAAATCCTCGTCGAAGTGACGCAGACAGGCAACACAAACAAATTCACAAGAACGTACAAAGTCACGGCAGACAATACCGTCCCGTTACTCACAGTCGAACCGCCGGCAGAATATGCTTCCAAGAGTTCAATCGATCTCAAAGGATCCGTGGACGAAAGCGTCACACTGTCAGGCAATATTCTCTACGCATCAGGAACCAAAACAGACTTACGTTCAACACGAGTCAGTGCCGGTAATTTCACGTATGGCGTAACGCTAGACGACGGCATTAACCAAATCACACTTATCGCAACTGACGCTGCCGGAAACAACGCCGAATATACAACAACAGTTATTGTCGATAAAGAAGACATCAAAATCATCGATACTAATTTAGATGAACTTTCACCTGCATTCACAACACAACTCAATGTTAAAGGTCAAGTGAATAAACCAGGAGCGACAGTCCGCGTCTACGTAGATCCAAATGATAGATCAATCGGCCCATGTCGTGAAGTCACCACAATAACTGTTAATGGCGAAACCAGCGACGACATGTGTTCTGGATTCGGACCTTGGAAAGCAATAGAATCCGATGGCGATTATGAAGAAGTCACCGCTGACGATCAAGGTTACTTTACAGTCAAAATCAGTCTTGATCCAAGACTTGCAATTTTTGAAAAAGTCGGCGTGACAAACACAGATAAGATTCTCACAACATCGGCGACAACCAACAACGCAAACGACAAAGGATTTGATGTCGACGCGGAGCTAGGAACGGCTGAGCGTTACAAAGTGACAGTCGTCGCAGTCGACCAATATAAGCGCGCAGATAGCGAAACTCGCGACATAACTTATAGCCCATGCGGAACATCCGGGGATTGGTCTGTGCGCGTCGGAGAAGTTTATCCAACAATTCTGCAACCAGACCATATCATGCAGGGTTATGCTCAGATTTCGTTCAAGCTTGACCTCAAGTACTTCGGTCAAGGACAAGATACAGTATCC
>DATGWN010000034.1:0-3863 GCA_035299465.1 Acidobacteriota bacterium | reverse complement strand
GCCACTACTTCCTATGTCGCTGATTGTTGCGGAAAAAAGTATGTGCTCTTTGATAGATTGGACTAATGTGGCATGGAGAGTTTTCTCTTTTGTATACAATACTAGAATCTTCATGCGTCCTCTTTTTTACTTATTTGTCTTGGTTATTCTTTTTAAATGCTTTGCAGTCCGTAGGGCCACATAAGCAGGCCGCCGTCTAGATTTTGAGCATTGTATCCGTGTGATTGAAGTGCGGCGCATAGTCGAGCGCTTCTTGCGCCAGAAAGACAGTAGATGACGAGCGTATCTTCTTTAGTGAATTTTCTTACATTATAGGTGTTTTGGAATTCTTCTTCGCTGCAGGAAAATGCTTGCTGGAACGTAGATAATGGAATTTTTACTGCATTTGGAATGATGCCTGAGTCGTATTCATCGCTCTCACGAACGTCGATTATGTAGAATTTGTCAATAGATTCCATTAATTCCTTGGCTTTCATGATTTTTCTGTTCCTTGGACGGTATTTGAATATTTGCACTTATTTTTACCATTAAATGCGCCATTGAATTTGGGCAAATACATATAAAGACGTGGCAATAGGGTGGAATTATGCCAAAAGTAGTGAAAAAGAGCATGTCGGATATGGCCAAGTACATGCTTTTCTGGTTCTTTTTTGGTGCGGTTTTTGTCTCGCTTATTATGTATACTGGCGCGCAGAAGGCTACTGTTGTCTGCGTTGATGGTACGGTTGTTCATTCTCAGGCGCTGTGTCCACAATGTACTGAAGACGTGCATTGCGGTAAGGATCGAATTTGTAAGGAAAATCGCTGTCTTGCTAAGCCGTGTTTGACTGATAATGATTGTGATGATCTACTTTCTCAGTGCGTTTTCGATAAATGTATGTCGTCCCGAAAGTCAATAGATGACTTGTAAAGCTCAGAACGCTGTTGCTTGCCTGGGTTACTTATTTCGTTTTTACGATTTCTTTTTCACGATGTACAAAGTAAGTGAGATACAAGCAAGAATGCCAATGATTTTTGTCCAAGGTATAGACGGTATTATTGATTGCATGCCGTGTATCCACTTGCGCCACATATTCTCGTATTGGATTTCATAGTTGAAGATAAGGTCGTTTGCTTGCTCAATGATAATTGCCGTGAGCTGTTTTTCTTTCACTATCACTTTTGTCAGGTTCTGCTTGGCTGGTACGATGATGGTTGTATTTGACATTTTTGTGCTGTATGTGGTCAGTAGTATGGTTGCTGGTATGATTGAGGGGTTTTCCAAACTGAGTACCATGATTGTTTTTGTTTCATTTATGATGCTCACTGTTATTTTGTCGTTCAATTGGAGCACTTGCGCCTGTAATGCTTGTGTTTTGCATTCGTATGCGCAGACTATCATGGGCAGTTCGTAGATGCCTTTTGAGTACTGGTGTGTCTGTGTGAATGCAAGGTTGTGTGCCTGTCTTGCAGAAAGGTTGACATATTTTGTTTCATTTTGAAATGTGACGTTAATCATTTCTTGGATATTGCCAGTATTTTTGAGCGTAATACTTGCGCGCAACGGTTCGTATGTGTTTGTTGGTTGTATGCTGGCGTTCCATGTCAGGTTATGTATGATTGTTCGATCGACAGTGTAGGATATTGGGATTGCAAGCGCTGAATTCTTGTCGGTAAGATACAATGTGCATAGCGTTTGATTGTTTTTGGCATCGGTAGGTATGGTTATGAGTAAGTCCTGCGTTATTTTTGCGGGACAATTGTGCGTGATTTGATACGGTCCTTGTACCGACAGTCCAAGATCATATGTTTGTCCTACAATGACGTTGTCCAGGTCGGCGTATGGCGGGGATACTGAGAGACTGAACGCGTCGCTGGATGATACCACTGCAAGACAAACAATGATACTGATGGCCACGACATGGCCCGTTATGATATGCGTGGTATTAATTGACGGCATGTGCGACGGCTGTGATGTTTGTGGTGTACGTTCCCTTACTAATTGCTTGCGTGGGTACGAGTTGGACAGTATACACTCGTGATTGCGTGCTGTTTAGACTTGTGGCAAATAGCGTCGATGCGTTGAGTATGTGCACGCCATCTGATATTGAAAGGTTATACTTGAACGGCAATGCATCTAACTTTATTTCAATTCGAACTGGACTATTCGCCGTGTTTTGAATGGACAGTGTGCCTTGGTAAAGCGTTGCGTTGGTTTTGACGAGACTTAATTTTGGTTGGGACACGGTGATGCCAATTGCGGGTACAATTGTAAGTTGCGTGGTGTACGTTGTCGTGTCAATTTCATCTGTGGCAGAGACTTCCAATTCGTATCGTCCAGCGACGTACGTAGGTTCAAGTGGCAATTGGATGGTGTGGGCACTTTGGTTTGTGCTGTTTTTTGTATTTTGCGAGAGGACGATGCCATCTTTTTTGAGTTTGACTGTGATCGTTGTGAGATCTTCTAATCCGTCGCTGTCGCTTACAAGTAGCGAGATTGTGAGATTCTCTTGACTGAGCACAACTTGCTGTATCCCGGCGCGGATGAGGTCGTCATCTGGTATTACGACGCTTTCTATTTTTGGTGGCTGATTTTGTATCACTAGCTCAAGCTCTAATTTTTGTGTGGTGTTGATTTCAATAGGGGGGAGATAGGAACTTGTCTTTGGTACGTAGTCTGAGGGTCCTGGGAGAAAATCGACGCTATTGTCGCCTGTTGTAGTGTATTCGGGGTCTTTTGTTCTGATCAGCGGTTTATTTGAGACGTCCGCTGCAGGTGACTCTTGGTAATACTCTTCAAACGTATGTATCCCGTAGCCAATTGTTTCTACGCTGAGTTGATTGTTCTGGAGCCTGATTGCATCCGGTCCGTTGCCAAGTACGAGCTTTACGGTGCTGTCCGCTTGCGTGAATTCAGCGATGAGATAATATCCATATGGCTGTATGATCTGACCGCTGCCATTCCATACAGAGAGCCAATCGTTTTCTTTTGCACCATTGCCGCGCTGCACACTGTATGTCGACAAATCAACCGTTTCGTCGCTTGGATTATACAGTTCAATCCATTCTTGCCCGGTGTCGGTGCCGTTGGGATCGTACAAGAATGCGGTTATCATTGGACTTGCGTACGCTGTGTTTATTGCAAACACAACGGCGATGACTAGCAATAGGATTTTCTTCATACCTGTTTTGCTACATTTCATCGCTTTATGATTTGCCTAGAGTGTATCGGAAAGAATGCTATTTGTACTGCAGAATTATTGGAAGCATTGTTGATTTCAATTGATTTTTGATGTTCCTATAAAAGCATTTTTGGGAGAATGTGCACAGCGCAGAGCAGCGATAGTCCGTACAGGGTGATGAGCAATTTACATCGGGTATTGAGTATGTGTTCGTTTCTGTTCGAAATAATGATTCGACTGACATGAAACAGGAGCAGCGTGAAGAAAGGTAATGTTATCCAAAAGAATGTATGGGTTGCATAGAATGAGTAAATAAAATACGAGATTGTCACCAAAGTTGTGACGATAAATGTGTAGATGTGGAGTTTTTTCTCGCTGTAAAACTGCAACACGTATCTATTACTGTGCTGTTTCTTTTCGAGGGTTCGCTTGACAAGTACAAAATAAATGGAGTACAGAAATGGCATCCAGATAAGCCAATGTGTTGGCTGCATGAGGAATTGACCTTGTTCGAAGATGATGTAACAACCGCTGACTACTCGCAGAACAAAATTCGTTGCGATGCTGGCCATCTCAAGATACGGGATTTTCTTAAGATAAAGTGTGTATATTGTCGTATTGGCAAGGATGGCGACGGTGATTATCAGAAACGGAATCGAGATGCTATATGCGAGTGCAACGCTTGCGATTGCTGTGAGTCTG
>DATGWN010000033.1:0-18730 GCA_035299465.1 Acidobacteriota bacterium | reverse complement strand
CTCCGCACGAACCCAATCTGACGCTAGGACGACTGCGTCTTTCTGTTCGTTGGTCAGATCTTGTCGAGAATAGATTGGATGATTGCAAACAAGTGAAGACAAAGGTGCGAGCGGTTGAAAATCCATACCTTGCAAGAATGGCTTCATTCGAGATTGTGACGCCGCGGATCTATTTTTAATATTATTCAGATATGTGTTGTACGCTTCGACGGCTTGCATGAACGTTTGTGTCATAGATAGAGGGTTATTTCAAAGAATAAAAATGTACTTAATCCAAGAGTTTCTTCAGAATTGGACGCAGGATATCAGGTTTTGCCGCACCTTTAGTCTCTCGCATGACTTGGCCAATCAGGAAGTTGAATGAATTCTCGTTGCCTGCCTTGTAATCAGTTACTGCTTTTGGATTTGCATCAATTGCTTTTTTACATAATGCTTCCAATGCGCCAATATCCGCGACAGCTGCCAATCCTTGCGACTTGACATATGCAGCGACGTCGAACGATTTTTCAAATGGATATTGTCGAAGTATTTTTTGTGCAGTCTGCACCGTGATTGCCTTTGCGTCGATGAGCTTAAGTAATTCGAATAATTGGTCATTCTGATCGATATTGAATAAATCCAAGTCGACTTCTTTTTGTGCAAGGACGCCGATAACATCCCGACTGAGGAATTGTCCCGCACTTGCCGAACTGATTCCTAATTTGGCGGACGTCTCAAATGCATCGATAAGACAATATGATGTAGCGATACGTTTAGCCATTTCTTCACTAAGTCCAGCTTTGAGAAGTTTTGCTTCCTTAACTGATGGTGCTTCAGGGATACTCAGAGTCAATTTGGAAATATATTCGAGAGAGACATCGATATATGGTATATCTGGATCTGGGATGAACATGTAGTCTTGCGCAGATTCTTTTGACCGCATGAATATCGTTTGCTTACTTTCGTCTTCCCAAGTACGCGTTTGCATCGGTATTGGACGACCTGCCGCAACTTCCGTCTCTTGACGCTTCTGTTCAAAGAGTATTGAATCTACAATTCCGGAAATTGAGTTGACGTTCTTGATCTCGACTCTTTCGAATTTAGGTGCGATTGAAACGTTGACATCGCATTTGATGCCTGCTGTTTTATTGATTGCTTTGATATACGACAATGTTGTGATTAATTTTCCCAGCCACTCTCGGACTTGTTCAGCCGACGTGAAATCTGGTTCCGTGACGATTTCGATAAGCGGAGTTCCTGCACGATTGTAATCGACGCGGCCCGTTAATGGGTCCCATTTAGCTGGATCTTCTTCTAAGTGCACTTCGTTGATTCGAATGCCTTCGAAAGTTCCGTGTTCGCCGACTGGCGACGCGTAGCTACCTGACATCGTTCTCTGATAATTGTTTGGTGAGTCTGGCCAAGAATAGTGTTTTCTCTGAAAGAGGAGTTTGCTGTTGATTTTGCAGCCGAGCATAAGCCCGATGAGAATTGCTTTTTCCAGCGCCTTGCTGTTAGTAAGCATCGGTTTAGAACCAGGCTGACCTGTGCAGACTGGACATATATTCGTGTTTGGATGTGCTTCTTCGCTGATAGCACAGTCGCAGAATAATTTAGTGTCTTCGGCAATGTAGCCGTGGATCTCCAGACCGACTTTGAGTGTCATGAATAGCGAACACAAACACACGTTTAAAAGACTTACTAATTATTACTTTAATTATAACTTATTGTACCTTATTTTCATAATTATACAGGGGCAGAATATGACGGGGCGTAGATAGGTTCTGATTTCTCTTTACTTGCTGACTTTTGGAACTGGAAAACTTTGGGTCGTTTATCATATGGTGTCACAACGTGGCGGATGAATTCTTTCGCGAAGTACGCTGCGCCCACCATAAATCCGATGGAAGATAGTGATGGATCATACTCGATAATTTTTGGATTTGCGCTGAGCGATTGCATTGTATATTGTGTCGCATTTATTGATTTTAGAGCAAGATAGAAAGCTGTTCCGACTACTGCTGATGGAACGCTCGCCTCGCCAGTCGCATTAATCACACATTCAAGTGTTCGTAATATTCGGGAGGGGTTACGTCGCTGTTCGTCCATAGGCAGTATACTAAAACGTATACTACTTGTGTGTGACCTATATAAATGTTTTGGAAAAAATCAAAAATGAAGTTTTCGTGTATATTCACGTCGCCGTTGCTCACCGTGCGCAAATGCAATTCGTTCAGACACACTCTCAAAACTATGAGGTGTCGCTGCGCCGCAAAGTCCTGCCTTATATGCAGATTGGACATGTTTTTTGTCCAGAAGCGCTATGGAAACGTCATCGACTGGGATAATACCTGCAGCTTTTGTTAAAACTCTTTGTTCAAGCGCCGCAGATGCAATACTTTGTTCAAGCAGCGATGGCTGTATCGGAGAAACAAAACTAACTGGCTGATATTTTTTATCGGTGAGAGCGATTTCTCTACGTGCTTCTTCAAGTCTGCGTTCTGCGATAAGATGCGTAAGGTACTCTGACATGTAGTGTAAAAAACATTGCGAGAATATAAATTATCAGAAAATATGAGAAAAAGAGAAAAAATTTACTTCTTTTGCCAGGCGTAGCTTCGAAGTCGAGCTGATCTGCCAAATCCGCATGATGCGCAGATTCCTCGTGCTTTATGGTACGAGTGTTTTCCGCATCGTCGGCAAGGCATGTGATTGCTTGATCGTCCGTGCTTACCTTGTGAGTATGTTCCTTTCATGTTTCACCTTATGCGATTGTCAAAAGAATGATTGTATCGCCACGGATAAATGTAGTGCCAAGCTTTCGTTTGACTTCTCCGTTCTCTCGTTCTTCTGCATCGTCTAGTGCAATATTGATATGGATATCGAATGCTCGAAGCGTTCCGATGTATTGTCTTCCGTTTTTGAGTTCAACAATAACTCGTCGGTTGCGAGCCATGTTCAATGCGTCCAATGGTCGTGATTGTTCCATCATAGTGATTCAAACCCCCAATAAAGTTGGTAGTATACATGCGATAAACGGGCCGTTTATAAATGTTATGTTGTTCATTCCAATTCCTTGTTTTCTGCGTCCAAATAATGTAAATTTCGTCCGTGTCTATATAATTAATCTGCCCACATACTACGTCGACTCAGAACCAAGATAAATCTTATGTGCGACACCGCATACGGGGCATATGAAAAAACTTTATAAAGCGATGTCGTTTCCGATAGAATATCATGGCAACAGAACGCACACGATCAATTCGTAAATCAACAGGTGGACGATACAAGACACTCTACCGCAAATCCCGCCAATACGCTCGCGTACAGGCTCCAGCGCTCACAAAGCTTGGTGAATCAAAGACTCGAGTAACTCGCGCAACAGCAGGTATGCAAAAAGTCAAGCTTCTCTCAGTCAACAAAATCTCAGTTGCAGACCCAAAGACTAAGAAAGTCAAGCAAGCAACAATCAAGACAGTAAAGCAAAACGATGCAAACATCAACTTCATCATCCGTAACATTATGAACAAGGGTGCAGTTGTTGAAACTGACTTAGGCTTGGTCAAGATTACTTCCCGACCCGGACAGAACGCATCGCTTTCAGGCGTCTTGCTTCACAAATAATTTTTTTCTATCTCTTTTCTAGGAATACACCATGACACGAACCGTACAAATCAACACACATGTCCCAAGCATCTATGTCGATGTATGCGTTGAAGACTCGTTGCGAAGCAATGATTTGTTCATCGATGACGTCGTGGCGCTATTCTCAAAAACACCAGAATTCTCCGTCGGCAGACAATATGCTCGCGCAGACTTCGTAGACAGGCTCGTCTACAGACGAAGCGTCAGCATGGTTGCACGCGATCATAGAAAGTCAATGGTAGGCTTTTTGTGCAGCTATCAGCGACCAACGTCGCAAGATGACAAGCACCTTCATTTATGGATTGGCGCAGTTGATCCAGCATATCGTGGGAAGAATATCATGGCAAATATGATTGACATTACTACGATGATTTGGCAGTTGAGCGGTGGAAATCGACTCAGCGCGAACACGCCGGCGCAGTATGCAGCAATGCAACGCACCCTCGAATTATGTAGTTTCTCGCAGTCCGCTCGCACACCGTCGGGCAAACATGCCTATCTAAAGAAGCTGAATTGAAAACTTTTATATATCGCCACGTCGAAAAAAGAAGGATGGCTAAAAAGACGGTTAAAAGAAAATCTGAGAAGATTTCTACAAGTACGGCTGCCAAAGAGACAACGGCTCAAAAATCTGCACTACAATCCGAAAAATCAGATAGTCATAAAGTTGACACCCACAAAGTCTTATGGTGGCCGACACGAGTCTGGATTTCTCTGCTTATTGTTTTCAACATTGCAGGCATTGCGATGATCGCTCTGGATGCAACTTCAGAAAAACCGCAAATCGATTTGGCACTCAGTGGCGCATTCTTCGCACTTGGAGTCTTTGACACATTATTCCTCATGTCCTTATTCCGACTCAACAAAGTGGGCTTCATCGGTACAATCATTTGTAGCGTCATAAGTTTGGTCCTCAATCTCTACATGGGTATGGGATTATTGTCGGGAATTCTCATCGCACTCATTCCAAACGTCGTATTGCTCATTTTGCTACGAAAAGATTGGCATAATCTCTCATGATTGTAGACATCATTCTCGTAGGAATTGCGTTGTGCGCTCTCGTCATAGGCTCTTACACGGATTTACAGCGCAGAGAAATTCCAGACTGGATAAATTACTCTTTACTGAGTGTTGCATTAGGATTACGATTGATGGAATCCTTAGTATACGGTGACTGGTATATTCTCTTGTTTGGTGTCATCGGTGCAGCAATCGGATATGCGGTCGCATGCATTTTCTATTATACTGGACAATGGGGTGGCGGCGATGCAAAGATGCTCATCGCACTCGGCGCAGCATTTGGTTCATATCAGCCAATACTCTTCAATCCGAACTTCATGAATCAGATAGCGTGGCTCATGCCCTTCAGTGGATTAATTGTACAATATAATTTATTTTTCCTGCCAATTCTCATCGCGAATATTTTTGTAGCAGGCGCAATTTATGGCGTTTGTTGGTCGCTATGGTTAGGTATCCGACACAGAAAAGCGTTTGTAAAACAAGCGAAGCTTCTCTATCACGATTCCATGCAGCAGAAACTGCGCTACGCCCTATTCTTAACAGCTGCAATATTCATAGTCATTGCAATTTCCGCAAAATTCGAAGAGACATTCGTGCGAATGCTTATTGCAGGCGCAGCAATCATGCTTGTCGGTGTTTATTATTTGCAACTCGCGCTCAAATGCATCGAGAAAGCATGTATGATCCAGTCCATGAAAGTGGAAGACCTGACAGAAGGCGAGTGGATTGCACACGATGTCATGGTAAAAGGCAAACGAATTTGCGGACCTAAGGATTTAGGAGTCAGCGACGAGCAGATAAAGAAATTAAAGCGATTGCAAGTCAAGGCCGTCATCGTAAAAATAGGAATTCCGTTTCTTCCTGCATTTCTTGTCGGATTCATTGTTACGGTGATATTCGGCAATCTGATCACATTCTAATGCGCGGAATTCTCGCGGAATTCTCGCCAATATCTGAATTGATGATTTGAGAATGTTGTCAGCGTGTTGTCAGCGCATCTATATTGGTCATACAGTACATTAAAATAATATAGGCAAATTTGCATGAACGTTATGATGCTAAGCAATAACAAACAGAGTTCGATCAAATCGGGCGCGTATTGGAGCGCATTTTATTTTCAAAATACAAAAATTCGCATAAAAACTCAAAACATATTTTTCTCGTCGTGAAAATCAATAAAGAAATAAAATATTCTGGTGGTCTAGTTTAGTGCTTCGCATATAAGATATACTTTCAGGTTTTTCTCTCTCGCCATCAACGAAATTTCTCGTCGTGAAATTCGTTTCACCGGCGAGTGAAAAATTGTCGACGAGTCTCTCGTCGGGAAAACAAAAAGTATATAAAGGGGTATTTCCAAAATCCTCGTATACAAAACTGAAATCCATAATGGGGTTCATTTTTGAGGTGAATTAAAATGGCAGCTGAAAAAGTAGCAAAAGTAGGTGTATCTCGAGAATCCGGATACTTGTATTTCATCGACAAAGACGGTGACGTTTCACGAGCAATCATGGCACGTGGCGCTTCAAAGAAGCGAGGATCAAAGAAAGTCGCAAAAGTTGGCGTCAAAAAGCAAGGCGGTTATCTCTACTTCCTTGACAAAAAGGGCGACATCTCACGAGTCAAAATGGCTCGAGGACGCAAGTAATTTTTTCCTTTCTTTCTCTTTTCCTTTCTTTTTGATTTCAATTGATTAACTTGAACTGTTCCTGCTGTAACGCAGACACGCTCACAAAGACGGTCAAGCAATTTTATAAACAAAAAAGCAAAAAAGTTCTCATGTATATTTTGTTCCCTGGTCGGCATCTAGTTTTGACACAATTTCAAGAGTGGTATCTGCGACAAGTATTGGTCCAAGATATGCAGCAAGTCTATGTCGACGGAAAAAAGCCCAAAGGCGCTGTTTTAGACACAATTATTTTCACCATCACGTCGGCAAACTTCGATTCATCCAGATACAGTCCAGTGCCGCTGATGTTTCGCATCGCAGCAATCCAAGCATTCGCATCGCAGTTAGAAAAAGAATTCAATATCAAGACACATATCATTGCAGTTCCACACTATCCTCAAAACGACCGCTTCGCCCGTCAAATTATCTCTGAAATACATGAGCAGACTGAAGGTGAAATAACAATTACTCCCAAGAATACGCTTGTGCTTACATCGACAAAAGAAGTTGGTCAGCAATACAAGAAATTGGGTTATAGCATTTTGCCTGCAGAAGCATCGCCAGACTTACAAAACGCGCCGCAAAGGCAAACTCCGTCGAATCTTATCAAAATAATCGCGGAAGCAAATCAAAAGAAGCCGTGGTATAACATAACTGCTGTCAGAAACTGTCTACACCCAGCGACGCGAAATCTGTGGATGTCTGCGCCGTGGATAGTCTCACGCATCAAGCGATTATGGACTGATCCGCTGCTCAACGACTCAGGAGACCTCACCAGCGAACGCGATTACCAATCGTACGCAATAGGGATGAGTAACCCTGCAATAATGTCAATTAAATACAACGAGCTTAAACCGTTCATCAAAGAAGGAAAAATTGCGGACGAAGGATGCGCAGATGGCGCACTACTTTCCTTTATCGCAAAAGATTTTCCCGACTCGGACTTACTGGGGGTAGAAATCACAGGTGCATTTTATCAGCGCTGCCTTGCCGCGCAGCAAGCTGGTTTCTTCGGCAAAAGCTTCATACATTTTCATCAAAGAAACATATTGCAACCATTATTTCGAGAAAACAGTATCGACACAACGTTATGTAACTCAACTCTGCACGAATTGTGGTCATATGTCAAACAAGAATCCACTCTCGATTCGTATTTGAAATTGAAGTTCAAGCAATTAAAACCTGGTGGCATACTAGCGGCACGAGACGTCGTCGGACCAAAGAATGGTACAAAAAAAGTATTGCTCTGGTGCAACAAGAAGAACGGAAGCAATAGTGCGCCCTTGAAATCATTCAAGTCAAAGAAAGATCTTACGACGTATCTGAAAAAGTTATCGACACATGCACGATTCATCCGTTTTGCGCAAGATTATCTGCACGACATAAGTAAAAACCGCAGATCCGCGCCGCGAATAAAATACAAAATCGTGACAATCAAAGGCACAGAGTACTTCCAACTCACACTCAAAGATGCGACAGAATTCCTCACAAAGATGTCTTACGTCGACAATTGGACGAGTGAAATGAATGAGGAATTTGCATTCTACGATATCGATGATTGGAAGCGCAAGCTAAGAAAACACGGATTCCAAGTAGTCGAAACAAAAGACGGCAAACCTGCAACACGCACATACTCAAGTTCGTGGATTAAAGAGCACGTCTGGCAAGACAGCGTCAAGTTATTTGAAATCAAGAATAACATCGTAGTCCCGCATGAATTCCCTGTTACGAATATGATTCTTGTCGCGCAAAAACCACTATAACTCATGCCGACACGAACATTTTAAAGGGAAGTCCATTCTCAAGCTACATATGGCAAAGAAATTTGATGAAAATATTCTGACGCTGGGAATCGAGTCGACTGCGCATACTTTTTCAGCCGCAGTCATAAAAGACAAAAAAATCCTTAGCAATGTCATCAAAGGATTTACAACACAGTCCGGCGGCATGATTCCAAGCAAAGTCGCGGATCATCACGTGGATAATTGTCAAGAAATAATACGACAAGCATTGTCTAAAGCCAGCGTTTCGATTACCGATATTAAACTCATCTCATATAGTCGCGCACCAGGTATAGGACATATGCTGCGAATTGGAGCTGCAGCCGCCAGATCACTCGCAATTAAACATGACATTCCATTAATCGGAGTCAATCACTGTATCGCACACCTAGAAATAGGTCGATTGCTCACACCCGCAAAAGATCCAATCCTACTTTATGTCAGCGGCGCAAATACGCAAGTTATTGCGTTCGTCAGTGGACGGTACCGTATATTTGGCGAGACTCTTGATGTGGGAATTGGAAATTTTTTGGATACATTTGCTCGTGACGCGGGCCTTGGATTCCCTGGCGGTCCAAAAATCGCTGAACTTGCGAAAAGCGGAAAAGTCCTCATAGAGTTGCCGTACACAGTCAAAGGCATGGATATAAGTCTAAGCGGATTACAGACTAATCTTAGTCAGAAGCTGGGTAAGTATCCGATAGAAGACCTCTGTTATTCTATTCAGGAAACTGTATTCGCGATGATTGTTGAAGTGGCAGAGCGAGCCTTAGCACATTGCGAGAAAACAGAAATTCTGCTTGGCGGCGGTGTCGCCTGTAATACCAGACTCAGAGAAATGATGACTGCTATGTGTGAAGCGCGAGGTGCGAAAGCATACTTCGTTGATAATCAATATTGCATCGACAATGCGGCAATGATCGCATGGCAGGGCATTCTTCAATTCACCGCAGGCGAGAAGACAAAGATTAAAGAAGCCGACATTGATCCCTACGAACGAACTGACGAAGTCGAAGTCACATGGCGCTAGAATTTAGGATTATCACCAGACCCGAGGATATGAATGCTAACCTCTTGCAAAAGATGCAGCAATATCTCCCGCAACAAAACGAACGCATTCAAATTAGCTTACGATATTTTGTTATGGGTGGAGGCATCTTTGTTGGCGATATGTTCTATCATAGTCTAGGTCAACCCGAACCACTAAGGTCGATATCATTCCTCAAGATTCATGAGCGTATGAAACACATGACTGCCGAATACGACATTGAAATGCTTCACCCAAAGTCACCAACATTACTCTACACGACAGATTTACACATCGGCGATCTGCATATCGGTATACGCTGTGTCAGAAATCTAGACGACGATCTTAAAAGACTAAGTGATTGTTATGCGACGCTAAAGACTGAAATTGCGACGCACAACAAGAAATTTTCGGGTTCTCGATAAAAAAGAATATAAGTGTAAAAACGTGATTCCTCATCATGGGCTTATATGAAATTGACACACTAAAAGATTCGCTGAAAAAATATGCTGCAGTCGCAATTGCATGTACTTCGCTGGGCCTGACCATACCAATGATTTATCACTACGCGACACGGTCGCACATGCAAAACATCCAACGCACCATGGACCGCTCTCGTTCAGAATCGCTATATAGGAAGAATCTTCGAGAGTATGAGCGTCAACAAGAAACACGGCCAACACACGAACGCTGACATCGGAAAAACTTTAAAAATATCAGCGACGCGTCAGAGCGTATGAAGAATACTAGCATAAGTATCTCGCTGATCTGTTTGTTATTTGCGCTCTCTGCGTGCGCACCATTAGAGCAACCGCAGGTAAATGAGAGTCCTGTCAGTTACGCGTGTGAAATCGATACAGATTGTTGGTACACATGTGATAAAGGATGTGCAAATGGTGGCTGGGCAAATGACCACGTCGACACATGTCGCAGTATCGACGCTGGAGAGTGCAAGTGCGTCAACAATTATTGCTACACAGACGGCAAACCGCCACGTATATCTTAATTCTTTTTAGGGAGATATATGTTCAACGGTTGACCTTGTTTGATTGTTAAAACCTCATTGTAGCCGAGCTCATGCACCACATATTCTGTGTCTATGACGACGCACGCCTTTCTAAGACTTGACACAATTTGGATGTGCTCGCCAAATCCGCCGACATCATGATCAGTTTCACGATTTTTTATTTGCAGTCTTCTATCATAGATGTGCATTGGGATACCGCCGACTTTTGTCATCCAACCTGGTCCGCCTTTTGCCGTTGAAATCATCACGCCAGAATCTTTGTTGTCGGTGAATACAACGCCGTCCACAGTCATGACATATCTCATAGTTCCGTCTGTTGGATGGCGCACAAGAATATTATTCAGACCTCGTTCGCGCACATCGCGACCATTGATGCTCGCTTGCATGCGTGGCGCCGCATACATGAAATAATTTGCCGGATTTGCAAAGAGTGATTCTAAACCATCTGCATCGGTTGCGCACCATGCACCATAGCTTGTTTTCGGATCCAAATTGACAGCAAGAACCGGTGTCTTGCCGATGTAATGCGACGCCTCAAGTACCGTACCGTCGCCCCCGCATGGAACGACGATGTCCGCCCATGCAATATCTTCTAGCGTAGTGTCAGCACGATAGACGCTTCTAACCGTGAAACCTTGCTTCTGCAGTATAAACTGCGTTTTCTTTAATGCAGCAGCTTGTCTATCGTGTGCACCGACCTTTTTGAGCATGTCTAATGTATTCCATGAATCGACTAACGCTTTTTGATCAGCCGGATCCGTGGATGCCCGCATTAAATCATATGCGCTTTTTTTGTAGATGATAAGTGCTTTTCCGCTAGTTGGTATGTCTGACACGTTCTAATTCTCCTTGAGCTGTTTCTTCTTTAGCCGATAATGATGTTTTTAGCAGAGTGGCTTCTGCGAATTCCGCTCGGAATCTATCGATGATTTTGTGCTGTATTAAATAAGTTGCGACAAGTTGTGGCACAAGCGGTATCCATAAATCTCCTCGTGCCATAGCGTTTCTGACTCGGGTTGCCTTCATGCTATCAAGCGCAGGATATTCTCCTATCAAATCTTTGGGCTTCACAATAGTATAGTGGGGCTCGAGCAATTTTCCCACCAGCGGATTGCCGCTAACCATTGCGTCAACACCGGTGAATTCCTCTCGTACCGTCTGTACCCATTGTGCGCCACTTTCCTGACCTGGAATGTGACCTGAATCTGCAATCGCCACAAAACGATAATTATTCACAAAGGGCTTGAGTGACTGATCAATCATTTGCGTCGTCTCTTCGTACGTAAACGGATTATGAATATTGTACTTGTTCGGACTACCGATTCCAATAACGACTGAATCTGCCGCCTTGCAGCCATGATAGAGCAACTGAAAGGCTCCGTTATGAAACGGTTTGAATCGTCCTATGAATCCTAATGACTTATACTTTTGTTCCATTTTATCCTCGCGAATTTACAACGAATGTGGTAAAATTGGCCGTGCAGGTTCATTCCATTTTCTATCTCCGTTCGCATATCGTTCATTGACGTATAACTCAATGAAACGTCTGTGGGACTGGAATGCCCATTTATCAGGCTGCGTCAATAAGTCTCGCACTTCTGAAATTCTATACGCTCGCGCATCGATAGCGTCTTCCTCCGGATGTGGCTTAATTACTCCATAACCTGCCCCCGTAAAAACATTGGATGATATAAACGCACGAGGATCGTTGCTTGGTTTTGAAAAAATCCCAAATGGTCTCCAGTGCGGTTCATCGATATACACTGTCAGGCCAGTTTCCTCTTTCCCTTCTTTGATGGCGTTTTGGTATAATTCCATATGTTCTGCCATGCCGCCAGGAGAAGCAAGTCCAAGAGGTTTGTGCTTTCGTTGGATCAAAACCAGGCCTTCAAGTCCATCCACCGGATATCTGATGAGAATATCGGTCGCCGAGTACGGACCTTGGTATTCTGCCTTCAAATAATCCGCAAATGTCGGATACCAAATTTTTTCACTCATGCGTCACCTTTTGGCGTATACTGAATTTTTTCAGTCAGTATTTTTTGTTTCAGTCGTTGATAGTTTCTTGTTTCATTGTATGGCAATTGTGATTCTCTGTTATCAAATCCGAAAGCAGTTTTTGTAACAAGAGCGTTAGGACATGTCTGCACGCGCTTGAAAACCGCGTTGTTTCCGCCTTTGACGAACCATTCTAAGTCAGGTATGAAGATCTCGGGCTTGTCTACGTCCCATCTTTGCATGAGTTCCACAGGTATTCCTAATTTTTTATGCAATACGCCATCGATGTACCATTGGGCGATATCATCCATCGTTGCTCGTTTGTAGTCAAGCATTTGTTTGACAAGAGCGCAGTGATACCCGAATTTCATAGGATCGATTTGCTTTTCCTTCAATTCGGCTGAAGGCGCAATTTGATCGTCAGTGAATCTGAATAATGCATCAGGAATCATCACTTGCGGAATGACATCAGTACAGTAGACCGATTTGTTGAGGAATTTCGCCATCTCAAATACATCTGTTTTCGTCAAGTCTCCGATTGGTGCAATCGCTCCGCCGACATCTCCGTAAAGTGTCGCATATCCTAACCATGCTTCCAGTTTGTTGCCGTTGTTTGTGAACAACGCTCCATATTTAGCTGCTAAATTGGAAAGCATATCAGTTCCGCGGATTTTCGCCTGGATATTTTCTTTGTTAAGTACGCTCAGTTTTTTCCCAGTACCGTTCAGATCCGCATTTTCAACAACAGTTTCTACTGCGTCTACAATTTCTCCGATAGGAACAACATCGTATTTGATACCTAATTTCCGGGCAACATGAGCAGCGGCATTTTTCGTTTTTTCTGAGTTGTACTCAGTCGGCATGTTAACGCCGATGACTTTGTCAACTCCCACCGCTTGAACGAGCAACGCAGCGACAACCGCACTGTCTACGCCGCCAGACAAACCAATAACGTACGTCGGTTGTTCATGTTTGCCGACAATGTCTGCCATGTGTCTGATTGCTTGAATGATTGCGTGATATTTTTGCTCGATCTCGCTAGGTTCATTTCGAACAATCGCGGTAAGCCCATCAATCTGTTTAGTATTGACGGCGATGAGCTCTTCTTCACGTGGCTTTGTCGAGATTTGCACTGCCTGACCTTGTGAATTATACACAGTCGTCCCGCCATCAAATGTCACAAAATTCTTTCCATTGTTTTGCACACCAGTGTGGTTTACATACAGGAACGGTTTGAATGTTGTCCCGCAATCTTGCTTGAGGAATTTAACTGCATTATCTCGTGCGTTATTCTTGCCAAAAGTCCACGGTGATGCAGATGCATTAATGATAAGTTGTGCACCATTGTCAAGAAGCATTTTTGTAGGATTTCGCGCCTGTCCATTATCTCGGTAATCTCGAACCCACAAGTCTTCGCAAATCTCAAAACCTATAGGCACGCCGTTTCCAAGTTTGTCATAAATGACGTACGGCTGTAAAAGCGACTTGAGTGCAACGCCCATATCGTCTGCAAAGTCTCGAAGTGATAGCCAGTAGCGTTCGTCGTCAAAAATTCTATAATTAGGGTGAAGAGTCTTAGGTTGCATACCGGCCATCAAAAGTCCGTGTTCTTTGAGTCGTGGCGCAGGCTTGCCATTTTGTACAATACGAAGAGCGTTGAACTTTCTACTACGACCATCTTTGTTCGGGTGAATACCTGCTCGCTCATCGATGATGGAAGTACCGTATGCAATTGCGATACCGTCGCTTGCCGCAACAATATCGTCGTGGTAGGACATCAAGTCTTTTACAAAAGCGTCTTCCGTCCATTTATCGCCCAGCAGATAGCCTGCTAAAGCTTGCTCTGGAAATACGATAAGATCCATCTTTTGTTCTTTGGCCTGTGCAGTCATACGAAGAATAGTCTCAATATTTTTTCGTGGCTGATTGACCAAAACATCCATTTGTGCGAGTGCAATATCCATTGTGTTCTCCTATGTTTTCTCTAGTGCTCGTGTGCTCGTTAAAATGTAACTACTAAACAGTTTATATTGGTTGTGTGTTCGTTGTGCTCAAATAATATTAAATCGTGAAAACGAATCAAACGCCCGCTAAAGGAGCGCTTCTATATTTTTCGCTGTGGTCAATACAACACCTGCCTTTTTCCACTTAGCAAGCGTCGCATCCAAGTTCATCGTCGGATGATTCTCTAAGTGTGGTAGATGTTTAATTGCATCCGTTGGAACCATCACATCGTATCCTCGTTCTCGAAGACCCATGACGGCATAATCGACGCACACATTAGTTGCCACGCCGTAGACGATTGCAGTTTTTCTGTGGCCGCCGTCTCCTTTCATCGCAAGGTACGTCAATTTCTCCGCGTGTCTGTTGCCCGTGAATACATCGAATTTATCTTTGAGGATGACCGTGTCCCGCGTCGTTAACATCGCATTTTCGAATACGATCGCATCAGTCCAGTTCACATAATGTGGATTGACAGGTCGCGTTGCGGGAACATATCGTGCACCCTGCGTGTGTTCCATGCAGTGTGGGGGATACGTCTGGACAAAATCAGGAGTCAGGCTTATTTCCGCGCTTGTATTCTTATGCCAGTCTGCGGTGTTTACGACACGCACGTTGTTTCGTTGGGCAAGCGCAGTAAGATCCACCAGTGTCGGTTCGATAGCTTGCGCACCAGTTACCGGCAAAAGTCCTTTGTATTCACCACCCTCTCGCATAAAATCGTATTGCGTGTCAATATTCCAGAACACGTATTTGGCGTTGAATGGATCCTTGAATATTTCTGCTGGTTTTCGCGCAGGTATTGGCGCGAGCGGGTTAATGAGGTCTGCTGTTGTGGTCATATTGTTCACCTGTGTTTTCAACGATTTTTTTCAGTGAGCGGGTTTCGCGCAGGAAGTTTTGTGCTCACATAATTGAGTGTAATAAATACACTATTTATTTTGCAGAAAAGTGTGCAAGCACTTCTTCTTTTTCTGCAAGGCGTTGATCCATAATTTGCTGTGTCAGTGGGCTGTATTCGACTGTGTCATATTTGTTCCAAGTCGCCTGAGCTCGAGCTTGCTGCGTTGCCAAGTCCTCATTGTAGACATAGCGTCCGTTGAGTACGACTGGAATCATTAACGGTGTTCCGTCGATTTTTTCATCAGCTTGTGCCACAATGAGTTTTCGTCCTTGCTCGTAGACGCGAACGCGGCCTGGGATGCTTTCTTTCCCTGGCGTGTCCGAAAATTTGATACCTGTTTCCCATCCGGTTGGATGCAACGTCGCGCTTCGCTTATACGCCATCGAAATTGCGTCACGAGTGCACCCGTCGGCAAAATAACCACCTGCGCCAACGACGATATCTAATGGATTTCCGCCAGCTTGTTTGTACAGATTGAATGTCTCCCGCGCTTTTGTGGGAGTGTAGCCATCCTCGACCACCATGCCATCGACTTTATGTCCTGCCGTTTCTAGCATATGTTTCCAGATTGCGCATTGTGTTGGAACATTGCCCGAATCGAATCGTGGGAAAATTATTTTTGCTGTACCTGCGAATTCCTGTTTGAGTTTTTGGATAAGAGGCAGACCAACGTTTAGCGTATCTACTACGTCGGGTAGCAAAGCAGCGACATCATTGCCTTTGATGAATTCACGATACGCCACCTCTTGGCTCTCAAGCAACGTTCGATCGCGAGTTTGATAAGCCATTGCGAATTCGTGTCCGACCGTTCCTATATCCGTGAAAAGTTCGGGGAACAAGTATCGTGCATAGTCATTCGATGTCTTGGTGAAACCGCCCCCCACATGCAAGGCGAGTAGCAAGGGTACGTGTACGTTTCCATCTTCGCATCGCAGACCGAATTCTGCAAAATGCTGCGGATCAACAACATCTCGCATCAATCGCGCCTTTGTAGCGTGAATCATCGGCTTGTATAATGTGGTTAGAGTCGGCTCGATATGGCTCACTAAAGCGCCGACGCCTTCAACACTCATGATAGGGACATGTTTTCCGTCTTTTGCAAGAATTGTTTGTCCGCCAGGCAATGCATAAATGTCAAGTGGCATGTATCCGCCGTTCGCAAGAGTCAAATCCCATGCTTTTTGCGGGAACTTTTTGACGACTGCGTTTGCAGCGTATTGTGCGCCGCGATCAACTTCCGCTTGAGTTATGGCCGTACCAAACGTGGGATACAAGACTTTCTCAAGTCCGGCGACAATTAGTCTGCCATTTGCTGCAGGTTCATTGAGAGGCTTGCGCGCCGCCAAATAATAATTTGCTTGGAGGTCAGCAAAGACGGCGCTCGTGCCTGCCATCGTTCTTTTGTAAGTGTCAGTCATTACTGTTCGATTGACGGGCTTGAATTTCTCCCAAAATTCTTGTTGTTCTGCTGTTTTTGCAAGTGGCATAGTTTTCATTGTGAGTGCCTGATCAATTCAAAGTTGTCATAAGTGCGCCATAACGCTTTAAGTCTAATTTATACACTAATAGTTTTAGTCTGTACCAGTTCAACGTGACCGGTCTCGACTAGAACTGATGTATTGTTAATAGTGTATAGGTTACACTAATATATAAATATTACGGTGTTTTGGACATTTCTGACATTGACTGTACTGGTTGCCAAAATGCCGTGTTTTTGAGTAGGGGTTCGTACTTTGCCTGCATTCCGAGGACTTTGGCGACATGAGCCACGCGCTGTTCTAGTGTGCCGCTAATTAGCACATAGGGAATCTTGCGTACTGCTAGTTCTGCGAGGAGCTGCTTTTGAAACACAGACCGGTTCACTTCACCCGACCTGTCCCAAGTATTGTCGTATGGGATATCGTCGTTGCAAACAAAAACAAGGTCGTAGCGCGCAAAGCAGTCCGTCGCAAGTTTTTCAAGAGCTGGCAGCGCAAATCCGTGATAATATTTTGCGAATAAATATGTTGTAAGTGCGTTTGTGTCTGTAAACAGATATCGGTTCGCCTGCGCAAGTTGCAAATCCTCTCGCTCGAGATGTCCTGTTGCAATCTCCACCATCTGTTCTGGCGTGAGACGTCTGTCCACTTGGTGCTTTTCCCAATATTCGCGACCGTACTCAGGAGTCCATACTGTCTCAAATCGCCGGGCAAGTTGCGTGCACAATGTAGTTTTCCCAGTTGATGGTGCGCCAAGTAATAGCACATGTGTTACGAGATCTTTCGCGACTATAGGTGGGACAAATGCGCGGCTTTCGTACGGTGAGAGTCTGACTTTCGTGCCGCTGACTGGCACCGCTTCACGCTTCAAATCCACTACACGATTGACAGCACCAAGCGATGTACTCATGTGTTCGCCATACATCTCACTTGAATAGAATGCATCGATTTTGACATCGCCAAGTTTGTGCTGTACATATGCTTCTTGGATTTGTTTTACTCGTGGAGTATATCCTTCGTCAGCCGGACCATCCCATGCCTCGATGACTTTCACGCGCGGGTACAAATCTCTGATCCATTTTGCACGAACAGACAACGGTATAGCAGTCACTTGTGGGCTGTCATAAATGACAACGTACAATGTATCCACTTCACGCAGTGCAGTCTCGATGAGGAATTGATGACCCTTATGCAACGGCGCGAATTTTCCGAGTGTCAATCCCGTTTTTAATTTTGTTGTCATGATACATCTTTCTCCAGTTCAAGTATCCGTAAATAGCGTTGACCAAAAATGCTGCCCACATAACGATGATCGTCACATCATTGCCGCTGTGAGAGAATGTGATAAACCACATAACTACCGACGCGACATCAATCAATATCCAAAGCAGCCATTGTTCCACCACGCGCTTGAGCATCAAAATCTGCGCAACTATGGAAAGTACGGTCGTAAATGAATCTACGATGGGGAGCCTTCCGCCAATCCCGCCCAAAAACAATGCGTACACGTACGTGCCGACTGCGCTGACCAATGTCCAAATAAGTAACTCGGACATTGAGAGTCTTGTAATCTGAACACTGTCCTTCTTTTTTTTGTCCGCGTGTTTGTACCATAAATATAATCCTATGAACTGTGTGGGAAGAAAATACAGCATGTTAAGCATCACTTCGCCATACAATTTATTGGTGTACGAAATGTACGAATACCCGAGGATGTTTACTAAACCAAAGTAATAATTGCTGATTTTGCCTTTTGCAACCAACACGACGCACAGCATTCCCGTCAAAGACGTCACAAGGCCTAAAATCGTATCGTGCCACGCAAAAAATAGATACAAGTTAATGACAAAAAATGAAGCAATCCATGCGCGTTCGAATGTGTTCCAATCTTTGAAGTATTCAGCAATTGATTTGCACAAGCCCCATAAGTCACGCGCTCGTTGTATCCCAGTCTGTGTTTGCGTTCTCATCTATCTCTCAAATGCGCGCTGTCTGTGCGTTCTGTTTCTGGGCGAGGTCTGTACGGTTTGACTTCGAAATAATCTCCGTCTCTATCTCCGCACCGCAACGTGACGTTCCATCCAGCTTTCTGATACATTTCTTGTATTATTTTGTAGACGCGGCGATTGTATGCAACGCCTTGTGGCACTGCAGTCGTCAGCGTTTCATTATCGCCCGCAAAACTCGTGGAGATCAAATCATCA
>DATGWN010000032.1:0-4532 GCA_035299465.1 Acidobacteriota bacterium | reverse complement strand
GCTCATTCTTGTACTCATGGTGGGATTCATCCTAAAATACTACAAGCAATTGTTCTTCATGACATTTAACGATGAACTTGCACGCCTTCGCCATAAAGAATACTCATTAGTCAACTTTCTATTTACGATTATGGTTGCACTTGCAGTCGTCGTGAGTATCCGTGCAGTCGGAATTTTACTTGTTTCAGCGCTGCTCGTCCTCCCTACATTGATCTCCCTGCAAATCTCTCGTTCATTCAAAAGCACAATCGTTGTGTCGATACTATGCAGCGTTTTCGCAATGATCTGCGGAATCTTCCTCTCCTTCGTATTAGACCTGCCACCAAGCGGTATGATTGTGATGATATTGCTTCTCATATTCGCAGTGTTTAGCTTAAAACCAATAACTGCGCTTTTGAAAAAATAAAAACACGCACAGCAACCACCAAAACTACCAACAATCAAACGCCATTCAGTTGCTTCTTTAGTTTGTGTATGCCATCCGCCTTGACTATCTGCATGATTGCATAATCTGGCTCCACACACACCGTACCAGCCCGAGCCTGCGCCCAGTTCGCCGCAGTATACTGTTCCCCGTAATTGCCGCAGATTGAATGGTACAGAACAGGCGCCGTCAGCGAACTGAACTTCTTTTGCGTAGTATCAGTGTTTGGAGTAGCTGGAGTCGCTAATGCAGCAATTTCCTCCACAAGCCTGCAATAGTGCCGAATGCCGGTTATGTCCACCTTCACAGGAATTTTAGTGCAAACGTCAGCTGTCTGTAAATGCAACGCACCTACATACGAGTCCTTGCTATCCAACAGACGCAGATTATCCATCGCACGCTGTTTGTCGACATCCAAACCAATCGCAGCCACCGCAAGATACGTGCCAGTAATTGCTGCCAATGCTTCAAGCGAAACTGCGTCTCCTCCTTGGAAGGGATCAGTCGTTTGCGCATGGGCAACGGCATCCTCCTTCACAAATGTAAGACTGTCTCCGCCACAGTCGACGAAAATCATCTGATCAAAATCATATCGCTGTTTTGTGTACATAAGTGCATCATGTAAGCCTGCGACATTCACGCCGTTCGCATCCTTCTGCGCAAAATAAAACACTTGCGCGCGCTCGTCGACATTTCTTTGCAAGTAATCGGCAACATGTGCTTCCGCATACCGACCACCTCGACTGAAGCGAGTCTTCGGCCCAATCAATGCCGCTTGTGGGTGAATTTTCGTTTTCCCGACGATTTCGTCCAAACATTTAGATTTGATTGCGCCCAAATAAACGTCTTCGCCTGCGGCTTTCGCCAAGAAATACAATGCACTTGCGTTTACGATATCCAGGCCGCCGCCCAGTCCTGCTATGAGTGTTTTCATGTGCCTGTATTCTGCCGCAGAAAACTTATACTTATTCAGTTAGCTATATATACAAGCTTATATTTACACATCTATGCACAGAAAACTCATCCAGCTTTCACCAACAACGACTGTCATATCCTTGCCAAAATCTTGGACAGAGACTCAAAAGCTCAAAAAGGGCGATTCGGTGACCGTTGACGTGCAGGGTAACACCTTATTAGTGCGTTCAACTAAAGGCACTGCGCAAAAAAAAGTCACCCTGCAGATGAGCGGTTCCAAAAATCACGACAGTAAGAATCTAGCAGATTGGTTTGCAGTATCAAGCGCATATATTGGCGGCGCATCAACTATCGAGCTGCATTTCCCAGACAAGGAATCATCTTCCATTGTGGACAAATTCACGTCAAACTATCCCGGTCTCATTTCAGAACAACTTTCACCCAAACATTTTCTGCTCAAAGACATGGGCGCAGACGGCGTCGACCTAGAGAAAATCGTACAAAAAGTGTTTCATCTGTTGACATCAATGAGCGAAGAAGTAGCCGACCCACAAATACGCAAAGCCAAAGACAAAACAGTAAACAGCTATGTAGAACTTGGACTGCGGCAATTGCGCGTACAATCCCACGATGCTATTTTTTGGTCAGGTCTGCTCTACGGATTGGAACAGTTGGCAGACATCTTAGTTCAACGAAAATCCAAAAATGATTCGACGCTTGTCAAAGATTTGCAGATACTTTATCTGGCATACTCCGCAGAAAAATTAGTCGATTTACTTGACAAACTCGATGACTCTGACGCCTTTCATCAACAGATACGCACATGCACGCAGCATATTCTGCACGTACGACAAGCATAATAAAGACGGTCTTTTCAAGAAAACATATAAATATTCCTTGGATTTTTACATACTATGGAGATAATTTCACTTGTCGTCATCGTTCTTGGACTTTGCCTATTTGAAATAATCTCTAGCATCGACAACGCCATCATTAACGCAGAAGTTCTTAAGACTATGCGACCAAAGTATAGAAAATGGTTTTTGCTATGGGGCATCATCATTGCAGTCTTTGTAGTGCGAGGCATCCTACCATTCATCATTTTCTGGGTCGGTAATCCAACGCTCAAATTCACGGAAGTGTTTACTGCGGCAATGAGTTCAGATCCAGCAGTCATTGCAGCGGTCGAATCTTCCGCCCCAGTGTTATTAATGGGTGGAGGAATCTTTTTAGTATTCCTTTTCTTTCACTGGCTTTTTTTGGAACAAAAAAATTATGGCCTATCCGCCGAAAAGCATTTCGAATCGCACGGTGTGTGGTTCTATGCAATTGTATCAGTCATACTTGCAGCAACCGTCTGGTTCTCAATAAAAGTCAACCCGATGATGGCGTTTAGCGCAGTCGTAGGATCGACGGCATTCTTTATCACGCACGGTTTCAAAGAAAACGCCGAAGCGATGGAAAAGAAAATGCTTTCCAGTAAGGGTGGCGTCTCAGACATCAGTAAAATTTTCTACCTCGAAATCATTGACTTGACTTTCTCAATCGATGGCGTCATAGGAGCATTCGCATTCACGATGATGGTGCCGCTTATCTTGATCGGTAACGGCATTGGTGCACTTGTTGTTCGACAATTGACAATCAAAGGCGTCGACAAAATAAAGCAATACAAATATCTCAAAAACGGAGCGATGTATTCTATTTTCATTTTAGGTCTAGTGATGATGTTAGAAAGTTTTGGCGCGCACATACCTAAATTATTCTCACCAATCGCGACATTTGCAATCATCGGATATTTCTTGCACAAATCAATCAAAGCAATGAAAAGCCACGCGTCCTAGTTTGGCAGAATGTATCGAGAACCATATTTAGATCTAAAGGCAGCTACATCACCAACAAGTGCAAAAGACCAAGGCTGACTATACGTACCAGATACAACACGTGCAGAAAAATTCAGCTCGTCTCCGTATGACAACTGTTTTACTTCAAATCCAGTAGCCAACAAATGAAAGAAGTCAGCGTCCGATACAACAACACGACGCTTCCAAGAAAGTGGGCGCGCTTTAGCCTTCAAAACGGTGGATTTGCCAAAAAGGTCACTGAGAGCATCAATAAGCGCACTCCCCACCAAATCTTTTGGATCTTTATTCATGCACGATACTTCGACTAAAAAATTAAACCATAACGGCAATAATGACACCCATTGCGACAGTGCAAACAAGCGATGCGTATGCTTCATACGCCCATAATTTCCAGGATTTGCCCATCCAGATTGCGTCCATGGATGTTGAAGTGACCACAAAACCTAGCCAAGCGATGATTGCTACACAAATACCTGCAGCGATACCGGGAGCCTGTCCAACGGATGATGTCGTTGCAAGCGTGTAAACTATAGCAAGCGCGTACGCAAATAACACATTAGCGATTAAATTCTTGACCATCATCGGAACCATGTCCGACATTTTTTCTTTACCAGTCGGCTTGATATTAGCCAATTTCATCCAGAGTTTTCCGCCGAGTGGACCGTGTAGTAAGAAACCGATGACAAAGTTTGCAATAGCAGCAATTAAGACTGCAACGTAGTTTATTGGAACCATGAACCATTCTTGCAATTTGGGCTTTTTATAGCTATCGAGCAAACAGTATTAAATCGACACAGATTTCCAATACGATGAAATTCGGTTTGATTGGACACCCCGTATCCCATTCGCTATCAAAGTGTATCCATGAAGCGAACTTTGACGCCATAGGTATTGGTGCAACATACGACCTTATCGATCTTCCCTCTCTTGATCTTACACCTACAAAATCTTTGCTAGGCTACAACGTCACCGTCCCGTACAAAGAAGCAATTCTCACTCACCTTGACCACATTGACGAGAAAGCGACGAAAATCGGCGCAGTAAACACAATAATGCACCTCTGGGGAAAATCATATGCAACAAACACAGACGGCGCAGGCTTTGCGAAAAGTCTGGATATTCCTACAAAAAATCTGCAAGCGCTGGTAGTCGGTGCAGGCGGCACGGCGCGAAGCATAATCTATGAGCTACTTGAACATGGTGCAACCGTGGACGTCGCAAACCGAACGTTAAGCAAAGCGCATCAAATAAAAGAACAAATCGGCTCTCGTGACGTGCTGAGTTTAGAACAAGCCGCTGATAAAGTCCCCGAATACAATCTCATTGTAAAT
>DATGWN010000031.1:0-4777 GCA_035299465.1 Acidobacteriota bacterium | reverse complement strand
TGGATTAATCTTACGATATATCACAGGCACTGAAGACAAGAAAAAGACAAAATTGCAATACATGGATAAGGACGGGAAATTGAAAGATGGTCCTGAAATAGATGATAAATTCAATGAAAAATTAAAAGCACATTTAGGAAGTTTGTATAAAGACGGCAAGAAGTAAACAGATAGAGGTATAACATGAGCGGAATATTCACAGATGGAGTATACACATTGGAGCGATTGGGTGTAGTCGATGTCATTCTCCCATTCGTATTGATTTTCACAATCGTATTTGGTATTTTCTCAAAAATCAACCTTTGGGGCGATGCTAAGAACGCTAAGCAATTCAACGTAATGATCGCATTAGCTATGGGCCTAATTGTCGTGTTCCAACACGTCATCAATCGCGGATCACCATACGATGTTGTCGATATAATCAATAATTCATTGCCGCAAGTCGCAATCATTCTCGTAGCAATCGTCATGTTATTCTTGATGGTCGGTCTGTTCGACGGTCAAGACCAAGTCAAAAGCTGGAAAGGATGGGTCGCAGGTATTTCTGTGGTTGTCGTCCTCTTCATCTTTGCATCCAACGCAGGATTTGGCTGGTGGACATTGCCATACTGGATCAACGAAGACCTTGTTACACTCATCGTCGTACTCATGGTGTTTGGCGGTATCATCTACTACATTACTAAGCCAGAGTCATCACCATAAATTATGGCAACATTCCTAGATATCGGACTGGTAAGCAAAGCTTCTTTCATTTTTGCTTTTATATTAGTCTGGTGCATAGTGTATGCTGTCCTTTCTTATTCTAAAACATTTGAAGCAAAAGAGAATATCCGGGCACTGATTGCGTTGATGGTCGCTCTTTTGACCATGCTGTCACCTCCCATCGTTAAAATAGTAAGCATCATCGCCCCGTGGTTTTCTCTTGGATTCGTTTTCATATTCTTCTTACTCGTCGGCATCATGATGTTCGGTATCGATAAGAACACCGTTGCAGAATGGGTAAAAGGTTCTGGTAGCGGCCTTACAATCAGGTACTGGATAATCATCGTTTCAGCAATCATACTTGTAGGCGCACTTGGCGCAGTATTCTTCAGCGGCGATCCAACTGCTGGCACACAAACTAATATCTCTGCATCAGAGGGCACAACTACAGACGGTTCAGTAGGTAGTGTTGGGGCTGGCGCACTTATGGCAACAATTTTCCACCCTAAGATGCTTGGCGCTATTTTCGTCATGTTGCTTGCGTTATTCACGGTCCTACAACTGGCAAAATGATTCTTGCTATTTCTGGTACGCCGGGCACAGGTAAGTCAACGTTGGCCTCTCAATTGGCTCAAAGAAGTGGTTGGGAATTACTTGACGGCACTGCGTTTATCAAGAAAAACAAGATCTTTGATTCATATGACCGTACACACAAGTCATATATTGTAGACACGGCGCTGTTTGCAAGAAAAGTCGTCGCATTCTCCAAAAAACATCCATATGTAATAGTCGATTCACATTTATCCCACTATATCCCAAAAAAGTACGTAGAGGCAGTTATAGTGACGAATTGCGAATTGAAAGCACTTTCAAGACGTTTGACAGCGCGAGGCTATTCAAAACAGAAGGTGCGAGAGAATTTAGACGCGGAAATATTTGATGTATGTGCTACTGAGGCACTAGAAGCAGGCCACACAGTTATCAAAATCGACTGCACAAAGAAATTGAATAAAAGAAAAATCGAAGAAATATTCAAAAAACTTCAATCATCATCATAATCGTCGTCTTCTTCAGCCTTCTTTTTCTTAGACGCTTTTGTCGCCTTCATCTTTTTAGTAATGCCCATTTTTTCGTGGCATTTGCTGCACTCGACGACGAATGCTTTCACACCCATAAAGGTTTTTCGTTTGAAAGGTACGACTGCTTCGCCCTTGTTTTCACATTTTGGACATGTATACAAAACTTCGAGGCGAAGTGAGTCTTCGTGTTCGGATTTCGGTTCTGAATATGAGCATGATGGACAAATGTATTCTGTGGATCTGATTTTGACTTTGCCAGTGCTCGGATCAATTGGTTTTCCCATCAATGCCTTTTTGCATTTTGGACATTGCTTCTTATACGCCCATGCCTTTGCAGCGAATTTTCCATCAAGACGATTTGTCATGTACAAAAGTTCGTCCATAGAAGTCGGTATTTTGAGTGCCATGTCCCATCTTATCCCTGCTCGGTTTAAATATTTGACGGCATATAAAAATAATGGAAAGCATACATAGCAGCGGCACACATCGCACCATCAGTCTTAAAGAGTCCTCATACATTATTTGATCAACTGACAACATTTTGACTCCATTTTTACTCATATCACGCCTTGCGATAATGTGCGCATTTCAAGCGAGAACTCTCGTTGCAAGACAGATGTGAATTTATGGATGGATTGCAGGTACGAGTGCATGGATGAGATTTTATTTGCACACAGACCCATCGCGACCATCGGTTCGATAGTATGTTGTAGCAACGACTGATAATCGCTTCCGCACAGACGGTATTTATACAGAAGCGTCTTGACGTGCATCAAAGTTTGTGTCGTCTTTTCTAAGCGTTGTGATGCGTTTGTGTGCACTTTTACCGCATAATGGGAAAGTGACGACGGATTATTCTGTAAATAGACTGCGGCGTTATGCGCATGCTGTGCTTCGGTTCTCATCGTCGCTAATTGCGCATCCAAGAGTTGTGCAATAACGTCCAGGCTTTGATTGTATCGTTGGACTTGCTGACGCTGCAACTGCACGACTTCTAACACGTCAGGAATTTCATACACGTTGTTCAGCGAATTTGCGACTGCACGCTTGGCGCTGTGCCAAAGTTTAGGAATCCCGCCGCACGCGTGCGCAATTCCTCGCTCAAGAACAGGCTGCGTCCGAACTATATCATCGGTCAATGCCAACAGAGATTTGTACTCCAATGCCAGGCGCGTTGACGCGTTTGCGGCGTGTTGTTGTGCACTGTACGGAACTAGTTCTTTTGGGACTCTACTGAGCGCGCTGTTATCATCATGAATCATTCCTTCAATCTGGCGTTTTTTATTATTGAATATTCAGATTGGCGTTTCGCAAGAAAAAGACTCGGCGCCGATACATTTCTTGTACGAGCGGCGATTTTTTGCCCGTAGCGCACAATCAATATAAACAAATGCGGTTTGTATAGTAGATATGGTATTGTCAACGGATCCCATTTTCTTTTCCATCGGACCAATTCACATATATTATTATGGACTTGTATATGCATTGACTTTTTTGGTATTGTATCTTGTGTTCACATATACTAAAAAGAAACATTTGCTTAATCAAGATCAAATCGACTCGCTTTTTTTACACATACTTATCGGAATGCTCGTCGGAGGACGAGTCATGCATTTCTTGTTTGCAGATCCTACAGTCTTTATCACCTCGCCTTTGGAATTATTATATATCTGGCACGGCGGTATGTCTTTTTTCGGCGCCTTCTTAGGTATTGTTGTCGGCGTGGCTCTGTTTGTACGTAGAAACAAACTCAGTGTCGAGAGATTCTTTATCTGTGCAGATAGTATCGCATTAGTCGCAACATTGGGACTTATCTTTGGACGTATGGCCAATTTCTTGAATCAAGAATTAGTTGGACGTGTAACCGATGCGGTACCATGGTGCGTCGAATTCGGACGAATGTGTTCAGTGAATATCTCTGGTGAAGTCGTCCAAACGCTTTGCTATGCAGGATGCAGACACCCGTACCAAATCTACGCATCGATATCACACGCAATTCTTTTTGTCGTTTTGGTTTTTGTCTACCGCAGACACGGCGCAAAAGTCGGCGAAACATTTTGGGCATTCATTTTCGGTTATTGCATAAGTCGATTCGTCGTGGATTTCTGGCGAGACGATGCTATCATTGCCATTGGGCTTACGTCATGGCAGATTGTCAGCCTGGTCGTCTTTGTGACCTCAATTTTCTTGTACCGTCACTTCGTACGGCATAAACGCGCGTAAACACAACAATTAAAAAGCGTTGATGCCAAAATCCAATCCTTATGGGAAAAAGGGGATTTACACAGACTATTCTTGAGACAAAGACATTGTCATTTGCACCGATAAAAGGAAATCGCGTACTCTTGCGTACGGAATTCAACGTGCCTCTGAAGGGAACGAAAATCACGGATGACACTCGAATCCAAACGAGCATACCGACTATTCGAGCATTGCTTGATCGTGGTGCGACAAACGTAGTCATAGTCTCACATATGGGACGCCCAAAGAAAAAAGATCCTGCGCTGAGCATGAAGCCCGTCGGAAAAAGATTATCACAATTACTAGGATTCACCGTCCCTGTTGTTTTAGGTTACGATTTGAAAACCGTCCAAAAACAATTCAAGCGAAAAATGCCTCGCGTCATACTTTTAGAAAATATCAGATACCATCCTGGTGAAGAAAAAAATAACATGGCGCTTGGACGATCGTTGTCTACGCTTGCAGATATTTATGTGAACGACGCATTTGGAACTGCACACAGATGCCATGCTTCAAACGGCGCCGTTACTTCTTTTCTTCCTAGCTACATAGGATTGTTGATGGAGAACGAACTTTCCCATATGCAACACGTGACGGAAACACCATCTCATCCGTTTGTCTGTGTCGTCGGGTTTGCTAAAATCTCTGACAAATTATCGATTCTCACACAGTTGCTCAAAAAGGCTGACTCGGTATTAATAGGAGGAGGAGTTGCATTCACATTCTTAGCCGCACAAGGGCACGAAGTAGGAACT
>DATGWN010000030.1:0-5547 GCA_035299465.1 Acidobacteriota bacterium | reverse complement strand
GTTGGGTTGCGTTTAGGCTTTTCCAATCAACGATGACACTGGCAGGAAGCGTTGCATTCTTAAGCGCGGTAACAATCATTTGCGATGTTAATCCGTCAACAGCGTACGATGGACAGACATGACTGAGCATGATTTTTTGCTCTGCGACAAGTCTGTTATAGTTAGAACATGTGTGAGTTCCGCCGATTCCCATCACGATTGGGAGGTCCTGATCATTTTCTTCCTCAGAGTATTGTGTGAGTGCGCCACGGATTGCCGCAGCTACAATTCTCCCGTTTGCAGGTTGTTTCCATTCTGTAATCGTCGATCCAATTTCGATGAAAACGGAAGGTGTGTTTAATGATGGTCCGTGGTGTGTGCATTCGTTGACCACTTCATATTGTGTGGTGTTTTGGACCAATAAGTTAGAGAATAGCAAATGTTTTAGGAAAATTGGGCAGATTGCCACGTCGCCAATGTGACCGCCCATATCAGCGGTTGCCCAATTGCCCTGAGTATGCACGCAGAAACTTGGAACGCCTGATTTGGAATCGTGTTTTGTTGCAAAAATAACTGCATCGATTGAAACGCCTAGCACATTGACGATTTCTTGATCTATATGTTCTGCTGTTATACTTCGTCTGTTCATGCAAACAAGATATGCCTTTCGTTCAGATGATATTGCAACTAAATATATTGGATGGCCGTCAAATGACAATTGCGTAGGGTGCGAATAGGGAAGCAGATTATTGTAAATATTCATGCTTGCTTCGTCTTGCGTGGAGCAAAGTATGACTACGGGTCGCTTGTTTGCGTTCATCAATGGATTCAAGTTTCCTACACATTTAAATAGATATAGACTCTTAAATCAGGTACCATGATGACCGCAAAAGAACAGGAAATAGCACTACTCGCATCTAAATTATTGAATACTGGCGTTGCCCGAAGCGGTATGCAGGCGCGCTCTATGGCAGAAGAGATGATTCTTGGCGCGTCAAAAGCTAAGCCGGTCGCAAAACCGATGTATGGTCAGTATGGTCAATCTCAAACGCAAAAGCCAAAGGCTACGGCACAAGATCTTATAGATACTGTAGAGAATGTCCCTCCTGCGCATATAGAGAAGTTAAACATACTCGAAAAACAATATCTCACTTTACTCACTGAAGTTTCTGGTTTGAAAGAATTTGTTCTTCGTCAACAACAATTGATTAACGAATTACAAGACGAAGTGATATCTCTAAAGACAAAGACGCCAACGGTTGTCAATGACATAAATACGCCAGTGGTATCAGAAGAATCTGAAACACCGCGTCCCACATCAGCACCAGTGGCAACACCGGCTGTAACTGCTGAGCCAGCATATGTGCAGGGCTTGGATGACAAAGATGCTAACAAGCCACTCAAAGACGTCATGGATGACGACTTTATTGTCGACAAGTAATTTTTCGTTTTCTTTCAGATTTTCTGTTATTTTTCAGTTAGGTTTTTTGCGAAGCGTGTTTAGAGGCGATTTCAGCACGGTTTATATATAAATCAAAGTCTTCACAACATTTATAAACTAGTAGTTGTAACTACTACGTAATGCTATCTTGTAAAAGTGGCAAATTGAACAGGGGGTTCATATGAAAACAAAACTATTACTTTTCGTAGTAATGGCTCTTATGCTTTCAGTGAGCGCATTTGCAGTCACGACCGTCGGTAACGTCGCTCTTGACCTTGATGATGCGGTCCAACGAAGCAATCCATTAATCGAAGGGTCAGACAATACTTTAGATGATGCGGACGATCTCGAATACGTCTCATTCCAAATTCCAGTCACAGTATCTGGTGATACAACGACTGTCACAAGCGTCACTCCAGACTTGAGTGGCTTCAACTACCAGCTTGGTGGCAGCATTGATTCATCTGATCTTTACGAAGTACAGACTTCATTGCCACTTGTTATCACAAACGGCACTCAGTCAGTTACTATCCGAGTACTTGTACCAGATTACCTTGATGCAATCGACAGCAATTTTGATGCGCTTGCGCACACAATCACTGCTTCAGTTGTTACAGATGATGGTACATTCAATCCTACATTGAGTTTCTATGTCGAAAACGGTCTTGAACTCAACGATGTCATTGTTAACGCAGATGGCGAAACAATCGAATGTGATGTCGAAGAAGACGATAAGACGCTTGATTGCGACGACGAAATCGAAGAAGTCAATCCAGTTTCATCATTCGACCTCGATTTCACAATCGAAAACATCTTTGATGAAGATTCAGATCTTGACTTTGAAGGCGTAGACATCCAAATCGATTCCGATAACAATGATGTCGATGCAGATGATGATAGCTTTGACGAAGACGTCGACGCAGATTCAGAAACTTCAATCTCAGTCAGCTTTGACGTAGATGAAGATTTGGATGATGGCGATGACGCTACCGTCACAATCGAAGTTTCAGTTGAAGATGAAAATGGTGCATTGCACGGTTTCCGACACGAATTCACAATTGAATTCCAAGTTGCAGACTATGATATCAAAGTATCAGATCTCTTGCTAAGCCCAGCTTCAGTCTGTGCAGGCGATGAGACAACTGCCTCTTTCACGATTGAAAACATCGGTTCGAAAAAACAAAACAACATTCGCGCAGTACTTAAGAACGACGCACTTGGACTCAACAAGATTTTCCAAGACATTGTTCTTGACGAAGAAGACGAAGACGACAATACGTACAGAGGTACTTATGACATTTCAATCGATAACAATGAACGAGTAGGTTCATATCCGATTATGTTGCAAGTATACTACGAGTCTGATGACGATGATGATGAAACATCTACTACGTCAGCAGCATTAGTAGTGCGAGACTGTGATGAAGATACTTCAGCACCAACTCGACCAACGACAAACTCGTCAACGAGTCCGATTGTTGTTGTCAATCCAGGCACAACGAATCCAACACAACCAGTCGACACGACTACAACACCTGTTCAAGCTGTGGCAGCACAGACTTCACAAACTCCCTACGTTGTTGGTCTTGGCTTATTGATTGTTGTATTGGTAATCGTAATTGTGATGCTTTTGGCAACAGTGTTTCGAAAATAATTAGAGGATAATTCCTCTTTTTTTCTTTCTTCTTAGTGTTTTAAAATCAGCTTCTAGAATTGTAAACTATACATAATCATTCGTCCACGATTTTCTGCATTATGCCGACGAAATCTCTTGCATGACGATAGTATTGTTCGTATTGCTCACCAGTGATATCCTTTATTGTTCGTCTGGTGATGCCTTTGTAGAGGTCGTAGAAGAATTGCATCGTTTTGATGTGTCTGCGGTCAAGTTTCTTGGCTTTTACGAGGACTTCTTCTAAGAGATGTGCGATATGTTCTGGTGACGGCGGTACGACGCCTTGCGCCATAAGGGCGGCATGAGCTGAATCCGTGACTGCCCAGTACAGATCTTCACACGCTCGCATCAAGTGCCATCGGCTATTCTCGAGCGTTATAGGTGCGCGATGCATGTATGTCCAGACGCTTTCCATCGTAGGTCGGATTCGCCCTTGTTTGAGAAGCATCTGCATGGGATCGAAGAATCCCGTATCTACGAGCGCAACACCATCTCGTAGTACGTTTACCCCAATCGGATCTGCGTTGCGGCAATGTTCGAAGAATGTTGTGAATTTGAGTGTTGTGACGTGGATTCTCGTCGAAATCTTTTGGATAATTTTATGGGTTATTATCTTGTATGTTTCCATTAATTCGGCAGAAAGTTCTGTGCCGACGTCGTCAATGACTATGAGAACATCTATATCGCTTTGCGCGGTATTTTGTTTTCTTGCGGAGCTACCAAATAATATGATGCCCTTGACAATTGGCTGAAACTCTTTGTAAGCTTCACGTGCGAAAGAATATGCGAGATCGATTTCTGTTTTATTGTATGTATCAGTATTCTCGTTCCTCTTTTTATTGATGGTGTAATCCAACGCCTAACCCATAGAGGATACTTGGAAGTTCATTTATAAGCATTTATTACTATTAGAGAATGGTCATTTTGTATGACAGATATAGACGACTTCTGTGTCAAATTCGATGGTTTTCCAAGTCAGTCCAAGTCGCGGGAGCATTTTCTCAAACCAGTTGATTTTACTGGTGCGATCCATCTGCATGCCTTTCACGTTTTTGATTGGAAAAGATGCGACGTAATACTTTGCCTTTACTGCTTTTATCACGTCATATGTTACATATAGCTTTTGACTCTCAAGCGTATCAAGCGTCTTGAGCAAAAAACATACGTCGAATGTTTCTTTGTATTCTGAAAGAAGTGCTAATTGATGGATGAGATCGATGGATACGGCTTTTGCAGGCAGTTTGTTAAAATCGAAAAATCCTTGCATGGCCTGCATTTGGGCGACATCGATTGCGACATATTGGGTTTTTTTGTTAGAGAATGCGTAGTAGGCTATTGGATTCAATCCGCACGCTAAATCAAGAATTTTTTTTGGTTGTCCTGTAATATCCAAGATTTTTTGGAAGAATTCTTTATAATATGGGAGACGTTCTTTTGTTGACAGATGGCTGTCAAGTATCGCGTGAATGTTTTTGTCGTCGGAAAGCGAGAGTTTTGGTAAAGTCGATTCTCTTGTTTGAACTAATGATGGAATTTGGAAAACGCCAAAGGGCTTTCGCGCTTGTGCGCGTATGAATTTTACGAGTTCATCGCAGAGTTTTGATTTTTCGAGTTCTTTTTGTGAGAGTGTCTGTAATTCTCGCAATTTTGGTTTTAATCGGAGCTGTTCGTTTGCGTGATATTCTATGAAACTGTCGCCAAGTACTGCGAGTTCTTTTTTTGCGCGTACTTTTTCTTTAAGATATGAAAGAAAGTCCATTATTCTAATCCTGTGCCTGACCATGGCTTCCAGTCGTCGTTATCTGGTGCGTATCCGCGGAACATGAAGTTTGGTTTTTGAATCGATGTGTGATACATATCTGTGCTCGAATAGAAGTTGTCTCGAGTAGGATTTGTCCAGACGTCGCTTTTGCCACTTGAGTACAAAGAGTTTCCAGCTACCGCCCAAACACCGCGCATACCTGCCTGCCCTGATTTGCCACGCGCAAATCCGCCTTCACTGGTTACGACGTGTTTGTAATTCTTGTCTTTGAGCATTTGCAGGAATTCTTTCACTGGTGCCGTACCAAGCCCTGGTGTAACGTGTGAGTCGTCGTATCCGAGGTTGTCTGCAATGTGTACGTTACCGACTAAGTCTGCTTTGTCTTCGACAAAGCTTTTCAATTGTCCTTTTGCCCATTCTTTGAATCTTTTGTCGGTGTCTTCTTTGGTTTCGCCAGGGTTTGCAATGAAATTCTTTCTCCAGATATTGAGGTGACCTGTGTCGATGGTTGCTTTGATGTGCTCTTTTGCTTTTGCTTCAGCTTCTTCTTTTTTCTCGAACGCATGTGAGCCCATGATCTTTTTATCCATCAAGTCTGCGACCATTTGCTTTCTTCCTTTGAGTATGATATTCTTAAGTTCTTGCGGGTGCGCACCGTATGTTTCAGGGAAGATGTTTTCGAGTGTGATC
>DATGWN010000029.1:0-60314 GCA_035299465.1 Acidobacteriota bacterium | reverse complement strand
GCGTTGGCTACACGCGCTCGGTCGACCACCATACTCTGCAGATTTTTTCAAGAAGTCTTTTTCGGTTATGCTGCAAGATGGCAAATATGTAGGTGCAACGTATGGAGAAGTTGCGCAAAAAAGCGCGCCGAGTCGGCGTTCACGAGAAGTTGAAGAAGAAAAAGTAAAATATGATTTGATGTGGGATGGTAAGCCATATTTGTTGCATGCGGAGTGTCGTAGCGATTTGATTCGTATGGCGCCTCGTATCGGCCGTATGGGATTGACGATGCAGGATGGTCTTGAGAAAGTGCTTCAGATGGCACCGGTTGGTGCACGCTATGTCGATCCGAGTAGTCCGCATCGTCAGACGATTGTCTTTGGTACGAATCCGTATTTACGTCAGATGATAATATATGACAATACTATCTTAGATGTTTCAGTCGCTTCGAGCATGCGTTGAATACGTTTCTTTTGGCGCTGCGAGTTTGTACAAGCCATAGCTAGTCGTGAAACACGCAAATACTTCTGCATGCGATTTTGGTGGCGCTGGATGATAATCGGCAAATTTTCGTTGCGCGATGTATGAACTAATGAACACGAATGATTGAACGCTCATGCCTAACACTGTTAACAAGATTGCGGAATTAACTGACTTCTCTGAGCCTTTCCAAAGTCCTGCGGCAGGAAGGCTGACGGCAGCAAGTGCGATTTGGCAGATTGTTTTTGGTTTCATAATTGAGTAGGATTTTGCTTGGCTATATGAAGTTATGCGCTACGCAACGCCTGGAAGTATGTTTTGTAAGGATTGGTGCCGGGATTTTCTACGACTTTATCGAATAATTTTTTTAGGAAGCGATGTTGGATGTGGTTTCTTGTGTACGGTATAAAGTCATCTACTTCGTATCTCATTCGTGCATATACTATTGATTGGATTGCAGGATCAATTTTGTCCAAATCTTTGACTATCATTGCTTCGAGTGTGTCTTGGGCTTCAAATCGTTTCCAAAGTCGATAGATTCGTGCGCCTTCTTCGCCTCTATGCATTGTCATTGACTGCAATGCACGGTCTTCTATTTCGTACTTTCGTGCTGGGCTGATTTGGTCAGATGGAGTAAAGTCCGGCGCTTGACGTTCAGGGAAATCATGGACTTTTGCAAAATCGATGAGAAGCGCGCGATCATAATGTCGGTGAGAATTTGCAAAAATCGATGCAGCCGCAATTACTTTGTATGTGTGCGTTTGCACTGTTTCGGCGATTTCTGGTGGGACGCCTCTATTTACCCAGCCGCTTCTTGGTTTTGTTAGATTATCGAGAAATTCTTTTTCCAGTGGCGTATAGAGGATACTCATATGCTTCCTCTTTTGAAAAAGTATGGGACCGGAGGGATTTGAACCCCCAACAACACGAGCTTCAGTCGTGTGCTCTCCCAGGTTGAGCTACAGTCCCGGATATAGATGCGGGTTTCTAGATGGTTTATAAATATTTACATAGAAAAAAGAAAATTTATTCCACTCGGAAGGTTGCGTATGCTGCACTGTTGAGTTGCACGCTGTACAAACCTGTCTTTGATGGTACGACTGCGATGTACTTCGTCTCACCAACTTCGAGAGATTCATACACGTCGAGCTGTGGAAGGTAGAAGACAGTCTTCGCGTCACGCTGGTTTGTGACTTTGATAACTGATTCTGCATTCACTGGCAATGAGATTATGTTTGTTGGATTTTTGTTTCCGAGGATCATTTCCACGTCGTATGCTTGTTCAACTGTTCCGACTGGAGCAGCTGTGCAAGGTCCCATGTACGCAACGGCAATTTTGTTTGCCTGAGCCATACATTCATTACCATACGTCGAACCGTCTGCGCCACATACTGGTTCATACTCAAGAGTACAGAGTTTGTCCTTCAATGAGGTATCTTCTGGCGCTGCCTTACTGCAGCCAGCGAACATGAGCAAGACCGCAAAAAGTGCTAATATGTATAATGTGCGTTTCATATGTACGTATCGTGTTTCCGCCTTTATAGCGTTATTGATTTTCATGTGTAATTGAGCCAATTTTTTATGCATTTTATGTGTAAATCGTTCTATTTAAACGAGTATATGTAAAATACATATTTGGACATATTGAGGCAAGCAATCTATTATCTTCTCTTCTTTCCACCTTTTAATCTGGGGTGAGAGATATGCAGGAAGCCGTAATATCGCTATCGGAATTGATAGGAGAAGGCAATTGGCAGACCGAAAACGGGAAGGACAATACGTTTTTGGGGGTATAAGATGACTGATTTGTATGAATTATACGGCCGAGACTCGTTCATAGATTTGGACGAGTATGAAGACACTGACTGGATAGATGCGCAGCGAGTTCCGCAAGAATCACTATGAGGCTTGCGGTGGTCGTTCTGCTGGTCGTCTATGGCGCTTGTCTACTATGTATCACTCTTTCACGTGAAGGCGTGATGTGGATGATACGCCAGCTAGTCGAGTAAATGTTTTTTCTTGCATTATTGTTTTAAAGGGTTCTTGCTGTTTTGCAATACGATGATAAACGATCTCACGATACAACCGCCACGAAAACCGACGGAACGATTGAACGGTTTTGTAATCCTAGGACGAACGATTGACAAATGCCGCGCATTGCTCGCTGGGAAAATCGGACTTTATCACTATGATTGTCCTGTTGACAACATGCTTTTTTCTTACAAAGGAATAACAGCTGCGCAACTAAAAGAAAAAGTGCAGGCGGGACTGTCTGATCAGCAAATTGCAGATTGGCTTTTGACTGCGGGAATTCCACGATCGGCAGATGATATCAAAATATGGTCTGACTTCACTGAAAAACAATCTTCGTACAATAATCCAAAAACGCGCGAATGGTTTGTGGGCGCATGCAAAACGGTTGGTCTTGATCCGACAAAAACGACGTTGTTCGAATATCTGATGGCGGATGATATACACACTTTTGCCATCAAGTGAACTTATTTTTGACCCTACTATTTTTTAAAGAGCGGTGTTGAGTAAAACAGAATCATGGCGGCGTTTGACAAAATCTGGAAATCGATGGCGATCATTTTTGTTCTCTTGCTCGTCGTATATTTTACATTCGCAATCATCAAGCACAATAAAATAAATACGGATATTGAAGCGGAATTAGAAAAGAATCCATGGATCCACGATTTGTTGACGCAACAAGGCCAATACAGTAATTACGGTGGATTTTTGACAAAATGTTACTATAACGATCAACCTGTTTATTACGCAAGATCACAGTGCTGTGACAGACTTGATTTTCTCTATGACCAGTCCGGAAATGCAATCTGTTCTCCATCAGGTGGAATTACAGGAACGGGCGATGGCAAATGTCCAGACTATTTCACTAAGATGGAACATTGTGTAGTTCTATTAACTAATTAAGAAAAAAGATTGAAAAAATTTAGATAATATCTTCGTCGACTGCAAAGTCAACTTCTTCGGCTTTCTTTTTGCCTTTTGCTGGTGCTGCTGCACCTGCGCCGACAACTTCTAGCTTACCGAATTTACCTGCGGACAATTGGATCTTGCCTTGGTATTCGCCAGCCCAGCCTTTTGTGATTTTGACTTTGTCGCCAGTCTTGACTTTATTGATGTCGTCATTCCAGAGCGTGATAACAACAGAGCCAGTTTCATCTACTCCTGTTGCGTTCGCTACTCGAAGTGATCCTCCACGAACTTCTCGTGGTTCATCAATTGACTCGATAGTGAGTGTGATTTCGTCGACCGCTGCTTTTGCTTTGATTTCTTTTACTTTCATGGTAAGTAGAGTGGTCATGGATGCGGTATATAAATATTGTGCATCGCAGCAGAACGCTTTTTTCGGCACGCGACAACATATACACGTACTTTTATAAATTAATTAACTGACTCTTTGTGTATGCAAGGGCCACTCACTCTATTCTCGAATCCGACGTCAAGTTTACAGATTATCGGTCGTGACGCTGAAGTCAAGCGTATCAAGGATTTCGTGCAGAATTACGGGTCACAACGCAAGAAAGCTTTGTTATTATACGGCCCATGTGGGAGCGGAAAGACTTCGGTAGTTCATGCAATTGCAAAAGAATTGAATTTTGAATTGCTTGAAGTTAATGCATCAGACACGCGCGGCAAAGATGCGATTCTAGAAATAGTGGCTCCGGCAGTCAAACAAAAAAGTTTCTTTTACGACGGCAAAATCATACTTCTCGATGAAATTGATGGAACGAGTGGCACAGCAGATCGCGGTGGTGTAGGCGAGTTGGTAAAAATCATAGAAGAATCCACTGTGCCGATTATTCTCACAGCTAATGATACTGAACTTGACAAACTCAAGCCGCTTTTGAAAATCAGTGAAGCGCTCGCATACGATAAGTTAGCCAATGCATTTGTGGAAAAAATATTGCTGCGACTTTGTGCACAGCACGGCATCGAAGCGGAAGCTGATGCAATTTCTGCGATCGCGAGATTCTCTGATGGTGATGTTCGCGCAGCAATAAATGATTTGCAGGTTCTTTCTTCAAATCGACCTATCAAAAAAGAACATATCAAATTACTCTCCGAGCGGGCACGTACGGACTCAATCGAGCAGGCTTTGACTGTTGTTTTTAAGACGATGGACGCTTCTATTGCGCGCGGCGCCTTTGAAACTGTCGACGAGGATATTGACGAACAGATGCTTTGGCTAGATTACAACGTTGCACATGAGTACACAAACCCAATGGATCTCGCTCGTGCATACGGCGCACTCAGTAAAGCGGATGTTTACTTATCTCGCATCAGACGAAATCAAGAATGGCATTTGATGGTGTACGCAGGAGCACTTATGACTGCGGGCGTTGCACTTGCAAAAGATGCGCCGTACAAGAATGCGCTGACTTACAAGCGAACATCAAGATTACTGAAAATCTGGCAAATCAACATGTCAAACGCAAAAAGAAAAGTTATTGCGCACAAAATTTCTGTTGCGACGCACTGTTCCAATAAGGCAGCGTTTGGTCAGATTGATTATTACAAAGTGATGTGCAAAGACAAATCGTTTGCAACTTCGCTTGCAACGGCTCTGGATTTATCAGAAGACGAACTTGCTTGGCTCACTGCGTAAAATGTCTAAATCTTTATAAACGCCTGCGCTCAGGATTTGAGTTATGGCAGCAGAAACAATCGCATTCATCTACATCGCTCCAATAGTTATTGGTCTTGCAATCGGTTTGGTCGAACTCTTCTTTGTACACGCTGATGAGGCAGGAATGGGTTGGATGGGCCACGGTCTTCACGCAATTCCGACATGTATTCTATTCACATTCATATCTATGAACGCTCACTGGGTACTCCAATTCGTACCATGGGCTTTCGCAAAACAACCATGGGCAGTATACGGTGTTCCAATATTGATTGGTATCATCGCAGCGATCAAGGTTAAAGCGGCAGCAGCTATCGCAAAGGGCGGTACTGTGGGCGAGAAAATGTCTCACGCATTGATTATCGGCGCACTTATTGCACTTGCACCATTCGTTTGGCCGTTCATCGGGCCTGCTTTACCAGCTGTCCTTCAGAGATAACTGGTCATAAATCCCTTCTTTTTCTTCGCTTTTTTACAGAAACCTTTTTAAATGGACCTCTGTTTCTTTAGGTTACGATTCACATGGAAGGCATCATAATCAATTTCCGAAGAAGCATCAAAACCCAAACGATGGATGAGATGATCATTGCACCAGTCGGTAACAAGACTCGCGAACAAGCACAAAAGCTTGTAGGCAAGAAAGTTACTTTCACAACTACTGCTAATAACACTATATCAGGCTCAGTCGTTGCAGCTCACGGCGGCAATGGCGCAGTCCGAGTTCGATTCGAGCGCGGTATGCCAGGTCAAGCAGTAGGCGGTCGAGTTTCAATCGCTTAATTCTTTTCTATACTTTTGTTAAGTTCGTTCTGTAGATTCTTATGTACAAATGCCGGATACAACATCATTTCTCTATTCGTGGATTCTCATTCGCTGGTACTGTTATTTCTGCTCTGTTAATATTTTCCAAAGAGTACGCTTACCAGTATAGTTCGATTGTTCTTTCATTCGCCCTCTATATTGGACTAATTTCTCTCATTCTCGCAATTATAGGGTTAGTATGGACGCGGCGAAAAAAAGTAGCCTTTATCTCTATCGTTATTCTTTTGATTGTAGCTATTTGGTGGATGTCCCAAGCAGTAACTATGGCCGTAATTAATGATTAGTAGTGAGTTTTATTAATAGGATTTCTTAAGAATCAATTAAATGCCACAAAAACAAGTCATGGATGAGTTTGATGATTGGTACAAAGAAAAAACTCGCGTCCAATTATTTACGTATTCTCGCGGTGCATTTGCATGCGCTTGTATTCCGCCGATACTATTGTTATTGACACAGACTCCGGCTGCGGCACTTGCTCACCGATTGTTACTTACTGTTGGACTTTTTTTCATATTCATTTCTTTTGTTTTGGCAATTGTTGGTATCGCTTCTGATTCTAAGAAAAATTTTGCATACATCGCTTTGCTTATGATTTTGACGTGCGGTTTTCTGACTTGGTATGTTTCTCAAAACGTCATATTCGTCGAATCTGGTATCTGTGATTTAGAAAAGAATTGTTGCGTCAGTAATTTCCACTGCACATATGTTTCAGACGGGTGTTATACGCTTGAATACGCATCGCATACGTTGGGAGTCGATCCGTTCTCTGCAAGCGATAAGGTGTGTGCGTGCAGACAGCGACGTTGTGTAGAACTAGTTTGATTATTTTCTTTTGACTTCAATACTGATTGCTTTTTTATCGCTTCTAATATAGCGCGGACAGTTTTCTATCTCGAGTTCCTTTTCTTTGCAGAATGTCTCAATTCTGCTTTTCTCTTCGTCGGTGGTGTAAGGGACGATGACGACCAGTGCGTCTTTGTCTGCGACTGGATTAAATCCAATTTTTTGAAGATCCGATTTAGTGGATTGCGTGAGTGTTTTTAGGTATTTGACTCGGGATGGAACGTCGTTGAGATGCACGAGGAGTGCTTTCATGTCGTAGTCTAACGACTCCTGTTGCTTTTGCAATTCAGCGTGTATTTTCTCGTCATTTGTCGCTGCAAAACCGCCTGTGCCAAAATTGACTGGTTTGCCTTTGCCAAAACTTGCGACGACGATATCGCCAAACGTCGGTAAGGAGAAGGAACCACACACGTCCTCGATGACGATTGCGTCTTGTTTTTTTGCTTTCTCGACGATTTTCTTGCTGTCTTGTAGCGTGTGATAGCCGGCGAGAGCGTGATAGATCAAGACTGACTTTGGAGGTAGATTGAGCGTTTGCGAATCGATGACGCCGTGATTGGTGATGATTTTATGGGCGATGAGCTTTGCTTTTTTCGAGTATGGCTCGTACGTCAGCCAGCCGGCAACGTCGGGAATGAACACGTTTTCAAAGCCAAGCGCTTTTGCAGTCTTTAGGGACGCAAGGATTGCGGCATTACAGCGAGAGAATAGAGTGACGTACTTTTTTGTGGTGTACTCGTTTAGTTTTGTGATGACGTCGCGCTCGGACATAGTATCCTTGGAACGCGTTTCTCTTTAAAAAAGAAATCTTTTTAATGCTCTACGTCGGTAATTTACGCATGACGCTGGTTTTGAAGTCAATTTGGGTACGAAGTCCAAGAGCTGTCGTACCGATGGAGAAAAACGGTCGGCTTTATTTTCAATGTTTCTTATTGTATACTGATGGCATATTGGATAGTGTGACATGTCCTGCGTTTTTGTGTTACAAAGACTTGGCGACGTATGCATCTCACGATATAGAATTCAAGTTCGACACCACCGCTGATTTTGACGCGTTCATAATGGAATTCTCTCGTATTGACGGAGAAACGGCACTACGTATGGTCAGTAAACGTGAAGGGCATGTGTTGACAAAGAAGTAGAATTCTAAAAAAAATTAAATAAGATGTTCGATTGGAACTTTCTTCTTCGGTTCAGGTTGGTTGCTTGCCGGTGCATGAGCTGCAGGCAATTCCTTAAGATCTACGCCAAGTTCAGCGAGCGCTTTCATGTGCATTTGCATAAGTTGCTCTGTAATCTGGGCGATTCGAATCATCTCTTCTCGCTCTTTAGCAAGCACGGAGATGGATCCTTTATGGAAACCGATTTGTTCGTCTTTTGAAAGTTTAGCAGGTGATTTTGCTTCTGGTTTTACTGTTTCTTTTGCCATATGTTGGTTGTTAGCCGGTGTGTTTTTTAAAGTTTCTCGCTCTAGAAACATTTAAGAATGAACTGTCGGTTGTAATTGTATATGATTCTGGGTCGTATCGTCGGAAAAGTCAACACCAAGCAATTTACCTTCTTGGTGGAATCAGACGCAAAGAATTTCGAATACGTCCAAGTTCCGCATCACGAATATGGATATGTTTTGTGCCAGATTGTCGAATTGCAGCGTGAGGGAAATGAGTTACGTGCACGTTGTCAAGTAATTGGATATAAAGACGAGAATGGTGCAATCCACGGCATGCGAGATCCGTTCGATTTGGGCGCGGAAGTTTTGCGCGCCGAAGATTCTTTTATCACGGAAGTCGTCAAATTGCAGACAAGTGAAAAAGGCGCGCTCATCGGTAAGCTCGAGGGCCGTGATATCAACATATATCTGGATTTGCAGAATCTCTTGACAAAGCACCTTGCGGTATTGGCGAAATCAGGTGCGGGAAAATCATACTGTGTGGGTGTATTACTAGAAGAAATCATGGAGAAGCATGTTCCGCTCTTGATTATCGATCCTCACGGCGAGTATGGCTCTCTGAAATTGAAAAATACGAATGAAAAAGACACATTGCGACTCAATGCTTACAATCTGAAGCCAAAGGCGTATTTGCGACGAGTGACGCAATATGGCGATCCAAAACAAAATCCTGAATTGAAGCCTTTGTTTTTCTCTGAACAATTAGAAGCGCAAGAATTACTTGAAATGTTGCCGGCAAAACTTTCAGCCGCGCAGGAAGGTCTGTTGTACGGAGCGATGAAGAAATTAGAGCGTTTTGATTTCCCTACATTAATTTCTATGATCGAAGCGGAAGAATCTCCTGCTAAATGGAATATCATCAAGATGATTGAATATCTGCGTGGCTATGGTTTGTTTGCTTCAGTTCCGACGGCGCATAATGAACTTATCCAGGGCGGCAAATGTTCTGTCATCAATTTGCGTGGTATTGCGCCACAAGTGCAGGAAATCATTGTTTACAAATTGTTAAAAGATTTATTCGAAGCGCGAAAGCAAAACAAAATTCCGCCATTCTTTTGCGTTGTTGAGGAAGCACACAACTTCTGTCCGGAACGTTCGTTTGGACAGTCAGCCGCGTCACAAGTATTGCGTACGATTGCATCCGAAGGACGAAAGTTTGGCATGGGTCTTGCGATCATCAGTCAGCGACCGGCGCGAGTTGACAAATCTGTACTATCGCAGGTTTCAACGCAAATCATACTGAAAGTAACGAATCCAAATGATTTGAAAGCGATCTCTAATTCAGTAGAGGGGATTACTTCGGAAAGTGAAGCAGAAATACAAAATCTTGCAATCGGCCAGGCATTAGTTACTGGTGTTGTCGACGTGCCGCTGTTTGTTTCGGTAAGACCGAGAATGACGCAGCACGGTGGTGCGAGTGTCGACATTTTGGAGAATTTCAACGAGGAGAAAAAATTCTTTGAACAGATTGATGAATTTTCTGAAAAGCAATTGCTGCCTTTGATCCATCCAAAAATGACTGCGCAGGACTTCACTATCATAAACGGAAAGAAGCCAAAAGTCGTATTGGTCCCGGCGGTACTATTCCTTTGCCAGTCGCAAGCAAGCACATTCAATTTGTTGTTTGACAGAAACACTGGTGCGCTGGTCAAGGACATTGATTCTTATCAAATTGCCAAACTGCCAGAGCTTGAGGAATTATCTGAACAGGAGCTTGCCGTTTTGCGTGCGGCGTACAAACTCAAGCGGTTTTCCATGGATATGCTCTTACAGCAAGGTTTTGGATTCGAAGTGTCTGCTGTGGTTGAAGGGTTAATTGCTAAGAAATACCTATCTATTAACAATCCTGGCGAATACAAGATTGACGACGTGTATGTATTATCGCATTTGCGACAATATCAAATATTTGACAAGATTGAATACAAACAGGCAAGTTTTGATGAAAAAGTGCATGCGAGTATTACAGTTGACGCACTGAAGACGAAAGTAGGCAAGTTCGTTACGATAAAGGATTTGCGTGACTGCTTTATTGTCCGATATATGGTTTGAAGTGAGTTTTTGGGCAATTCTGATTGCCACACGCGCATTTTTATTCTATTTTGATAGGTTCTTGATTTAAAAAAGAAATACACTTATTCGTCGATATATACCGAAAGATTTTTATATTAAAAACAAGGATTTTTGGTATCAGTCCCAAGAGGTATGCGTATGAGAGACAAAATTGGTAAAAAAGCGGATTTATCCATGAGTACAATCGTCATGGCCGTAATAGCGCTTCTAATCCTAATCGTTTTGGCAACAATGGTTGTCAATAATATGAGAAAGACAAATGTCGGTATTCTTCAATGCCAAAATAAAGGTGGTGTCTGTTCATTCGAACTTTGCAGCGAACGATTAGATGGTCGAACAACTACACAGCAAACTTGGAAGTGTGTTGACGCTGATAACCAGGACACTGGTGCATACTGTTGCGTATGAAGCTCTTTAACAAACGCGGTGACGGTCTTTCCATGAATGTCATTGTCATGGCAGTCATTGCTCTTTTGATTTTAGTCATTCTTTCTTTTATCGTATTGCGTGGCACAGGCGGTGTCAGTAAAGAAATCGATAGATGCGACTCCAACTATTGTGTGCAGTCCAAGGATCAATGTGCACAGATAGGTGACGGATATACATACGTTGCTATCGCTAAAAATTGCATTGGTGGCGGACAGCAGGCATACTGTTGCACTCGACTAGGTTAACATGGCAAAAGCCCAAGAAGCATTTGGAACAGTTGGCAAAGCAATTCTTGTTATCATTTTGGTTGCTGTTATTGCATTTATTGCTATCAATTCGCTTGGCGCATTTAGACAAGATCTTGGTTGTGAACAGCGCGGCGGCAAGTGCGAGACTGTGGCTTCAGGTGGGACATGCCCATACGTTGATGGTATCCGCGGCACTAAAATAAACGCAGCGTGTTATACTGACGGCAAGAAGGACCAGCGCATCTGCTGCAACTCTTTTAGCGATAGTTGATATCACTCATTAATCTCATGAATAAACGCGCAGAGGCGGCGGAAACTACAGGTGAAAGTCTTTTTGATGTCGGCAAGATAGTATTCATTATCGCAATACTGGTTGTCGTCTTCTACTTCTGTTTTCGCTTCGTAAAAGACGCGTTTGGTTAAAATGTCACGCGGCGAGCTTAGAAGAACGGTAGGGCTGATTATTCTCTTAGTAGTCATGATTGCAATCACGTTTCTTTTTATCGCGGTGAACAAGATCCGAGATGAAGGCGATGACAAAGCATTTTGTCAGGTTGTGGGCATCAAGTCAGAGTTCCAGAACCGCATCAGTGATTTTACAGATATGCGGTCGGTTCTAGGAAATCCAACATATGAATTCAGCTGTCCCGCAACATTCACATACGTGACATATGATTCTGTTTCTCGATTGTCTACGGCGGCAAAGAATAAGGCGTTGCGCGAAGGTATACCTGAAAGTCAGCTAAGCACTCCCACCGGTGCCATTCAGTATAATCTTGACGCATTATTCGCCGATGAAGTCATAGACTGCTGGCAAAAAACGGGAAACGTTGATTTGTTTGACAGTTATTACAAACTATCTTCCGATGAAATTAACAAACAACAAAGCGGCTTTTTTGGAAAATTGTGGAATGCACTTGCAGACTATGCACTAGGAGTGCCGCAAGTAGAATCGCCGCGCTTTTGTGCGATGTGTGCAAAAGTACAATTTGACAAACAGACAATTGCTGCCCTTGGAACGGACGCTTCGAAACTTCGTTCTGTAAATCACATCATCGAAAAGCGAAAGATTTTAGGGGCGACAGAAAATAATGCGTTGGAAACTATTACGCACGGATTACCTGTTGAAGTTGGATTAGGTAATTCTTTTGTCCGAAGTTATACTGTCGATCAACCTCAAGCTGTTATCTATTTCAAAAAATATCCTCTCAAATATACGTATGATGAGAAAGTTGTGAACGTCATCAAAGAAACTGGTCGATGGGTCATAACGGTCATTCCATTTACTGCACCGCTTGGTGTTCTTTCGAAGGCTTCTGCTTTGTTGCGATTGAGTGGTAAGGCGTTGACAACTGCAGGGAAAGAAAAAATCGGTTTGGAAGTTGGCAGACTTGCGACAGCAGTTTATTCGCGTTTTGGTGCAAAGACTGCCATCAGATGGGAACTTGCCGCATTCCCGTTGTCTATGTCTAAAACACAGACTGCTGCATTCATCGCCGCCGCTACTGCAAGTTCTGAAGCAAAGTTCGCATTGTATTCACACTTCCTTCAACTCAATCCAAGCGAAGAGACGTATTCTGTCATGATTATTCCATATCAACAAGTTTCCTATTATTGTGATGTATTGGCGAATAGCTACGCGAGGCCTTAAATGAAATATACAAAAAAAGCAAACCAATCCTTATGGACATTGGCAGCTGCGGTGCTTGTCATCGTTTTGCTATTGTTTAGCGTATACATGATATACAAAGGATGGAAGAACGGCTCAGGATTTTTGAGTTGGTTTAGTGACTTACTATAAGGTGATTATGTGATTCGAAACAAGAAAGCGATGGACCCGATGTTAATGACGATGGTTGTTGTAATTGTCGTTATACTTTGCATGGTGTTCGTCTATTTCTTTGGTTCACGACTATATGTGGCGACGGCGGGTTCAGAAGATGTTTCGCTTTGTCAACAGCAATTTGCTGCAAGCGGTCTTGCAAACAAAGTGACGCTGGGTGTTGCCGACCTTTCTATCAAATGTCCGGTCACCGAAGTTGTCATCACAAAGCCAATGCTTGAACGAAAGTCAGCAAACGAAATGGTGAAGTATGGCATCACTGATAATGTTGCATACAACTTAGACAAGTTCATGTGGAATGAAGTCAATACGTGCTATGCAAAAGTATTGTACGGCGTCAATCCAGTGTTTGACAGAATTGGTACGCAGTGGGGAGAAATTCCAACGTATTGCATGATTTGTTCAGTCATTACCGTAGCAGATGATGCACAAACAGTGCTTGCATCTAAACCGCAGTCCTTTACAGTTTCACCAGAGTACATGTATAAGAAAACATTGCTTGGTGGACAAACGCTTCCTGATCACGTTAAGGAAGTCGCATACTCTGATACATATTCAGACTTTTCAGTTCAGCATGCTGCTCGTTCTGGCGAGAAGACGTACGCGGTAATCTATGAGCGATATAATCTGCAATTGGCACAGCGCATCGATTCCTATTTGCTGTCGACGTTGCCGCTAGATATATTGCAGGAAAACAATGCTGGAAAAGATTTTGCAGACTATATTTTTGGCAGAAATGTGCAGCGAGTCACAATCGTTCCTTACTCGGACCCTGCATTGATTGCACAACGATGTAGCGTACTTGCAAACAGTTTCGAAGATTAATATTACGAGGATTCACAATGAAAGCAATCAGAAAGAAGGCGGAATTAAGCAGTTTGGAGACAGTTGGTCTTGCATTACTGGTAGTATTGTTCATCGTCATAATGGTGATCATATTCCAAAAAAATAGCAAAGACCCTCTCAAGGATTCAGAAAGACTCCAAGAGGATATCCGACGAAAGGCGGAAGAGTGTGCAAAGAATCCGGCAACGTGTGATCTGACTGGTTCAGAGTCAACTACGCCGACGGCACCGGCTCCGACGTCGCCATCGACAAAATAAGTGAGTAGTATGAATAAGAAAGCGCAGGAATCAGTTGATAATTTATGGGTAAAAGTGTTCTTGACCCTCTTGTATGCGCTGTGTTTTCTGTTCATTCTTTATTTCGGTGGGCAAATCATTGGCATGTTGCAAAGTGACGACCCGGATGTAATTGCGCTTCGAACAATCACCGGTGAACTTGACCAAGCTCAATACATCATGAAAAAATCTTCGTCTGATTATAGCTCGGCAGTTCCGTATGTGATTGATTTCCCTCTGTCTTTGGACGACGACAAGTACATTCTCTTTGAGGGAACCAAACAACCCTACAAGCTTTGCCTGTATCAATATTCAAGTCTTCTCTCAGGACGCAAGGATAAAAAAATATCTTGTATTACACTTGACTCTAATATTCGATCGGTAAAAATGAGTAGCTATCCAACGGCGTATGAACTAGGAGCAGTCCCAGAAAGTATGCGAGATCGCGTATTGATCCATCCTATTCACGTCATTTTGAACTATAGAATGTACGTTACACCAAATACTGCAGGAAGTTATGACGTCAAGATTGAATTCGCCGATTTCATCAATCAATAAATTTTCACATGCGTCGATTACAAAAAAGAGGAACAGTAAGTGATGAGTTCTTGCATATTATTGGTCTGGTTATTATTCCTACGGCGCTTTTCATTCTTATGATGGCAGTCATCGTTCGTGAAGGGGCAGACACAAAATATTTTGTACTGTTTGAAGCGCGTGACCTTGCAAACGCGGCAGATACTGTCATGTCTACAACTGGCACTGTCTTTTTGCAATATACGTCGCTAGGTACAACCATTCGCGAAAAGAAAGGGTTTGTCCATGCGGTGAACGGTAGTGGCATAACAGTGATTTCTTCAAACACCAAACTATATTTTCCGCTGTTGGTGCCTACATCAAAGACTGTCACAAGCACGTTTTCCGATAAGCCAAGTAGCGTCGTCACGCTGGTCTCAGATTCGAATTCCCTCTCATTTATCGGCACGAATTCAGCGACCATAGCTGCACGGCCTGTTTCGCTATACCAACAAGATTGCGCTCAAGTAAAGGGCGTCACAATCCTTCCAAAAGGTACCGGACAAGTCGCTACGTTTGCTAAACAGCAGCTTGGCACGGCGGGCAAGACACCAATTCAAATCATTGAGACGCCAGACACAGTACGCACGGTGATGATTGTGTACAAAGATTCGTCTGCTGATGTTGCGTGTGTATTGAATAATGCGCTTGCAAAACGATTAAACAAATTCGGTGGCTCGTTGACTCCGATTTCTTTATTATCGGTGCAGAATTATCCGTCGGTTGCCAAGGAAACGCTTTCTGATTCTTCAGTTGCTCTTATTCTTTCAGGATCATTTGTAAGCGAGTATGCTTCTATAGTGCAAGCGATGCAGGAGGTCGCAAATGGCTGATCAAGTCATTTTTGACATCGTGCGTGTGGGTATGTTCGTTGCGCTCGTAGGGATGGTGTACTTTTTGATATCGCAAGGGGCGGTCAGCGAATATGTCGACTGGCAGTATCGCGCCGAAATGATGGAAGAGCGTTTCGTGAACGCATACGTTGTGGACGGCGTAGTTTCGTCACTGTCATTACAATCGGCGGCGCTGGAAAGTATCTATGGTCAATCACGCGCCGACGCGCAATTTGCATTACGCATACAATTCATCGATCAAGCCGACGGTAAAACGGTGCTCGTCACTGGCTATCATAATCCTGATATATTCACCAAGTATTTTGCAGTCACTGGTGTCGGAAAGACGCCGTACATTATCACAACGACAAAACGCGTAGCGACACATGCTGACACGGGTAAACCGGTCATTATCCAATTTGATTATGTCGCAAAACGGGCGGTGGGATAATGCTTTCTCAAACTTCGATACACAATACACATTCGCCGCTTAATCTTAAGGCATTCGGTAAGCGCGGTTTTGTCGAGACTATTGTGTTCATCGGGGCGATTGGGGTTTTTGTCATATTGCTGATTATTTGTGTCATAATGCTCTTCGTGTTGAAACCGAATCAAATTGAAGGAGATACGTCGTCGGCATCGTTTGTTTCTTCGTCAGACTTATTATATGACGGACTGCAATTACGAAATGGTCAGGCGCAACAATGGGTAGTCTTAGACTCTCGAAAAGCTGAGAATCCAATTTCGGATTTGACCAAAGAGCGGTTTAGACAAATTTTCCTTTTAGACGGGAACTTCTGTGGTCTCACTGAAGACGGCACCGTTGTCACAGGGTCATCTAATGCGAATGGTGCGCAATCGCGAGCTCAGCTTTCTACTCACTCATATGTCTATGTGTCGTCGTGTACGGAGGAAAACTATGCGATGTACTCATAAAGGACGCAGCAAGATATACTCATATTCGCTGTTTCCTTGCGGGAAGAAAGGAGATTTCTTTAGCGTACTTTTCATCATCTTTGCAACGATACTGCTTATGACTGGATTTATGACGTTGTCTATGTATTCTAAGAAAGTGCCTCAGTACGCTAACATAGCGTCAGTACGAGTTCTTGAAGCAGAGAAACAATTAGATTTCGTCGTGTTATATATGGATTCAGTTGTCCGCCAGCAGTTCTTGGCATCACAAGTGCCTGTCGTCACAATGCCGCGCTCATGCATGACGTCAGACGACGGATCTCTCATTTTAGTCAATTCTAAAACGTGTGCCCTTGAACTTCGTGCAACATATACTGATGCACTTGCAACGTCGCTTTCGTCCAAGATGGGCAAACTTTCAGTAGGAAATCAGTTAAGTCCATTCTCCAAATTTGATTTGACAGATTCGCGCTATTTCGTTTCAGTGTATCCGACAAGTACTGGTGGTGCGTCGGCATCTGCGAGCACATACCAAGCGCTTGTTTGGTCAAAAACGCCGTTGACGATTTATGGCGTTGGTCGTGATCGCAAAGATACTTCGTATGATGGTTCGCAGTGGAGTGTGGTCCCAAAAGAATCGTACTTGAACTTCGCAGAATTCAATGACGCTAAGATCCGGTATAGTTTCTTCATTGCCCGGCCGTATGAACGGGTATCAGGTTTGTCTTCTTCGCTGACTGAACTTTATCGAGCGATTGATTCATATGATGCGATTGATACTCAAGTGAAACCGCTTCTTGTGAATTATTTGAATTCAGAGGAATTGACTGATGACGAGTTTGTTGCAAGCACATATGCCGCATTACAGACGCTCAAACTACCAACGTATGCGGTTTCTATCACGGACGTGGCTGGCGCACCTCATCTGTTCATTTCCTTTTCAGGATTCGCTATGGCATATCCGCTTAGTGTATAGAAAATACAATAATCAGCTTTTTAAACAGTTCCAAGGTTTAAACATATACAATGACAATGAACCCATGGCATGACGTCCCAGTCGGAAAAGAAGCTCCGCGAATCATTAATGCGATCGTGGAAATTCCAAAAGATTGCAAAATTAAATACGAGTTAGACAAAGAAACTGGCTTACTTAAGCTTGACAGATACATGTTCTCAGCTGTACACTATCCTGGTGATTATGGTTTTGTGCCGCAGACGCTTTGGACTGACGGCGACCCACTTGATGTTTTTATCATCACGCACCGAGAGACATATCCATTGACACTTTGTGAAGTCAAAGTAATTGGCGTCATCAAGATGATTGACGACGATGAAGAAGACGACAAGATTGTTGCTGTCCACGCAAAAGACCCAAGATACAGCGAATGGAACACTATCGACGACGTACCATCACACTTCCTAAAGGAACTGCACAATTTCCTTGAAATCTACAAAGAGCTTGAAAATAAAGTTGTACGTGTCTACGAAATTCTGAATCAGGACGAGGCATACAAAGTTATTGAAAAAGCGCAGCAGATGTACAAGGAAAAGTTCCATAAATAATTCTTTTTTTGCTTTGTTTTGAAGGCATGTCTTAAGTGCGTAGGTAAAATTGTTAAATAGTCTAGAAAATCCTTCTCGCATGAAGCCAATCGGTTCATTTACACCAAAGAGTCCCTTTTTTCTCGCTCCTATGGAGGCTGTCAATTGCGCTTCTTTTAGAGTGCTTTGTGCGCGACGAGGGGCTGGTCTTGTTTATACTGATATGATTGATGCAGATGTCTTTATGGAGTGGGCTTCGAAAAACGGCGGTGTTGAGGCGGCTGTAAAACACTTCATTAACCCACAAAAAGACGAGTATCCGCTTGCAGTGCAGCTTGGTGGCGCAAATATTCCAAATATGCTCGCTACGATTGCCGCTGTAGAACCAGTTGCGACGCTTATCGACTTGAATGTCGGATGTCCGTTACCTTACATGCTTGGTAAAAAAGGCGGCGTATATCTTTCAAAACACCCGAATATGCTTGAAAAGCTCATCACCGCGATGCGAGCAGCAATCACTAAAGTCCCATTCACGGTCAAAATCCGTGCAGGATGGGACGAACACAGCAAAAACGCTGTGGAGATTGCGCAATTGCTTGAGAAAATTGGAGTTGATGCAGTCACGGTTCATGCTCGCACTCGTGAGCAAGGATATCGCGACCGTGCAGACTGGCAATTGGTCCGTGCAGTCAAGGAAGCAGTGAAGATTCCCGTTATATTATCTGGCGACGTGACGAACGAATACATGGCGTATATGGGTTTTGCGCATACAAAGTGCGATTATATCATGTGCGCACGGGGAGCTCAGAATAATCCATCACTTTTCACGCGATTGAATGCATGGTATGCGCGAAAAGAATCTATTCCGCCAAAGCCTGATACGACGTACGATAAGAACAGGCGCGATTCCGTTGCTGACTTTGAAGAGTTTGTCGCACTGTACAAAGAGCGTGAAAATCGTTTCAAGATTTCTGAACTAAAGGATCATGCGCTTTGGTCTGTACGCGAGGCGAAAAATGGCGCTGTTCTCAAACAAAAGATACTTGCGGCTGCTGATGAAAGGCAATTGCTGGCTATAGTTAAGACAAGTGTGTTCTCCGAGCAGAAATAAGCCGGTCTTTGCGTAACGTTTATAAATAGATTTGCCAGAAAATCAAGTATGGGGCAAAAGATTTCTGTAGCGAAGCGATTAGACTCTATTGAAAAGAAATTGTCTTCTGTCATCACGTTTCAAAAAAAGTGGGTCGCGGATCAAAAATTAGTGTCCAAAAGTCCGGAGAAGTCGGATGACCCAGTTGTTCCATTGCCGCCAGGAAAAATTGCCGATAATGAAACGCAGGAATTCGCAGAGCTTAAGGCACTAGAAAGCGATTTGAAAAAGAATTTGAAAGAAAGCCCGCTGCGACGAATTACCTACAAGGATCTCACGAAAGGTATGGTTGGTGCAGCGTTTGCGATCATTGGGGATTTCGCGTTCGCCGACGGTTTTAGACTTGCCGAACACTATACGATTGGACGGTCATTACTTCTTTTGCTGACGTCGTTTTTGATTATCGTCTTATTCATCTATTTCACTGGATTTAGAAAAGTTGACGATAAATTCGTCTTCCGATTCTTGCCAGTTCGTGCGATGTTATTGTATTTCTCTGCAATTTTGGTAAGTGTTGCAGTACTATTCTTGTTCGATACGATTAACTTTACCACGCCGTTACACGCTGCACTGGGAACGGTCTCAAGTATCAGTGTATTAGCAGTATTAGGCGCAGGCACAGCGGACCTCATCGGTAAAGTATAATGACGCTTCACAAGCATTTTGCAAATTTGCTCAAAGATGAGATCACACTTGAGGAATTAACGACGCAGTTCATCGTTCTTATCAAAGAGTCTATTATCCCTTTCATCAAAAAGCTTGAGGATATGTATTATTCGAAGGTTGACATAACTGTCGATGAGCAAAAGCACCTGCAGGAACTCAAAGATGTGGTTTTGCGATACTTACAATTTGAGGCGCGAGTACTTGAGCGTATCCATAATCGAGACTTACTTAAGTGCTTAGACAAAGAAATCGCTGATGTGCGCAAGATAACGAATGATATTTCAAAATTCCAATTAGACGGTTTGGAAAAAGATTTTGAAGAGTTGCTTTGTGTGCTTGAGCTCATGCAAAAAAGAATAAAAAAAACGTTGAATGGTTAATCTATTTTCTCAATACTGATCATTACGCTTTGCGCGACTTTCGCATACGATGTATGATAGAGGTCTGGATCGGTTTCGTCGGCTTCCACAGATTCTTGTGAAAGTCTGAGTACTTTTCCAACTAAACCATCTACTTCCGATTGCTGTAGTTTGGCTAGAGATAGAAACTTTCCGTCATCTAGTCCCAACACATATGTCTTATCTCTTTTTTCGTAACCAACCACTTGCGCGTGGATGAACGGTTCAACGCCGTTATGCATGTATTCTGTCTTTTTTGTCATATTAAAAAAATCGGCGGTGTGTTTTTAAGACTTTCCTTGGTGGAATATATATGATATTGTCAAGAATTGAAATTGAATTTGATTCGCGTGGACTGATTGGCGTTTATTTGTCGGCTTATATAGTTCATAAACAGATTGCATAAAGTTTATAATGCTCGTACGGCTTTTTTTCTGTATGGGCAAAATCATCATTGACGACAAGGAATTTTCAGTGAAAGACGGCGAACGCTTTGTAGAAGAAGCCGAATCAATTGGCATTCCGTTTGGGTGCACAGAGGGAATCTGCGGCACGTGTCGTGTTGTGGTTGTGGAAGGCGGCGAAAATCTCACTGCAAAAACACAAGAAGAAATTGATTTTGGCCTGACTGACAAAGAACGATTGGCTTGCCAATGCCGATTGAAGGGCGGCTGTTGCCGACTCAAGTACGATTAGGTGTGATATGGCTGCGTTAACTGTCGGAACAAAAGCGCCGGATTTCACTTTGCCGGATAAAGATGGCAAATTACACTCACTTAAAAATATTAAATCAAAATACACTGTCGTCTACTTCTATCCGAAAGACAATACCACAGGCTGCACACTTGAGGCGCGCGATTTCTCTGTGATGAAACAGCAATTTGAATCCCGTGGCATCACTATTATCGGCATATCGGGCGGTGACGCGGCGTCTAAAACCAAATTCTGCACGCAAAATGAACTGACTATCACTCTTCTCTCCGACACGGACTATTCGACATCCAAGGCTTTTGGCGTGTACGGGGAGAAGTCTTTTATGGGCAAGATCGGCCTGGGAATCCAGCGTTCAACGTTTGTTCTTGATGAACAGAAAAAAATTGTCGCTGTGTTCGAAAATGTGAACGCGCTCGGACACGCTAAAAACGTTCTTGCAAAAATCGCGGGGCTGAGCAGCATACGATGAAAAAATTCAGTCGAATTATCATACTTGTCTTGCTTTTGATTGGTGCGATCGCTAACATTTGTCTTTCGTCATATATTGAACATCAGAAAGTGTTGAATGAGCAAAAATCCGCAGACACTATTGAAGAATGTTTCTTGGGTGATGGCGGATGTGCGACGGTTCAGACGAGTATCTACGCGACCAATTTTGGCTTCACCACACAATGGTTTGCATTATCTAATCCATTGTTGGGAATTTATGTGTACTCATTGTTTAGTGTACTTTTTGCATATTTTCTTTTGCGCGCGTTCTTTGGCGATATGCATACTAAATTGATCTCACGACAGGCGATGTACGCACTTATCTGGGGCAATGTCGTTGGCGCATTGTTTTCATCTTGGCTTTTGATTGTACAATTTTTCATCATCGACGCTACGTGCAAATATTGCATCTGGGTTGACTCGATACAGATTGTGACGGCTATAGTTCTCTTGTTGTTTGGCAAGGAACTTCTCAAATAGCGTACGTAAGTTTTTTATATCTTGAATCGACGACAACTGTATGTTATTCAACTCGATAGATTTTTTCTTCTTTTTTGTTATTGTTACGACATTGTATTTTGTTTTGCCACAGGCATATAGATGGATTTTGCTTTTGTCGGCGAGTGTCTATTTTTACATGTCATATATTCCTGTGTATATTCTGGTGCTAGTTGGGCTAATAGTGATTGACTATTGTGCCGCAATATGGATATCTCGTTCCTCAAAGAAATCGCATAAACGATGGATATTGACAGGAAGTATTCTGTGTACGTGTACGTATCTGTTTGTGTTCAAGTACTTGGGTTTTTTTGCAACGATCATCAACGATGTCGCATCTGCGTTCCATCTGCAGTACAACCTCGCCGTACTTTCAATCATTATTCCAATCGGTTTGTCATTTCACACGTTTCAGAGCATGAGCTATGTGATCGAAGTGTATCGTGGCAGACAATCAGTTCAGACACATTTTGGAAAATATGCGCTCTATGTTTTGTTTTATCCTCAATTGGTTGCAGGTCCTATCGAGCGGCCACAGCATTTGATGCCGCAATTCGAGATTGAGCATACATTTGAGTACGCTCGCGTCATGAGTGGTCTGCGCTTGATACTGTGGGGCCTCTTCAAGAAAATGGTCATTGCTGATACGCTTGCGCTGACGGTGGATGCATTCGTTCCGACAATGTCGACTATATATTATTTCAATTCGTTTTTGGTGGTTGTGGGTATACTCTTTTTTGCATTCCAAATATATTGTGACTTTTCAGGATATTCTGACATGGCGGTGGGTATTGGGCGTGTGATGGGTTTCTCGTTAACGCAGAATTTCAATAGGCCATATTTTTCCAAGAGCATTTCTGAATTCTGGAGACGATGGCATATTTCATTATGTACGTGGTTTCGGGACTATGTGTATATTCCGTTAGGAGGTAATCGCGTTTCAAAGCGACGATGGATATTCAACATCTTTGTCGTCTTTGCAATAAGCGGGCTTTGGCACGGTGCAAATTGGACTTTTCTGTTGTGGGGATTACTTAATGGATTTTTTATTGTGATGGAAGATATGACGCGCACGTATTTTCGTAAAAAAGAGTCGTTTCTATGGGATATCAAAGGTATGCTCAGTACGTTTCTCCTAAGCTGTGTTGCTTGGCTATTCTTTCGTATGCCTGATTTGAAGTCAATCTCTAAATTCTTCGTGCTTTTACTGGATCCGTCGCAATATAGCGATGCAATTACGCTATTAGTCCGCGACTTTCCTACGTTTTCGCTGATTCTTGTTGTAGTACTACTCGTTGTGGAATACGCACAAGAAAGCGGAATTGTTGAAACATGGCGGGTGTGTAAGGAAAAGTGGTTTGCTTTTAGTGCATTCTTATTACTGGCTTTGTCTATATATTTGTTTGGGGTGTTTGATGAAAAAGCGTTCATATACTTCCAATTCTAGTATGGCGGGGACAGCGACTATACGAGCTATGTCTGACGTGCGTGTTGTATCTGAACGTAGTGAGCTTCGAACTTTTTTGATTCATGTATTAGCTTTTGCACTTATATTTGCATGCATGGTGTCGCTGGTGAATTTGTTGTACATACAATATGTTATACCACAAAAAATTGTATTTCAAACAAACTCAGTGTTTGATTCAGTTTTGCTTCGTAACGATTCTTTACAATATGTCTTTGTCGGGGATTCACACCCATATTTCGCAATAGATGCCCAATATATTTCGAATTCTGTGAATCTGGCGAGCATTTCGGAAAATTACGCAATTACATATCATAAGCTTCGTATTCTTACTGAGCGGCGCGCAAACTTTACTCATACAATCGTACTACAAGTGGATCCGCATTCTTTTCGCTCCGAAATGTTGAAGGATACGTCATTGACGCCCGACAACATTTACTTCTATTCTCAGGTCGTTCCATTTGCCACACTGTATTCTTTGTATGAAAACTCAAACATATCTTTGCTGAAGTTCCTTACATACCGATGGTTGCCATCTGTGGGTAATGGGATTGATTTTTTGCGGCGCGATGGACATATCCCATTCTTTTTTAACATCGGAGGCGATTCTATCGGTGTTCACCAAGTTCCTCTTAATGAGATGAAAGAGTCTGCCGTCAACCGTGTGTCTAAGAAAATGAGCGGCGCTGAGTTTGAGCCGCTTCTTGTAGATTTTTACACCGCTATTCTCTCTCTCGCAAAGGAGAACAACATTTCCGTAATTCTCATAGTGTATCCTCATTCAAAAGAGTTCGACGAGGAATTAGTCCGCCGAAACATCTCGCTAGACAGTTACTACCAACACATTGATTCTATGACGCAAGAGGTTTTTGTCCAAGGGTACACTGTGCTTAATTATTATGATTACTTTTTCAATGATAGTTCTCTGATGTATGATGCAGATCACATTACAAAAGAAGCTTCGGCTCTCTTTTCTGCTGATGTAGCTGACCGATTGACACTATACGAACGTATGAATCAATAGCAACTTAGTTGTGGACGCGTGGATACTGTCCATCGTCACTATGGCTGAGTCTGGGCAGATATATACACAAAACATTTATAAGTCGTGGCTCGTTAAAACATACCAACTGGTCGGTTTTTATGGCTCGGGACGCAAAAGAGAGGATTCTACGCACTGCTTACAAGCTATTTGCATCCCAAGGTTATGATGCGACGAGTATAAACACGATTGTGGCGTCTTCTGGCACAACGAAGGGTGCGCTTTATCATCATTACAAGGCCAAGGAAGATCTTTTCTTCGACGTTGTACAATACGCTATGCATGAACATGGCATTCCGGTAGCGCCTGATGTCGAGTCGTTCACGAAAAAACAATTATTGGCGTATTTAGTTGACATGGGACAGCGCCTTATCAAAGTGCATTCTACAGATCATAATTTCAACAATTTGTTCATAGAATTACATATCCAAGCCCGAAAGAACAAACGTATTGGTGAGTGGATTTCAACGCTGAAGCAACAAAAGATGGATTTCATCCGTGCTCTTGTGCAGCGTGGGGTTACACTTGGGGCGTTTCGCTCTGCAGATACCCATCTATTGACGACTCGCATATTCTTCATTGCTGAAAGCATAGGGATTCATATGAGCGCGACGGGTGGTTCTGATTGCGTGAATTCAAAAATCGATTTTAACAAATTATGGAAAGCAACAATCGAGGAGATGTTCGTATGACTGATATAATCATAGAATTACAGGATGTGAAAAAGATCTACAAAATGGGCGACGTGGAAGTCCGAGCGCTCAATGGCGTTTCGCTTAAAGTGAAAAAAGGCGAATTCGTGTCAATCGTCGGAAAATCTGGATCTGGTAAATCTACACTCGTCAACCAGGTCGGTTGTTTGGATACGCCGACGTTTGGTAAAGTCATGCTTGACGGCGATGACATCGCAAAAATGAGCGAAAGCGAGCTTGCGCAGGTGCGCGGGATGAAAATCGGTTTTATCTTTCAGACGTTCAATCTGATGCCGACCTTGAGTGTTTGGGAAAATGTAACGCTTCCAATGATATTTCAGGATATTTCGTCGGAGAAATTAGAGAAAAGTGCGAAAAAAGTCCTTGAACTTGTACAACTTTCAGATAGAATCGATCACAAACCTGCGGAATTGTCTGGCGGTCAGCGACAACGTGTTGCAATTGCACGCGCACTCATCAACGATCCGGAAGTCATACTTGCAGATGAACCTACGGGAAATTTGGACAGTAAAACCGGTAAGCAAATCATGGACTTTTTGCTCGAATTAAACAAGAAGCATGGTGTCACGATAATCATGGTTACTCACGACGACGATTTAGCAAAATGGGCGGAACGTACTGTTGTTCTGTCAGATGGCAAGATTGTGTCAGAAGTCAAACACTCCGAAGCGGAAAGACGCGCGGCAGTGAAAAAAATCGAAGATGAAGTGTCTGCAAAGACGCTGGTAACATCTACGATAAAAAAAACGAGTACTAACGAGGTATCAAATGAATAAAGGACTTGCAAAGATTGTGCTACTGTTCTTGGTCGCACTGTCTTTGATATCGACTGCATTTGCAGTCTCTGAAGACAACTCCATTTTACGAGTTGACTTCATCAGCCAAACGCCAGACCCGGTCGAACCCGGCACCTATGTGGATCTTCGATGGAGAGTCACAAACTTAGGTGGTAAGAGCGAAGACTATGTCTTTCAACTTATTGAAGACTACCCATTTAGCGTAGATCAACAGACGTCGTCCGAGATAACATCAAAGTCCGTCGTCGGTTATCAGTCCGCTGATTATGGTGCAACGCTTTACTTTAGAGCACGCGTTGATGCGAGCGCTGTTGAAGGCGACAATACTATCAGACTACAATATTTCCGTGCAGACGGCAGTGGTGAAAAGACAATTGTCACGCAATCCATCCGTGTTGAATCTACACAGGGTCTTGCAAACATCGGCAATGTCGTTTTGACGCCAACTGAAATCTCAGCAGGAGAACCGTTCAAGCTAAATCTTGACGTAGAAAACCTTGCAACTAATTTCATCAGCAATGTCAAAGTCAGCATCGATGCAGACAAGGCATACTTTATCCCATTCGGCGACACTAACCAAAAGACAATCAACCGAATCAGCGGGAAAGGAGTGCATACATACTCTTTCGATTACTTTGTTGATGCAAGTGCACCAGTAAAGGTTCACTCGGTTCCTGTCACTGTCACTTTCAGCGATAGTTTAGGACGAGAAACGACTCTTTCCACGACGATTGGTATTCCAGTCAGCGCAAAGTCAGAATATCTTGCTAATCTTGAACGAACTGAAATCTTCATGGCAGGACAAAAAGGCAAAGTCGTTGCGAGTATTTCAAACATCGGAAAATCCGACTTGAACTTCGTAGTATTGAAGTTAAAGGAATCTGAAGACTATGAAATCATCGGTACGGATACATCCTATCTTGGAAATCTTGAGAGCGACGACTTTGAGACTGGCCAGTTCGAAATTTATGTTCGACCTACGGTCACAGGTTCAGTTCCACTGAGCTTTGTCTTGACGTACAAAGATGCGTATGATCAAATCCACACAAAAGATGTAACGTTGACAAACAAAATCTATGACCAACAAACTGCAAAACAAATCGGTTTGATTCCAGCATCTAATGGCGGAGTTTTGTTGATTGTAGGGCTTGTTGTCATCGCAGTAATTGTGTTCTGGATCATCCGACGCAAGAAGAAGGCACAACGCTAAATTGAGAAAGACTGCATGATACTGATAAAACATGCTCGCCTCGCTGTCAAGTCCTTGCGAGAGCGAAGCATCCGAAGTTGGATAACGATTTTGGGTATTGTCGTATCTATTGCAGTCATTCTTGTTCTTTTTACATTATCAAGCGGGCTGCAGCAAGCGGTTGTGGCTTTGTTTGAAGATTTTGGCACTAATAGAATATTTATCATGAACGGAGACGGTGGTTTCGCAGGTTTGACGAGCGTCGGACTTCTTGAAAAAGATGTTGATGTCATAGAATCAATTCCGGAATTTGATTTGGTTATTCCATTTTTAATCGAGTCCGCGCAGCAAGTGGAGTACAAGAACAAGATTGTATACGCATCGATTTACGGTACGCCCAACGAAAACGTCGACGATATTGTTAGACAGTACAAATACGACAGAGACATTACGGTTGGTACTTTCTTCGATGAAGGAGAACGAAACGTTGCGATTCTTGGCTACAACGTCGCAAATAATGTGAACGACGAATGGTTTGGTAAGCAAATTGACTTGAAGAACTCTATCACTATTGCAGGACATAAATTCGAAGTCATTGGCATCTTCAAGCGATTTGGAAGCGATGATGACAATGCAATCACTATTCCCTTAGAAGATGCTCGATTGATATTCAACAAAACATCTGAAGTGACGGCAATCGACGCTATTTTAGTAGACGGTGCGGACATGACTCTTGTGGCTGAGAAACTTGATCGTCTGCTTGAACGAACTAAGGGTGAGGATCAATACACGATTCTTACTCCTGAAGCGGTGCTTCGCCAATTTAACACAATCATATTTATTGTTCAAGGCGTCTTGCTTGCGATTGCGTCAATCAGTCTGTTTGTCGGCGCGATAGGTATTGCAAACACCATGTTCACATCGGTCTTAGAACGGGAAAAAGAGATAGGTATCATGAAATCAGTAGGCGCACGAAATAGCGACATCTTAGCGTTATTCGTAATTGAAAGCGGACTGATTGGTATGATTGGCGGGCTTGTCGGGGTTGTTATTGGTATCGGTATTTCGTTTGCCGTCGGCGCAATTGCGTCCGCAGCAGGCTTCACGCTATTAACTATCAGCATATCGCCTGTCACAGTTATTGGTTGTCTGCTGTTCGCATTCGTTGTAGGAATGGTATCTGGTTTTATCCCATCTTACTTGGGATCTCGAAAGAAAATCATCGATACGTTGCGTGACTCATGAACAAAAGAATATTCCTTGTGGTCTGGAGACAGTTCTCTCAGCGAAAGCTGCGTAGTCTTCTCACAGTACTTGGTATCACCATTGGCATTAGTGCGATGATTTCACTTATTTTACTGTCTGGTGCGCTTAAGCAAGGCATCACCGGTCAGTTGGATAGTTTTGGATCAGATGTTATCCTTGCGGCGCCAAAAGCTGGTCTTGAAGGCAGTGGAAACGGTGGTCCAAAGGGTATTGGTAAATTCACGACGAAAGACGCGGATATTATTGAAAGTCTGCCGCAAGTGGAATCTGTTCAGGAACTGCTTCGTATCAACATGGATGCGGAAGTCGGGCGGGAAAAAAGAAGAGTCGAAATTCGAGGTACAGAAATCAGCGATGATTTCATCAGATTCTTGAGTATGGATATCGAATCTGGACGTTATCTTGAATCGGATGATAGATATAGTATCAATATCGGACATCGTGTTGCGACTGAAATGTTTGATAAAGAATTGTTCGTTGGAAATTCGATCCAAATGAACGGGCAGAAATTCACAATCGTAGGCATATTCAAAGAAGAGGGCAATCTGGCAAGCGATAATCTGATTGTCGGTAATATTGAAACTATTCGCGATGTACTTGGCGTTTCTGATGCTGTCACTGCGCTGAGCATTCGAATTTCACCGGGCGCCGATCTTGATTTAATGGACCAACGAATCCGAAACGCACTTGAAGATTATCGTGGAGAAGAAGATTTTGCGACTATAACTCCTGCCGGCATTAAGGAGGAGATTGGTCAGTTACTTGGTGTCGTTGATATTGTAGTTCTTAGTATTGCATTTGTTTCGTTATTTGTTGCGTCGCTTGGTATCATGAACTCATTGTACACATCGGTTCTTCAACGTACGAAAGAAATCGGAACGATGAAGGCTGTAGGTGCGACGAACTTTCAGATTTTCTCAATCTTCGTCACAGAAAGCGCCATATTAGGTGCAGCTGGCGGTATATGTGGCATTATTTTTGGAGCGTTTCTTGCGTTCTTGTTCATGTTGCCGCTTAACGCATTTGGTTTTGTAAAATTCACATTTGAGCCAGACTATATGTTGTTCTTGCAGGCGTTTCTCTTCAGCGTCATCTTGGGAATTTTTGCGGGCACGTTGCCTGCGCTAAAAGCTGCACGACTACGGCCTGTTGATGCGTTGCGTTATGAATAATTTTGGATTTTATTTTTGATTTTCTGTTTCAATGTAATAGTAATTGGTCTATATAATAATTGGAGAATATGGGGGAACAATTGCAATACTTGAGAATAGTTTTTTTCAAATCCATACACATATAAAAGCCAAATATTTTCTTTTTTTCTATGCGCATGTTACAGAAGGGAGATTTGCTTGGCGAGACGCTCTACATAGGTTCTAAAGGCCAATTGTTGCCTTACACAGCTCCACGAGGCGGTGTTGTTGCATTCATGCCGCGAGAGTATGACTTGCAAATTGGTAAACTAAAGTTGCTTGCAAAAATACCTTTCAATCCTGAATTCGGTCAGCAGACGTTTGATTATACTGAAGAACGTGCACAGCGCGTGGGTTTGGTAGAGCTTGTAGAAATCAGCGAAATTTATGGCGGTACGATGTACGAGCCAGAGTTGGAATTCATTCCGCCGATGTACAGATGCATGTATCGGGTGACACGAAAAGGTGAAGGAAAACTTGGCGTTGACAAACTTCGCATACCGCTTGGTCGTCGACTCATTTTTGGCGGATTTAAGATTCCATAGCTTTGATTGATTTGCAGAAGTTGAATTTCATTAAAATTATTATGTATTTCAGAATGATGCGTACCTTTGCGTATAAAATTATTTTATTGTTCCTTTGACTATATCTAACACGTCTTGTACGGCATATTCGTGTGTTGAACCTGCTAGTGTAATGAGCGTGCATTTTTTGGATTCGACGATCGGCTTGAGTTCGCTTGCCGAGTATGCTGGATCGTGTTCGTTTTGGATAAAGACCGCATTTGCAGGAGGATATTTCATCAATTCTTCAAAGGACATGTTGACTGTTTTTGAGAATGTGACTGGTGTACCAAAGAAGAAACAGTGTTTTGGTACTATGCCGTGTTCCATGATCGCTTTTAGGCAGACTAAGATGCCTGCTGATTTTGCGACGAGGATGAAGTTTGTGTTACGCCCAATTGTTTCAACGAGCTTTTTTATTTCTGCGTCGAAATCCATATGACCGTCGGTTTTCCAGTGATCGTATGCAAGATATTGCGTCGGGGTGAATTTTGAAAACTCTTCGCTAAGAGTTTGGACGAATGCTTCGTTTTTGTGACTTAGTCCGCCGAGTACAATAACAGATGGTCGTGTCATATCCAATTTTTTCGCATGATGACTATAAAAGCCTTTTGCCATCTGTCCATGCGAAAGGGACTAATACACTAACTACATGACTTTCTGTTCGATGCCCACAAAAATCTTTGATGGTTTGTCTTTGACCATTCTTTCCAACACAGATTTGAGGTCGTCTTTGGAACAGCGCGCGACTTCGTGGGATGGAATGTGGTAGTTCAAGTCGCCAAGGTAGTCATAGCTGCCATACTTTTTCGGATAGTACGCCGCAATTACGTACGGACCGAGTTCACTGGGTGGGCCGTCAAGTACTTTGGCTAAAATCGGATTTTCGGCTAATTTTCCAAAGTACGCTTTTTGCGCCGCAGGGAAATCTCGGTGCATCGACATCTTGTCATAGACGTCCCATCGATGTGGGTTCTTGCTGTGGTCTTTACAGTCTGGGTCGTGTTTGTGTAACAAAAAATACGACATTTTTCTCCACTAAGCGTAATAAATACGCAAAGCATAACAGTGTATATAGGAGCTTCTATATAAAGTTAGCGTAGTCAATACAATAAGATAGCGTCCTTGTCACGTACTTTATAAAGGCGGAATGTGAAATAGGAGCCATGGTTACGATAGCAATTGATGCTGTGCTTTTCACCGTGAAAAATGGTGCCTTGCTGGTGGCGCTTGCCAAACGCGAAAAACAACCTTATGTTGGTTCGTTTGAATTGTACGGCGGAATCGTACAAGATTCTGAGACTGTTGACGAAACATTGCGACGAAAGATTGCGACGGTGTGCGGCACGAATGAATTCTATTTTGAACAATTCAGCGTTTTCTCCGATCCACATCGCGATCCACGCGGCCGAACGATTTCAATAGGCTATGTTGCACTTGTGCCATATGATATTTCCTCGTCGGTGAAATGGTATGATGTAAAATCACTGCCATTGCTCGCGTTTGATCATGGCGCGATCCTCATGGGTGCTCGCGATTACTTGAAACGGCGTATAGATACGTCGCTGTTGCGACATCTAGTCGTCGAACCGTTTGCGCTTAACACGTTGCAGGAAGTGTATGAAGTCATTGAAGGAAAAAAATACGACAATCGCAATTTTCGAAAGCGGATGATAGATGGCGGCGTTGTAGTGAAGACTGCTGTGCGAGAAAAAGATGTTTCTCATCGGCCCGCGTTCTTGTATAAGTTTGCTAGCGGTGTTTGAGTTTTTCAGGTTGCTTTGGTTTCTTTGCTTTGACGTGGTGTATATGTCGCCATTCGTCGTTTTTGCGCATATTTATCGCTCTGTATGAATTTGTCTGTATTGAATTGCCGATTAATTATAGAGATTCACTGAGATTCACCGTATTTGTGGCAATGGGTCAACGAATTCTTTTTAAATGAACAGAGGTTTCCTCCTCTATAGTCGCTTAGGGCAATGGACCCCTGGTTGTGACCATGACAGTAGACATAAATACCTTTGAAATCAATAGACAGACGTATGACCAAAGTAACGAGGAACGTCTGCGTTTCAAAGCGCCGATTGGATTATCTGAAGAACTCGTTCGCGAAATATCTCGTGTAAAGCAAGAACCTGATTGGATGCTGGCTATCCGTTTGAAAGGTCTGCGATTATTCAATGAATTGTCCATGCCGACGTGGGGGCCTTCGTTATCCAAGCTGGACTTAAATGCTATTCATTATTTCATGCGTCCAGATGCACAGCGTAATGCGCGTACATGGGACGACGTTCCGGCTGATATCAAAAACACGTTTGAAAAATTAGGTATTCCACAAGCTGAGCGTGCTGCACTTGCAGGCGTTGGTGCGCAATACGAATCAGAAGTCGTTTATCATAATCTTCGTTCAGATTTAGAAAAGAAAGGCGTCATCTTCTTGGATTGCGACGAAGCAGTCAAACAATATCCTGATCTTGTGCGCGAGCACTTTATGACGACATGCGTGCCGATTGGTCTTCACAAATTCTCTGCATTGCACGCGGCGGTATGGTCTGGTGGAACTTTCATCTATGTTCCTAAAGGTGTACATGTCGATCTTCCGTTACAAGCATATTTTAGAATGAACGCTGCTCGTGGTGGACAGTTTGAACACACACTCATCATCGTGGACGAAGGAGCGTACTTGCATTATATCGAAGGCTGCTCTGCGCCACAATATGCTGCGTCGTCATTGCACGCAGGATGCGTTGAAATTCATGTCAAACGCGGTGCTCGCGCACGATATAGTTCGATTGAAAATTGGTCAAAGAATACATTTAATTTGAACACGAAGCGAGCGATAGTCGCCGAGGATGGAATTATCGAATGGGTGAACGGCAACTTAGGAAGTGGTGTGACTATGCTATATCCTGCATCGCTTCTTATCGGGGATCGTTCTAAATCCGATTTTATCGGCATCGCATTTGCAGGTGAAGGGCAACATCAAGACACTGGTTGTAAAGTTATCCATGTCGGAAAACATACTGCGTCTACTATAGTGTCAAAATCTATCTCTAAGAACGGGGGCATCTCCAGCTATCGCGGACAAGTCAGTATCCGCCGTGGCGCAATTGGTGCATCGACAAATGTCGAATGCGATGCGCTTATGATAGATAACAAATCACAATCCAATACGTATCCGTACATGGATATCCGAGAACAATCTGCAACTGTTGCGCACGAAGCCAGCGTTGGACGCATTAGCGACGAGCAAAAATTCTATTTGATGAGTCGTGGACTTTCCGAAGAAGCTGCGACGCAATTAATTGTTGCTGGTTTTATTGAACCGATCACGAAGGAATTACCACTTGAATATGCTGTCGAGTTGAACCGCCTTATCGAGCTGGAAATGGAAGGTACACTCGGATGAGCACGGACAATCACGAGCAGACGGAACTAGTCAAACACGGTCTTACCATATCCTTGAATCGACCAATAGTCGACTTTTCTCGGTGTACGTCGGCTGCGTTGACTTTGCATGGATTAGGTGCGCAAGATACGTTTGATCACAAATCGGAATTCACTCTTCATCCAGTTCGACGAATCGTTTGTTCCAGTCCAACAATTGTTGCTTCGCTGGATGCGTTAGGCTTATGTGTCGACCAGATTGAGTGGGTGATTCCAGAAAATGCAACTGTGTCGTTGACGATTCTGCTTTCAGTCCAAGGTTCATACGCAGTCACACAACGAATCACTGCTAACGCTGGTTCAAACGCATTCGTTACTATTGTGGCCGATTCCGCGGTGCACTCTCACATTTTCTCGTTGCTACAATCAGATATCGCAAAAGATGCGAGCGTTACGATACATATGCTTGACTTGAGTCGAGGATTTAGTGAACAGTCTATCATTAATCATTTGAACTCGGCCGGTGCAAGCGCCTATATCCACGCAGCAAGCGTTCTGCAAGGTAATTCACAGCAAGATCTGTTCACGGAGTCTTTCCACGCAGCGGCATTCACAAAAAGCGATATTCTTGCGCGGGCATTAGTGTTTGGCAATGCTAAATCGGTTTCGCGAAGTCTTGTGAAGATTGGACAGCATGCGAACGGCAGCGAAGGATACGAAAAACAAGAAGCTCTTTTGTTTTCCCAGACTGCCGAAGCAGATGCGATTCCTAATTTAGAGATTCATAATCACGATGTCAAATGCAGCCACGGTTCAAGCGTAGGGCATCTAGACGAAGAGCACATTTATTATATGCAAAGCCGCGGTATGAATCGTGCACAGGCGATTGCATTGTTAGTCGAGGGCTTGCTGGCTCAGACTTTAATGCATACGCCACTTGATGTGCAATGCAAGACTTCGGCAACGATTACAGAACGACTTTACCAGGCACAGGAGGCACAGGATTTAGATCCTTTGCAAGGAAAATGATAACAAACGAACGCGCAGCGGCTTTCCGCTCAGACTTCCCACTATTGACGCATAATGAACGTCTGGTCTATTTAGATCATGCTGCAAGTTCTCAAAAACCAAAAATAGTTTTATCCGCGATGGATTCATTCTATCGTTCGTCGTACGCAAATGTACACCGTGGACTGTATAAATTATCGGAAGATGCCACGACGCAGTTTGAGTTTTCACGTCAAAAAATCGCACATTTCATTGGTGCACGTTCTGAAGAGATTATTTTTACTTCTGGGACGACCGATGGTATCAACAAACTGGCTCTTAGTATTCTTTCGCTTTTGCCATACGGACGGCGAAAAATCCTCTTGACTGAATTAGAACACCATGCAAATATTGTTCCTTGGCAACAGTTTGCGAAACGGCACGGTTTCACTATAGATTTTGTTCGCATCACTAACGACTTCCAGTTAGATATGGAAGATGCAAAAAGAAAGTTAGACGATAGCGTAGCGTTGTTTGCCTTCTCTCATGTGTCAAATGTACTTGGCACAATACAAGACGTCACAAAACTCTGTCGGATGGCGAAGGATAAATTCATCGTGACGGTCGTAGACGGTGCTCAGGCGGTAGCACATATGCCAGTTGACGTCTACGCAATTGGTTGTGATTTTTACGTCTTTAGCGGTCACAAACTCTGTGGTCCAACTGGTATCGGCGTTTTATACGGTCGTAAGCAATTGCTTGAGAAGTTGCCTCCGTTCTTTTACGGTGGACATATGATTCAGACGGTTTCAAAAACGGACGCAACGTGGGCAGGAATTCCTGCGCGGTTTGAGGCGGGCACTGCGCCGATTGTCGAAGCGATAGGTCTCGCAGCTGCTGTTGGTTATCTACAGACGATTGGACTTGATGATATACACTCGTGGGAACAGCAATTGTCGTTGTATGCGCGAGAGCAACTGATGACGGTGAAAGGACTGCGTTTCTATTGCGGTCCGGCTCACAAATGTATAGGCATCATCAGCTTTACATTGGACGGAGTGCATGCGCATGACATCGCGTCCCTTTTGGGAAACGATTCTATTTGCGTACGGGCAGGACATCATTGTGCAATGCCATTGTCGACAGTCATCGGCGTGAATTCAACTGCGCGCGTCAGTTTTCATCACGAAACGACAACGCAGATGGTTGATCAGCTCGTTGACAGTCTTAAGAAAATCGTTGCATTGTTTGCGGGGCGACAATGAGTAATTACGACATGTATAAGGAACAGATTTTGGATTTGTATAAGCATCCACTCAATAAAGGTTCTATCGCGCATCACACTCATCAGGCTCACAAAGAAAATCCTTCCTGCGGTGATGGATTCACTATTCAATTTTTGGTGAAAGATGGAATTATCGTCGACGCTAAATTCGCTGGATCGGGATGTGCTATATCAACAGCTGGCGCGTCCTTGATTACTGAGAAAGTGAAAGGTATGAGTATCCACACTGCGCTTGGTATTTCTTCTGATGAAATGCTTGCGCTACTGGGAATTCCCGTTAGTGCGGCGCGGCTCAAATGCGCATTACTTGCGCTGGAAATAACGCAGGATGCGTTGACGCCTTCTTCCACTTCTCCAAAGGTATCACAATGACATTAGAAATCAAAGATCTTCACGTAACTGTAGAAGGAAAGGAAATTTTGAAAGGTTTTTCTCTGACGCTGGCATCTGGAAAGATTTGCGCATTGATGGGTCCAAACGGATCTGGAAAATCTACGCTTGCGTCGGTTTTGATGGGGCACCCAAAGTACGTTGTCACATCCGGTTCGATTCGATATAACGGCACGGAAATTGTCGGCCTGAGTGCCGATGAACGAGCTAAGCTTGGTCTTTTCTTGTCGTTTCAATATCCATCAGAAATATCTGGTGTTGGCATTTCGCATTTCCTTCGCACTGCGTACAACGCAATCCATACTCCAAAACTATCCGTTCTTGAGTTTCGCAAATTATTAGAATCAAAAATGGCTTTGCTTGGAATGGATAAGAAATTCTTGGATCGATCGCTCAACGAGGGTTTTTCTGGCGGTGAGAAGAAAAGATGCGAGATCCTGCAGTTGTCTGTCTTGAATCCATCTTTGGCTATACTTGACGAAACAGATTCCGGTCTTGATATCGACGCGCTTCGCGCTGTTTCGGCTGGTGTCAACGTGTGGAAAGACGCTTCAAAGTCTGTCTTGCTTATTACTCATTACAAACGTATTCTTGAATATGTTCGACCCGATACTATTGCTGTAGTTATCGACGGTAAGATTGCGCTTTCTGGTGACGGTTCGTTGGTTGATCAGCTCGAATCTCGCGGGTATGGCTGGATTTTAGAAAAGTAGGGCTGCGCCGAGCTCGTTTTTAGTCTTCGTAATCAATAATAGTCGCACAACCGTAGCAATAAACGTCGTCATAGAATACACAGAACTGGCCTGGTGCTAATCCTTGATCCTGCCCTTCGATGTGTACTTTGTAGATGCCGTTTTTGACTTCTGAGACTGTTGCACGATAGACTTGCTGACCATGGCGGACTTTGACTTTGAGATGTTCTTTTGGGAGTGGTCCTGACGGCAGATTCAATTCATTGACATAGAATTCATTTCGCGGAACGTCTTTGTATTCGTTGGAGATATAGACTATGTTCTTTTGTGGATCTTTAGACACGACATACCAAGGGCCGTGACCGAGTCCCATGCCTTTTCGTTGTCCCAGAGTGTGATAGTAATATCCTTTGTGCGTTCCGACTTTCTTTTTCGTCTTGACATCGATGATGTCGCCGGGTTTTTCGCCAAAATAGTGTTTGAGAAAATCGTTGTATTTTATTTTTCCTAGGAAGCAGATGCCTTGACTGTCTTTTCTGTCTTTGTTGGGCAGGTCGTATTTTTTGGCTAGTTCACGGACCTCTGTTTTCTTGTATCTGCCGATAGGGAATAATGCTTTACTGAGTTGTTTTTGCGTGAGGTGGGCCAGGAAATATGTTTGATCTTTGATTTGGTCTGGGACTCGCTTGAGATAGAATACGCCGTCTTTCTCCTCAATGTCTGCGTAGTGGCCGGTCGCTATTTTATCGAACGAATCATCGATTGCGTTGTAGAATGCACCGAATTTTACGCGAAAATTACAGAACATGTCCGGGTTTGGCGTTCTTCCGGCTTCTACTTCCTTTATCGCGTATTTTACGACGAGATCAAAGTATTCTTTTTGGAGATTGAGGACTTTGAGAGGTACATTGGCTTGTTTACAAACGGCTTCGACATATGAGAGGTCTTCTTGCCATGGGCAATCACCAAGATACGAGAGTTCGTCTTCGAGCCAGATTTTTAGATAAAACGCCGTTATATCGTGTCCTTCGTCTTTTAATAGGCGCAAAGCTACTGAACTATCAACTCCGCCGCTGACAAGACATGCTATTTTCATCTTATAAATGGGGTATGGATTTGGCTTAAAAAGGTTTAGAATTCTTCGTCAAATAAGGGTTTGTATTGGACGAATAGGCGAATCGGATTTGGCTTTTTGTACGCGCAATTGATGATATGTTCGTAGGTTTTTATGACGTCGTGCAACTTTTTGCCTAAATCGGTGAAATCTTCTGCTATTTGCGTCATTGTGCCGGCATGCCCGAATGCAAAATCAATCGTTTCGCTGCCTTCGTCGACACTAAGAGCGTATTTGATGTCTTGTCCTTGCATGAATGCCAATTCGTTGTCAAGTGATTCGAATTTGTGCCTTTTTTGTCTTCGTAGACGTTTTGAGATGCCTTGGAAAGTGTCATATGTCTTCATCACGTGCAGGCCAGAATTATTCCACGTCTTTTCATCTTTTGATATTTGTAAGTAAAATGTGCCGAAGAAATTGTCTGGTGTGATTGAAAGCTCGCTTGCGAAGTGGTGCATCGGTCGAGGCAGGAATATATTTCCCGTGCCGTAGTTGACGCATAGATTGATAGGTAATTGGGCGATGTCGTTAAAATCGACGCGCTGCGCAAATTCTGATTCTTCTTGCTGTTCTACTGCACAGCGATAGACTGATTTAAGATCCCCCAATTCTAATATAACCATTTAACGATTTCAATTGTTTTTTTCTATATAAATATTTCTTTTGGCGATTTGGAAATTTAAACTTTAAGCTTTTTTTGGCCGCTGAAGTGTCTAATGCGAAGCGTTTAACGCGATCCAGGACTGGAAGTTGCATAAACTTTATAAGTGTCAGTAATATCATGTGCTACTATTAACATATATTGGGCTAGATATTATTGAGAAATTACGAGCAGAAACATGAAAACAGCACTAAAACAACCCTACCGCCAATTCTTCGGCACTTTAGCGAATCAAATTCGATTAGAAATATTGAATATTTTAGTTAAGGGAGAATCCAATGTATCCAATATTGTGTCCCAATTAGATTACGATCAAACAAGTATTTCGCATAGTCTGAGTAGACTTACTGAATGCGGATTTGTGACTGTCCGAAAAAATGGCAAAGAGCGCGTGTACAGTCTGAATAAGACAACGATTGAACCGTTGTTCAAACTCATGAACGTTCATGTCAATAATTATTGCATGCATGTCGTCGAAGAGAAGAAAAAACGCAAGGAGATAAAACGATGAGTAAAACTATGACGAAACTGACATTTGATGTCACTGGCGTACATTGTCCGAGCTGTAAAATATTGATTACTGATATATTGCAGGACGAAGGCGTCAAAGTTTCAAAATTTGACATTGATACAAAAAAACAGACGGGTGTTTTGGTGGTTGATGCAGTAAAGCCTGCTGCTGATATAATAGCACTAGTGAAAAGCGCCGGCGACTATAAGATTACTGAGAAATAAGGCGGTTACGGGACACATGAAAGAAATACAAATATCGGTAGGCGGGATGCATTGTGCAAGTTGCTCAGCTATAATTACACGATCGTTACAAAAAGTGGATGGTGTAAAAACGGCAAGCGTCAATTATGGGACGGAACAAGCAACGGTTACTATGGATGACTCTAAGATCAACATTTCTGCGCTTGTAAATGCGATTGAATCAAAAGGATATAGTGCAACTGTTCTTACCGATGTTTTACCTACCACACCTGCACAAACTATCGTTGCTCCAGTGTCCCAAACTCAACCTAAGATTAGCGCGCACGATTTAAAGGAACTACGCCAGAAACAGGAAATTGAAGATCTAAAGAAATTATTTTGGTTCAGTCTCATATTTTCCGTACCTGCATTCATAATCGGCATGGTTTTCATGAAGGATGGTCTTTTTTATTTTGGTTATGAGTTGCCCAAGTCTATATTTTTATTATTTGTCTTGACGACGCCCGTTCAATTCATTGTTGGAGCGCGATTTTATAGTGGCGCATGGATGGCTCTTAAGAATAAGTCCTTTAACATGGATAGTCTTATCGCAATAGGTACGAGTGCGGCATATTTTTACAGCATATACGTATTGTTCTTCACCGATGGCATGGCCGGTCAATATTTTGAAGCGGCATCGACAATTCTGACGCTAATCTTGTTAGGTAAATTATTAGAACTCACTGCAAAAGGTAAGACGTCAGATGCCATCAAGAAATTGATGAGTCTTGCTCCTAAGACTGCAGACGTGGTCAGAAATGGCGTGGAAATGACGATCTCGATTGATGATGTTCTTGTCGGGGATATTGTGCTTGTAAAACCTGGCGCACGAGTTCCAGTTGACGGTGTTTTGATTGAAGGTAAAACGAGCATTGACGAGAGTATGATCACTGGCGAAAGCATACCGGTGGAAAAAAACAAGGGCGACAAGATTATTGGCGGTACTATAAACAAATTTGGAAGTTTTAAATTTAAAGCCACGAGCGTTGGCGCACAAACGACACTCTCGAGAATAATCAAATTGATTGAAGATGCGCAAGGAAAGAAAGCTCCTATCGAGCGTATTGCGGACATAATCTCCGGTTATTTTGTCCCAGCAGTACTCATAATTGCGACTGGCGCATTCGTATACTGGAATTGGTTTACGCCGCTGGGTGTATCTTTTGCATTAATCATAGCAGTCTCAATTCTTGTCATCGCTTGCCCTTGCGCATTGGGCCTTGCAACACCTACTGCCATAATGGTTGGTACTGGCGTTGGAGCAAAACACGGCATCTTGATTAAAGGAGCAGATGCATTAGAGTCTGCTCATAAGCTCAAGTACGTCGTTTTTGACAAGACGGGAACAATTACTCACGGAAAACCGGTTTTGACTGACATTGTACCGTTGGGTAAAAAGACGACTCAACAAATTTTAGAAATCGGCGCAAGTATTGAACAGCATTCTGAGCATCCATTGGCCGAATCCATCGTAGCGCACGCTAAAAAAAATAATGTTGTCTTGGATAAAGTGTCACATTTTCAGGCGATTCCTGGTCACGGAATTAGCGCAAAAATAGGTTCTCAAGAATATTTCTTCGGAAATATGCGATTGATCCATAAACAGGGTTTGCCAACCACTGCGTTGCTTGAAACTACACTTGAAAAATTGGAAAATGAAGGAAAAACTGCAATGATGCTTGCAACAAATAAAGAGGTTCTCGGCATAATTGCTGTGGCTGATACGATTAAGGAATCATCCGCTTCTGCAGTTGCTGCTCTCAAAAAGCAAGGAATCGCTGTCTACATGATTACTGGAGATAATGAGCGAACCGCCAAGGCGATCGCAAAACAAGCCGGTATTGAGAACATCTTTGCACAAGTATTGCCTGAAGACAAGGCAAAATATGTGAAGCAGCTCCAAGCGAACGGCAAGGTTGCGATGGTCGGAGACGGAATCAACGATTCACCTGCTTTAGCGCAAGCCGACATCGGAATTGCCATGGGAAGTGGAACTGATGTTGCACTAGAATCCGGAAATATTGTGTTGATGCGAAATGATTTGACTGATGTTTCACGAGCAATTATGTTGAGCAGAAAAACAATGTCTAAAATACGACAGAACTTTTTCTGGGCATTTATCTATAACGTGGTAGGTATTCCTGTAGCTGCCGGCGCATTATATTATTCCACGGGTTGGCTATTGTCGCCGATCATTGCCGGTGGCGCAATGGCATTAAGTTCGGTGAGCGTGGTGAGCAATTCGCTGCTTTTACGACGACTTAAGCTTAATCAAGGTTAATCCGATGAAAGGACACACAAAACGTACAAAAGTGAAAAAAGTGACGCAAACTGAGTCAAAATTACCGATTATATTGATGACTGCCATCATTATGGTTACTATACTTGGAGTGGGCTTTTTGCTTTTTCGCGAACCAAATCAATCGGAGCAATTGCAAACTAGTCCTTACGTGCAGTTTAGTGGAGATTACTCGCTGCAAAATGTAGATCAGGCCGCGACACTTTCTGCGGATGGTGTTCAAGAAATCAAAATGACCGCCGACGGCTCAGGATTTTCGCCACGAACATTTGTATTAAAGACAGGCGTTCCTGTGCGATGGATAATTGATGCCGTGGAATTGACCGGTTGCAATAACGATGTCAAAGTCTACGCGTATAATATTTACCAGCAGCTAACGCAAGGCGAAAAGACGACGATTACGTTTACGCCGACTCAAAACGGAACAATACCCTTCAGCTGCGGTATGGGAATGATTCGGGGGAACTTTATTGTTGTCGATGATATAGACCTTGCAAATAAGCAAGCTGTATCGGCACAAATTGCATCAGTACCTGAGCCAACTGGAGGAAGTTGTAGCATGGGTGGCTGTGGTTGTGGTAGAAGATAAGTCACAAGCGAGGAACAAAATGACAGATACATTCTTTTCAAAAAACAAAACATCGATTGTACTAACGATGGCGTTCTTGATGATAGGTACATTAGCTTACTTTTTATGGGTGCCTGCCTCTGTTAACGTGATGTCGCCGCAAGCGATCGATATTTTGAAAAGTGATCTACAACTGAAAGCGGCATATACTCCGGAGGGCGTTTTGAAAATATTTGCCCTTGCAAAGAATAATGATTTGGCTAAGCTTCGTGTGCAGGAAGGAAATGCTGTGCCTGAGTATAATTCAGTGGTTATTGGATCTGCCGAGGCGGCTATGATGAAGTCTGAAAAACTCTTTAACACTACTAATGATAAGCTGTCGGAATTTTTCGGCACTGATGTCATCATTGGTGGAGTATTGGAAAAAACAGGTACTGTAGTCGATGATTTCCACTTCTTAAGCGATTCCAATTTTGCATCGTTGACCGCGGAGCAGAATAGATTGTTTGTTAGGGTTGTAGATGACTCAATGGCTAAGTTATTCTATACGTTGATGCCTGAAGAATTGTTCGCGAGTATGTCTAACGAGTCAAATGTTACGATTGATGTTACTCCCAAGCTGGCATTCTCTTTGACGCAGGGATCATTAGACAACTATAAGATGGATGTTTTAGCGGGTGTGACTTATAGCCCGCTTTTAGTCGGTTATGATGAAGCTATGATCATGAAAGAGGAAAAGCTATTCAGCAAACCTGGTGATGTCATTCGAGGCTTTTTTGGAAATGATGTTGTCGTTGTCGGCATATTGGCAAAAACCAATACATCACTAGATATGGTGCACATATTACCATTAACATCTGAGCAGGTGAATTAATGGTACATGGCGGACTAATTGTTGTTCCGTAATTTTTTCTTTTCTACAAAATACTTAAATTCTACCCAATCCAAAAGTAGATGTAACAAAACGCCTATGAAAAAGAACTTATAGACGCCTGGCAAGAAGCAGCCTGCGATATATATGACGAAAATCTGTGGTTTATGCAGAAAATGAAAACCGATGCTATTTCTATTTTTATCATATATTGGCTTTGCTAACAAGTGATCTACGTCGATGATATTGCTTAAGAGCAGAAATACAAGAACTTGAAGCGTTGGTTCTAGTCCTAGTGCGTACATTACGCAGAAGAAAAGGGCATTTGCGAGTACGTGAACGAAAGAATTTGGCATGTTATTTATTATGCTGTTCAGAGCTATGGGAGGCAATTTCAAACAGCAGTTTTATTTGTCGTTGTTTGCCGTGCGGATGAACAGAAATGATTCCGCGTTGTGCGAGTTTTTGCACTGTACGCATTGCTTTGACACGACCCATATTGTTGAGGTATGCGAATTCTTGCTGTAGGCAGCTGCCGCCTTTCTTCGTCAGATGTTGCAAGATCGCCCGTTCTTCTACTGAGAGAAATTGTAACACGACGTCACCGAGGGTTTGCGTTTGCGCAGTTTGCACTTCTAATTCGTTGGTCAATATTCGAGCCCAGACAAAGCCAAAAATGATTGACAAAAGAATTGCGATGACCATGAGCGCAAAATGAAAATGGACTGCGTACGAAAAGAAAGGAACAGAGTCGGCGAGTTGGGGATATGCATACGCTGCTAACACAAGCAGCACCACGATTACAAGTGATACAACTAGCGCAACAAGAGTTGTCGTGCGATAGAATTTGATGTTACGTTTCATGTAACGTTTTTTCCCCCAGCATATGATTGTTACAGAACTATTTAAATATTGTTACAGGCTATGTAACAGTACCGAACGACGAGAATGTCTGATTTTCGAATGAGGCAACAAATGACAGAAATGAAGTTTAAAGTTATAGGAATGCACTGTGCAGCATGTGAACATGTAGTTGGAAAACTCCTCAAAAATCAAAAAGGAATACGCTCGGTTCACGTCAACAGACACAACGAAGAAGTTACGTTGGAAACCAATAATTCATTTTCTTTAGAGCGTACAAATAAGTCGCTTGAGTCAGCGGGCTACTCGCTAGTGCCTGAGCATTCACAGGTGTCGTCGCCGATGACAAAAGTATGGTGGACAGTAGTTATTTGTGCTTTATTCATGGGCGCTGTTTGGATTCTCACCCACCCTTCAAGTCTTTCTTATTTTGATGCAGGTGCTCTTTCTGATAATGTCGGACTTCCATCCGCGTTCGTTTTGGGACTTATCGCGTCCGTGTCAAGTTGCTTAGCGGTGACTGGTGGTCTTCTCCTAGCACTTACGTCGAGTATTGAAAATAATCAGAAGTGGAATTTCGTGCTTTCATTTGGCGTAGGTAGATTACTGTCTTATGGATTATTAGGGGGTCTTCTCGGTTTACTTGGCGAAACACTCTCCTTGTCAGCGCGAGCGAGTGCAGTATTGACGATTATCGTAAGCATCATCATGATTTTACTTGGATTGCAATTAGTAGGATTAGTGAAAGTACCATCGTTTACACCTAAGAGTTGGGTTAAAAAAATCGAGGGAATGACGCAAAATCCAAATAAAACTGCGATCGGAGCAGGTGTTGTTGGTGCACTTACGTTCTTTTTGCCGTGCGGTTTTACACAGGCATTGCAACTATATGCACTAAAATCCGGTAATTTCTTTACAGGCGCATCATTGTTATTCGTGTTTGCGCTCGGAACTTTACCGGTGCTTATGTTCGTTGGCTCAATTACGAAATACTTCAGTTCGTCCGTACGAAAGTATGCGATGGTAGTGGCAGGTATAATCGTGATTATTCTAGGCGCGATAAGTGTACCAGCTGCATTAACGCTCTATTCGGTTGGTGGCACGACTGACACTACTGACACAACGTCGGATTATAACGAAGTACCTTCGCCGATAGCTGGACAGGTTCAGGAAATTTCTATGACTGTAGCTGGCTATAAGTATGAACCGTCAACATTGACTGTGACTGCGGGAGTTCCGGTAAGATGGACTATCAATGCATCCAAGGCCGCAGGCTGTGCAAAATCTTTAATAGCACCGTCACTTGGTATTAGAAAAACGTTGTCGTCCACGGCGCCTACAGTCATTGAATTCACGCCTACGAAAAAGGGCTCATTTGATTTCAGTTGTTCGATGGGTATGGCTGGACCTGGTACGATAATCGTGAAGTAAGGCGAGGTTCGTATGAAATATATGGGAGTTGGACAGGCTTTGTTGCTAGTTTTGTCTTTTATATTAGCGGGCTGCACGGTGGATCACGGCCATATGGCTAATATGCAGAGTCACACCATCAAGTCACAAGAACAGTTTATTGCAGAAATGATTCCGCACCACCAAGAAGCGGTAGATTCTGCACGAATAATCTTGAATTCCACTCAAAATGCGGAGTTGCGACTGCTTGCGTTGTCAATAGTTGATACGCAATCTTCGGAGATTGAGCAGTTGAAAGAGTGGATGATTTTGTATCATCCAGATAGCACTTACGTTGCCGCGTATAAGCCGATGATGCCGAATTTGAATGCACTTTCCGGCATAGAACGGGACCGCGCATTTTTGTCTGGGATGATAATGCACCACAAAATGGCTATAATGATGGCAAATCAATTGCATAGCTTGCCGGGTGTACGTGCCGATGTTGACACATTTGCGCGCAATGTTGAAGATGTGCAGTCCGCAGAGATAAAACAAATGGAGCGGATGCTGCGCTAATCAAACAAATATTTTATTCCTTTTTTTGCGAGTTTTTCAATTTCTTTTTTTCTCGTTTCAACTGGTGTTATGCATCCGTCGAGTCTAAACACTTTTGATTTAATCGCGCAAAAGCCAAGAATATCTTTTCTTATTAATTTCTTGAAGCGGTCACCCATAACGAGCAAACTCTGCCAATTCTTGGATCCACTCGTCATGAACACTGCGGCCTTCTTTCCTGTAAGGAGTCCTTTTGGAATTGCGAACGGTATTATCGGATATTTGATGTATCTGTACGCAAATCGTGGTGCGAGGACTTTGTCAAAGAAGCCTTTCATGATGGCGGGCATTGAATTCCACCAGACAGGATAGATGAAGATGAGTTTGTCGTTTGCGGCGAGCAGTTCTTGGTAGCGTTTTGTCTGTTCTGATGCTGCGCCTTTGTATTCTTCGATGGACATTACTGGATTGAATTCGGCTTTTTCTAAATTGAGGACTGCGTGAGGGATATTTCTTTGTCGTAGTTCTTCTTGCACGGACTTGAGGATTGTGCCGCAATGGCCTTCCATGTTGGGATTCGAATAGACGATGAGCGCTTTCATGGGTTATTTCTTTTATTTTCTGTTTATAAAGTTGTACCACGCGTTTTTAGGCATGTGTACGATGATTTTATAAGAGAAGTCGGTGCTCTTTTCTGTGCTGATGACGAAAAATCAAGAACAGAGCTTCCTTGTAGCATGACGTAGAACCTTCCGAGGCACATTCATATGAAACTAAAACGTATTCCTGAGGATTTTATTGTAGAAGAGAAGTTAGATATACCTCTTTTAGAATCGGGAAAATATTGGGTGTATACGCTATCTAAGTCAGGAATTGATACACACACGGCGGTACAGCTGATTTGCAAGGCAAACAAAGTAGCTTCGGATGCAGTTGGTGTTTGTGGTCGAAAGGATAAACACGCAAAAACAATTCAATATATTTCTGTGCCAAAGGAATTAAAGGCGCTGTCAGACAGAAGCTACACTCTCAAACACGTCGGATTCTTGGATTCGCCATTGAGCGTTGGTTCTCATTCGGCAAACTCATTTACTATAACGGTGCGTCAAATTCCCAACGGCAAGGCCGCGCAAGCATACACGCGGGCACAGTCGCTACTTTCGCTTGCTGTTCCTAATTATTATGATTCCCAACGATTCGGTTCATATATCGATGGGACGTTTGTCGGCAAGTTGGTCATCGCCGGCGAGTACGAACAGGCTGTTAAATTATTGTTGACGGTTTCATCACCACATGAACCTGCCGCAATTCGCGCCGAGAAGCGCATGCTATCCTCGCGGTGGAAACAAAAAGACGTGGTTGAGAGATTAAACCATGTGATGCTTCGTAAACCATACTTGGTCGGCTTGCGTGATGGATGGAAGGCGGCATATAATGCGTTTGCTTATCATGAGAAAGTATTGCATATGCAAGCATATCAGAGCTACTTATGGAATCAGGTTTTGAATTCGCTTGTGCGTGAGAAAAAATATTTCGTCGTGAAATATGCCGTTGGTTCGTTGTCGTTCCCGCTTGAAAAAATTTCATTACCGTCGCAAATTCCGTTGATGATTTCTTCTTTTTCACATCCATGCGTCGCTGCAATTTTAGAGAAAGAAGGTCTAGTCGATTTTCATCTGCAGCAATTGGCTGGAAAAGATGTGACTGCAGTTCGTGATGCGGCGATTGCGCTGACTGATGTGGTCGTTTCAAAACCGGTGGCTGATGATTTGGCAAAAAAACCAGAACAATTTTCTAAGCTGACTGTGTCGTTTACTTTGCCCGTAGGCTCTTATGCAACTGTCGTGATGAAGGCAATTCTGCGTCAGTAAATACATAGTTGACGACGTTTTCTAATGTAGTTTGGCTATAGCCGGATTCTAGCAAAAATCTTCTGGAGTTTTCTATGACTTTGTCTAGTGGGGATGCAAAGCCATTTTTCATTCCGATTTTTGGCATGAGTCCTTTTGATTTTTCGTTCGGGAATTGGAATTCAATATAGGGTTTGTCGTCGTTCACGCGAGCAAGCTTTTGGAGCATGAGCAATGAGGCGTATAGGCAGAATGTGCCGTAGCGTGTCTTTCTGACGGTGCCCACATACATCATCGGGAACAGTTCGGTGACATCCATAAAACCTTCTGACCACACACGCACTGTCGCATGTCCTGTTACGACGTCTTTGTTCACATAGTTGAACTGGTATGATCCTGTACGTAAGTATGGGAGCTCTCGTGCATATGAATGCACTACTACTGCTTTGAATGATTCTAATTCCATGGAAGAACTGGAGAATAAATTTCCCTTTATATAACTACGCCCAGTAGCTTTTTAAATGAAACGGGGTTTCACACAGGATATCGCGCCTCTGTAGCTCAGCGGTAGAGTGTCTGATTCGTAATCAGAAGGTCGTGGGTTCAATCCCCACCAGAGGCTTACTTTCTAGAAATTGTGAAATTAACTGTGCCTTCCGAGAAGATTTCTGTTGTCGTCTTTAAAATCCAATAGAGGTCAGGTGATGGATTTTTTTCTAAGAGTGATTTTCCAAGTGGCGGGATCGAATACCAATTGCCTTCGTAGTACGTATTCAATGGATCATCGCCACGGTGCATCGTTTCGTATATGATTGAATGTATTGGCGATCTATCTCCTGGTAATTTGAGAAAGAGGCATAATTTGGCGTGCGGTATGAGCATCCCGTACAAATCTTGTGTTGGCATTGGCGCGATTGCGCGGTCAGTGATTTTGCCGCCGAATCGAACGATTTCTTGCTCAGTGGGATCTAGTAATTCTATGTCTGCGAGAAACTCGCCGACTGCATTGCCTTGTCGGTATTTTGCGTCGATCAGATGTTTGGTAAGTGTCATGGATGTGGGAATCGGTTTGTATTTTTAATGGTTTCTTTGGATGATTCATTGCGGCTGGTCTAGTTGGAGACGTTTGATTGCGTCGTGGATTTTTTTGAGTTTCTTTTCCACTGGCTTTTTCTTTTCCCACAATTGTGCGCACTTGTAGATTTCTTCGAATATGTCGTTTATGTCGTCAGAGTATGCATTATAGTCGTGATGCTTTCTGACTTGTTGAATGTTTTCCAATCCGTCGTAGAGATATTCCGAAAAGAAAACATGGGCGTTGAGAGGTGTCGGATTGTCTACGTAGATTCCTAGATGGATAAGAAGGCTGTTTCGTGCGCTAAAGTCGCCAGGGTGTCTCATTTCTTGATGTGCTTGAGAATTTCTGTTTTATCGTTTTTGTACAGTTTTTGAGCATCTGCACTGACTGCATATTTCTTTCCTTTCTCGTCTTTAATCGTGGTGCCAATCAATTTGCCTAGAAAATTCTGCTCGATTTCTTTTCCTGTAATGCTGCACTTCATAAAATACTAGAAAGAAAAAGGATTTAAGAATTTATTTGTCCGTGGAATAAGCGGACATGTTGCGTTCTTGAACGATACTTCCTTCTAGATATTGAGGAGTCCGTTCAAAGCTCGTGTTCATCTTTCCGCGATAGCCTACGACACCGACTGCAAGGTGATAGTCTCTGTAATCTGCAAACAAATCTTCAATGGATTTCGCATCGGAATCTTCACTTACGATGTAGTCAAGTGCGCTTGCTTTTGATTCTTCGTCGGGAGAGGCGCTAAATGATTTGAGGCCGTCTGTATCTAAATCGAATGAGAGCGTGATGTATGATTTGCCCATGAATGCGCCGTTACCGTCGTAGTTTTTGACGGACAATTCGTTGCTTGGTGCGACGTAGTGATCGGCAAATGGTGCCTGGCTATCGCCTCTGTAATGGCGGTTGACGTGAAGTACGTGCGCTCTTTCTGCGATGAATTCAGAAACCGTTTTTACGATTGCAGCTGGTGTAGTGTACACCGTTACTGCTTCTGGTGGCATATCAATTGACATTTCTCTAAATCCCCTAAGGAAGTATGTACATATGGGTGAGCGGTTTATATAACTGGTCCCGTTTTTTTGGTATATTTATACCATTTCGTTTAATATTATGTGATACATGGGCTGTGCATATTTATAAAGAAAAACGTGACTCCTCGCGTTATGTTAGAAAGCAGCAGACGTATCGCATTCATCGATAAGCAAAAATGCGATCCAATTCGATGCGCAAAGGAGTGCATCAAGTACGACCCTATTAATAGGTCGGGCGGCGAGGGTTTTCACCTTGGTCCTGATGGAAAAGCGACGATTGCTGAAGAAGTGACTACGGAAGCTCACCAAATCTGCGCGAAAAAATGTCCGTTTGACGCTATCAAGATTGTCCGTTTGCCACAAGAAGCGTCAGGTAAGCCAATTCATCAATATGGTGTCAACGGTTTTCGATTGTATAATCTTCCTATCCCGGTGTTTGGAAAAGTTGTTGGTCTTTTGGGTCGAAATGGTATTGGTAAATCCACTGCAGTCAAAATTCTTTCAGGTATGCTTCGTCCGAATATGGGCGACTTGACTAAAAAGCCAGAAGACTGCAAGATAGAAGATCTTATCGCATATTTCAAAGGAACAGTTGCGCAACAATATTTTGAAAAAATGCGTGACGGAAAAATCTCGGTCGCATTCAAGCCACAAGGTATCAATCTTATTCCAACACAATTCAATGGAAAAGTTAAAGATTTGCTTTCGCAAGTGTCATCTGACGTCGCTCGCGTCAAGAAAATGACAGATACGTTACAGTTGACAGCAATTTTAGAGCACGACATCAAGACGGTATCAGGCGGAGAATTACAACGTATTGCAATCGCTGCCACGATGCTCAAGGATGCGAACGTCTACATGTTTGATGAACCATCTAGTTTTCTGGACATCAAACAACGATTACTTGTATCTAAAGCGATCCGAGAACTTGCAAACGAGCAGACTGCGGTCATCGTTATCGAGCACGATTTGATTATTCTTGATTACATGACAGATTTGATTCACATCATCTACGGTAGCCAAGGCGCGTACGGTGTCATCAGCCAATCAAAATCAGTAAAGAATGGTATCAATATTTATCTTGAAGGATATCTCAAAGAGGAAAACGTACGTTTCCGCGAGAATGAAATTAAATTCTATGCGAGACCTCCACGAGAAGAAGACGATCTTGCGCCTTTGACGTCATGGGATACTGTCAAGAAAAAACAAGGTTCATTTTCACTCAGCATCAATCCTGGTAAAGTCAAACGTCACGATGTCGTCGGTATTTTAGGTGAAAACGGTATCGGTAAATCGACGTTTGCAAAGATTCTTGCCGGCGAAATTTCGGCGGACTCTGGATCCGTCCTAAAGAAAGTCGACATCGCATACAAGCCACAGCACATCGACACGTCATCAGAAGAACTTGTTATGGACGTACTTTCACGTGCTCAGACGCACTACGAAAGCCAGTTGATCAAGCCGCTGAAGCTTGAGAAATTGTTCTTGCAGAAGATGAACGAATTGTCGGGCGGTCAATTGCAAACGGTGCGAATCGTTGAGTGCCTTGCTAAGGACGTTGATCTGTACTTGATGGACGAGCCGTCAGCATACTTGGATACTGAACAGCGACTACTCATGTCTAAAATCATCAAAGATTGGATGACTGAAAAAGGAAAAACTGCGTTGATTATCGATCACGATTTACTCTTCATTGACTATATTAGCGATAAGATATTAGTATTTGATGGTGTTCCAGCGGTGCGTGGTGAAACACACGGTCCGTTTGATTTACAGGGCGGTATGAATCATTTCCTTGCTGATGTCGCGCTGACTTTCAGACGCGATGAAGAATCCCATAGACCACGCGCGAACAAAATTGGTTCACAGCTTGACTCTGAACAAAAGTCAAAGAAGATTTATTATTATGTCTAGGCGATTTTTCTTGCGAAGACTAAGAATGCAGTGTGAGCAAGACTTTCATGTCCAGGTCTGCATCTTTTCTCGTCCACAACCCAGATACGCTCGTTTGCTTCGATTGCTTCTTTGAACAGCCATCGTTTATCGTTTTGCAGCTGCACGACTAGTGTTTGCAGTTGGTTGGTATTTGGCACGTAGCATGCGATACTGCCGCCGATTTTGAGTATTTTATGGACATTCTCCAATGATTTTTCAATATCGGGCATATCTAATGTCGCCGCGTCTACTTGAATATTCGGCACTTCCTTTTGTAAATCGCCAAGGTGCGTCGTAATGTTTTGGACGTCGAGCATTTCGATGTTTTTATTGACGATGTCAAGATGTTCTTGCCTATTGTCCATGGAGTGGACGTGTTTAACATATCGGGCAAGGAATAGTGAAAGTGCGCCGCTTCCTGCGCCGCAATCGAGAACCGTGTCTTGGTTTCCAACGAGTAAATGCGCTAAAATTGCGCCAGCGTCTTTTGGAATAATGATCGCCGCGCCACGTTTGATCTTAGGGTAGACGTCTTGGAATCGTGCGTCTAAGACGGTGAATGAGTAATCTTTGTTGGTCTTTATGACAGAGCCAGGTGTCGCTTCTTGAAGATCTTTAGAACGGATCATGCCTTGGGAGCAGTGGAAATCTTTAGTTGCGTCAACGACGTAGGAATCTTCTGGATTGATGAGAACTTTTTTCATAGTATCTTGCACCTCATGCAAGGTGGCATTTGTAGCCGTAGAGAAGGGGATATGCCCAGTCTTTATAAGATTTAAGGACTGACTACGTCGACTATCATTTGTTTAGACAGCAGCGTTGTTTCGCCAGAATACGCTTGCAATTCGCACATGTATCTGCCTGCTACGAATTGAGCTTTTGCAATCGTGACGGTCCACTGTTTTGCTTGGTGTGATGCAAGATCTTGTGCTTGTGTTGTCAACTCAGGCAGGGCAGCGACAACTTTTGATCCCGATTTGTCTACGCATCGGGAGATTCTAAACTGTACTGCGCTATAGGATACGTCCATTGCGTTGTACACAGAGATTGTTGTCTGGATTTCGCTGGATGGATTTAGGACAAATTTCTTATCCGTAACGAATGGAGAATCTTCTGTCGCAAATCCTTGTGGAATGTCGACTGGTGTGATTACTTGATCCGTTGTCTGCTGTGTCTGTAATGGTCTGCTTTCTGGTTGTGACGTACAGCCAAATAAGAGAAGCAAACTCAGAATAAAGACGATGCCAATGCTCTTTTTTGTGTGCATGGGTCTTTTTTCGGTCGTCTGATATATAAGTTTTTGTACAGAAAAAAGGGCGGAATGAGAATTGCACTCATGATGAGAGGGTTGCAGCCTCTTGCCTTACTGCTTGGCTATCCGCCCGATTTAGTCTACAGAAAGGATGGTCGATTTATAAAGGTAATCTGAATTCTTATGTTGCGTTTGTCTGCGGGGTTTGGCCTGACGTCTCGTCGAGGTCACAGACCGCGTTTTGGTTCTTGTCGTAGCAGCACCCAGTGCCATAGGGCATATATGGTGCGTCACACAGATGGACATTAGCGTTGCAAGCAGTGAGTGAAAGTAGTGTCAATATAAGGAGCATTGCAATAATAATTCGTTTCATTGTGAATTGGTTTTGCGCTTAGTTCTTTTTAAAATGTTAGAAAAGTCGCATCGGCTCAACGGCAGAATGTTTTTTTACTGGAGCTATTTTGTCTTCTAGCGTCAGAGGCGGCGTGAATCGATGTATCCAATTACTTGATTGCGTGCCGGGATGATCTTGTGTGTGGTGTGGTTTACTGTGCGTATAGAGAATCGTAGGGACAGGTCCGAGTGCTTTGTCCATGAGTCCGGGAAAATCTTCGTACAATCTTACATTGTCAAAATAGATGCCAAATAAATCGTTAGTTTTTACGACTGTGATTTCGCGATTGACATATCTGGTGCTGTAATATCGTATTTCTTCGTCCGTAAGATTTTTGACCATTTTACAGGGTGAATATACTTCGGCTATAAAGATTGCGCTTTACTTTAAGTACCCGTCACTTATGAGTTTGTTGATAGCATACTCGGTGCTTTGATTGAAACGGTATTTGGCACGGTTTTCGCTACTGATCCATTTGTATTTCTTGAAGCCGTCTTCGAGTTTTGGAATTGGCCGTCGCTTTGAGCGAATCGTCGCAAGATAAATCCAGTTTTCCATGTTCTTCTGATGGTTTTTTGCACGAGCGAATACCTGCGGCTGGATGTCTGGTTTTTTCCCTACTTCTTCGACGCATTCTCGTTCTAGTGCACTAAGATGCGTTTCGTCTTTGTCGATATTGCCGCCAGGAAGTTCGTACCGAAATTTGCCGCCTCCGTTCTTGCGACCTAAGACGAGCAGTTCGCCATCGTAGATAATTGCAGCTCTGACGTTGATGTCAATTGTCATTTTTTTTAGCAGAGAATATTTTAGTGATTAATAAATTATGCAGCATTTATTTTCGATACGCGCGAAAAGTATGAGATAAGTGTGACTGCGGGAATGGCGTAAGATGAGGCTGGAATTCGACGGCGCGCTGCTTCTTGATAGAAGTGTGATGCTGGAATCTGCGCACGGACAAGTTCTTTTGGTGTCCAGCGTGGTTGTGTGCCCAGTACCTGGATCCATTTCTTCACGTTTTCAATTCCTCGTTGTTTTTCGTCGATAACGCTCTTTTTGAGTGTGAGAACATCGTCTTTGGAAAGCACGTAGTGTTTTCTTCCTGTTTTCGTTTTTCGACCAAGTTGCAGTTGGTCTCTATGTCGACGCACGACGCAGTAATCGACTTCACATTCCATCGCGATATCTGTTAATGACGTGTATGGTTGTTCTTGACGAGTTCTAATTTGTAATTTCTGCGCAGCGGTCTTAAGAACGAAATAACGCGGTCGGTTTTTCTCTTGTATTTTCACGACGTCTTCTGCAATGAAGGGGAGTTTGCGCAGCAGTGTGACTTCGGACACCTTCATATCCCTTGCCAATTTGGCAGGCGTTGTCCAGCGTTTACTATGTATCAAAAAGTCTCGCACGTCTCGGCCTCTTATGAAATCAGTAGTATGCCCTATCCCAAGTCTGTGCACGTAGTGTACCGGGTATGCCTCGTCTAATTTCATGGAGATCATCGTTTGGCGAAGTTCTTCTTTTCTCACTTTATTTTCTATACCGACTTGTTTTTTTAGACTATTCATCCACTGTTGTGGTGCACATTCTTGTGCGTCATCGGGCAAATTACACTTGAGCAAAAGTTTTTCCATTTTTGAGAGGGCGCTATAGTATCCGTTGCATCGTTGCGAGAGCGCGGCCACAATGTCTGGGAGCGTGTCGGATACTGTCGTCATATCCATGGGATTACCCTGGAGATACCAATCATATAAAGCGCAGAGATACATTTGGAGAGGATATTTTACTTGACGAGCAAAATAAAGTGGATCGATCCCCGCTGCGTTGAGAAATGAATCCCAACCATTGAAGTATCTATATCCTGCGCTTGCAAACTTTCGATCGGTTTGTTGCTGTGCGCGATACCTTAGGTCTTCTTCTGCGTTGAGTTTTTGTTTGAGCGTTGCAAGCAGTTCTCGTTTTTTGGCATTTCTTTGTGCGGTAGATAGACGTGTTGGCGACGGCTGCTTCCAATTATAGGTGAGTACTTTTCTGCTGTCTTTGTCTCGTCCTAGTTGAGCGAAATATTGGGCGAGATCACTTCTAGCGTCTTTTAACGATTCGTATTTTCTTCCGCCGCTTTGCGTTTTGTCGTAGAGGCAGTACCACAAATGCGGATCTGCTTGGCTGATTGCGTCTGCTCGCAATGGAACGTTTTTATCGTAGAGATTTGCAAGTCCGGTGATTATCGATTCCTTACTGATTGGAGTTGTTTGCATTATCTTATGAGGTTTTCTAGTCCGGCGTCTTTGAGCGCTAGTTCTTTTCCAACGTGAGAGCAATATGTTACACATTTGGATTCAAAGTCACTGTCAAGATAGCCATGTTTTTTGAGATGTCGGCGAGTTTTTGCGTATACATAATGCGTGTGAAATCCGCATCCTGTGCCAAGAAAGATGACGCTGCTTACTAACGCTAAACATGTTCCGAATTCTTTTGCTTTTTGAGTCGGCGCAAATGTAAGGCCGATTCCTGTTGCGATACTTGCTACAGTCAAAGTCGTTGCCGTGTTAGCGAGCGTACATCGAACATAGGTTTTTGCAAAGTCGTACATCCAACTCATAGACGTGGGAATCTGTAGGGTTTTAAAACCGTATCGTCGTCTACTATTTAAAGAGAAATATCTTCCTCTTTTTTATGACACAAATCGCAGATCTCGTAAGAGCGAATAAGTTTTCGCAAGCCATCGATACAGTTACTTTAGAACGATCCATGGTGCCGGACAACGTCTCTATGCGTGGCTATGATTTGTCGGAAGAACTTCCTGTTCTTGCATGCGGTTATGATCCAAGAATATCTGAAATTATCACTGTCTACGATGAACTTGCGCGTCGATTAGAACTCGTCAGTTTTTCCCTAAGAACAAGATTGGCAAATCCAAAATTCGATGCGCCGATTCGATACGCGCATAATAGTCTTATCGCTCTTCTGACATATGCACAGAATCCGGTGCCACATAAGCCCGACGCAAATTCTACAGAATTTCAACGCGTGAATGTTGGTTTAGAGAATCTTGATAACGCTTCTACTGCAAAAAATGTTCCTGCCTTTGACGTGCACAGAAAAGGTCTGTTGTCGGTAAATGACTCCGGATTTGGTTACGAACATGCGGTGCATGCAAATGAATTGCGTGATAGAACTTTTCGAGATGTTGGCATTCTAAAAGTGAGCTTAGTGGGTTTTACTGATTTAACAAAAGTTCCTGCTTCTGCGGCATACTATCGTTCCGAAGTTGGACGATTCTTGGCACTGACGCGCTTCGCGTTGGAATCATACTCGCTGGGCGAAGAAAAACGCTCGTGATGGGATTCCACGCAACCTTTTTTGAAAAAGCTTGACCAAAAACTTCAGAAAAAACGCTCGTGATGGGATTTGAACCCACGACCTACAGCTTAGAAGGCTGTCGCCCTATCCAGGCTAGGCTACACGAGCATGGGTTGTAGGACAGATAGAGCGTTTATAAAGCTTCTCCGATGCGGTCCTCGTCAGGACATTTCTAAACCACTTTTTAGTAGTAATTTTATAAATAAAAGCGTGTCACCGTATTGCATGGATCCATTGTACTTTGCAACGTCAAATGTAGGAAAAGTCAATACACTGGGACTTAAATTCGGCGACTATCCGGTAAATCTGAAGCAGTACAAAATGGATATTCCTGAACCACAGGAAAACGACGTAAAAAAAGTTGCATCATTCAAAATTCTCTACGCATTCGAACGTATCAAAGCTCCGTGTGTTACACTTGACGCGGGTTTTTTCATTCCAGCACTCGGTGGATGGCCAGGTGCATTCGTCAGTCAGATAATGGGTAATCCATCACTGGGACCTGCGTTTATAGCTAATGCGGTGTATTCGTTCAATGGCGGTGTTGTTCCGTTTTTCAAAGCGAAACACTGTTTGACTTACATGGATGATACTCTCCGTGAGCCGATGGTTTTCTATGATGAGCTGCAAGGTATTGTTGCGCCAAAACCGCAAGGTAAACGCGAGCCGTGGCATTGGTCTGATTTACCGCAGATCATGGTCATCGAAACGTTTGGAGACGGGACAAAGACGCTTGCAGAGTTGACGAAAGAAGAGTTCAAGTCATGGACGGACAAGGTCGGAAATTATGGCTGTCAGTCACAATTTGTTGATTGGTACAAAAATAGAAAATAATTCAAGCTGCCCATTTTTCTGAAGCCATTGACGCCAGCATATTCGCTACAATTGCAATCCCGATAATCACCGCTGCAGAAATTATCTTTAGTTCGATTGAGAAGTCTAATGTTTTTTGCGCAAAGTTCACGATTAAAAGGCAGATAAGTATGACGCCAAAAAATAGACTAACGACGACGTTTGCACTTAATCCTTTTGTGAGTTTGAGCCACAATCGGGTAATGGCAAAAATGAGCAAGTTTATTGTTTGTACGACGGCAAGTTTATTCTCGATTTTTATGACGAGTGCATTTAGGACCGCGTTTGAGATAGTGTATGAAATCAATATTACGACAGAAAGTATTGCCCATTTTGATACGGACTCTTTTTGCATAACTAGAGCTGCGACGATTGCGCCGATCGCTATGGTAAAAAATGCGATGAAATAAGACATAATTTTGTATTCTTTTGGGATCAATTGACTCATGACGTAATGGCCGATGAGAATAAGTGCAAAAATAACGCTGGATTTATCCATGTTCTATTTATTCAAACATTGTCTTAAAAATGTTTAGTCAAATATAGAAAAAATCTAAGGCAAGAATTTCTTTGTGTTAGCGATTTTGTCTGGAAGGTACTTTTCAATAACGAAGTTCAATCCCCATTTCGCCAACGCTTGCTGCTCCGCACGGACTTTCATCGCGATCATCTGGTTGAGCGCTTTATTCCATTCGTCGTATTTTTGGATGAATGGGTCGTTTTTCATACCGTCTTTTGTACGCTTGACGTCGATGTCTTTAAGTGCGTGAGTTGGTAATTTGTAGTCGATGATGTCTTGCGGTGTGACGCCAAGGAATGTTGCTTGCGGAACGCAGAAGTACTTATTGATGTGCGCAGCGTTACCTGAACCGACTTTAAGCGTTCTGTAGATATTGAGGTATCCGTATGGATCGCCGTCAGTGAATACGTAGACTGGCAGTTTCATTTCATCGGCAAGTCGTCGGATGAAGCGTCTAGTTGCTCGCGTAGGAACGCCACCCATTGAGATAAGGATGCAATTTGCCTTTTTCCAGTAGTTTTGTTTGGATAATCGTTGGAACATACCGGCAGTTTCGATTGCGAGGATGAATTTTGCTTTTGTTTCGAATTTGAGGTCTTCGACTTTTGACGGAATTGAGTAGGCACCTGATCCAAATTTAGTACAGTCGATTCGAAGTGTTTCTCCTGTTTCTTGGTCTTTATCGATGACAAGGAGGTTGCCTGCGATTTCGCCGCCTTTTTCTTCTGGAACAAAACCGATGACTTCACGGTTAATCATGAGCATCGCTTCGATGTCGTCCATGACTGTGTCCGACTCTGGCTGCTCGTTGAATTTTGCTTCTCCCCAGTTCTTGGAGATGTAATACGCTTCTCTCTTCGTTGCTTCGTCGTTTGTGATCGCAAGTTCTTTTGCGAGATTTAGCATGTGCAATGTTTGAGCGAATGTTTTGATGGTTGACGCTGAGAGCTGTCTCTCTTTCATCTTACCGAGAAGTTCGAAATATCCGATGTCTGTTCGGAAGTGTACGTTTTGTAATGATCGCAGCGGCATTGAAACTTGCGGAGCTTCTTCGGCTTTGATGGATTCATACACTTCTTTTGCGATTTTGAGAATAGGTGTTAGTGATTCTTTTGGAGCTTTTGGCGCAGGTGTCGCTTCTTTCTTTTTAGTACTCATCTTTCATTTCACCGTCGTCTTCAGTCTCAGTATCCTTACCAATCTTGGAGAAGTCGTCGTCAAAGTCAGTATTCTTTGATTCGTCGAATTCCATTGTGTCGAGTTTTCCTCGTTCTTTTTCAAGAATCTTGCCGAGGTTTTCTTCGATGACAGGTCCTTCTGTTTTAGGTAAGTCTAGTAGCGAGATAAGTGCTTCTGAAATGTGTGGGACATATTTCTCAATGTATGATCGTTTCTTGAGTTCGATGCCGACTTTGTGTTTCTTGTTTACATAGCTTGCAAGCTTTCGACCGCAGTCTTGTAACGCAAGTCGCATTTCCTTGAGGATTTCAGGATAGTGAGCGATTGCTTCTTTTGATTCTGAAGTGAACGGAACCCAGACTGATGCGATGTGTATGAGTACTGTACAAGGGCCGACTGGGATTGCTCCTTTTGATTGTGACAGGCCATAGTTTTTCCACGCTGTCGCCATTACTGCACGTACGGAACCGCATGCACCTTGCTGATAGAGCAATGGAACACGGTTTGCGAATCGAAGGATGTTGATTTGTTGGTCTGCAGGTTGCTGTCCGCCGTACGCGATAGCAACTTCGATAACGAATGGATTTCCTCGATAGACTTCTGGAGTTCGTGAGATTGACGCATAGAATTCCGCGTTGATTTCTTTTTTGAGGCCTCGAAGGAGAAGGTCTTCACCAATTGGCGCGATGCAATCTGCTGGCGGCGCCATGATTTTTGTCTTTTTGATGCCGTTGATGAGCGCTTCTGCTTGTTCGCGGGATGCATCTTGCGGTTTTGTATTTGGCAAGAGTGCTGCGTGTTCGCAGATTTCTTTTGCGACGCCTGGACTTACTCGTGTGAATTCTTCTTGTAAGAAACTTGAGATTGTCTTGCACTCAGTCTTATGCAACATTGCGATAAGTGTTCCGAGTTCGACGCCATATGGGTGCGGTTTGATTTCCTTTGGCAGCACTGGTTTTTGGTCAGTCGCACGTGGGAAAATGATTTGTTCCGCTTTTGGATTAGTATAGATGATTGTGAGGTGAGGATTACAGATTGCCGTTTGCTTGAGGAATTCGTCTACGGAACGAGGGCCTTTTTGATAAGAACCTTCAAGGTC